>JAURGT010000100.1 GCA_030833665.1 Miltoncostaeales bacterium
CGAGCCGTCCAGGGAAGTGAAGTTGTCCGAGCCATCAATAGACCGAACGGTGCCGCCCGTCACATTGATGGAGGTCGTGCCGTTGGGGATGACGAAGTTGCTGGGGTTCGACAGCGGGTAGTAGGTCGAGGCCGCTGCGGACGAGGTGAGATACCCTTGGGCCTTGACGAAGGCCGTGGTGGCGATCGACGTGTCGTTGTCCGAAGTCGCAGGGGTCGGCGCTGTTGGGTTGCCCGTGAAGGTCGGGGAGGCGAGCGGTGCGTAGGTCGACGAGGCCGTCGAGGTCGTGAGATAGGACGACATCCCCGCGATCGTCTGGTAGGTCGAGGCCGCCGTCGACGTGGCGAGCTTCGCGTCCAGCGCCGTCTGGAGGTCGGTCTGCGAGGACAGGGTGCCGGTGATGCTACCCCAAGTCGCCGAGGCCGTCACGGTCGTCCAGGTCAAGTCCCAGGAGGTCGCGCTGGACTTGGCGAGCACCTGCCCGGTCGTGCCGCCCGCGGGGACGAGCTTCGTGGCCGGCTCGACCGCGGCAGTCCCAAGCCCGAGGTTCGTGCG
>JAURGT010000101.1 GCA_030833665.1 Miltoncostaeales bacterium
ACCGCCGAGGATCGCGACGAACGGCCTGGCCGGGCTCTCGAGCACGCGGGCGAACGAGTCGACTTCCTTCTCGAGCAGCAGGCCGGCCGCCGACGGCAACAGCGCCGCGATGCCCGACACGCTCGCGTGCGCGCGGTGCGCGGTGCCGAAGGCGTCGTTCACGTAGACGTCGCCGAGTGCGGCGAGGGCCTTCGCGAACGCCGGGTCACCGGCCTCCTCCTCGGCGTGGAAGCGCAGGTTCTCGAGCACGCAGACGTCGCCGTCGGCAAGTCCGTCGACGACGGCCTGCGCGACCGGGCCGACGCAGTCGTCGGCGAACGCGACCGGCGCGTCGAGCAGGCCGGAGAGATGCTCCGCGACGGGGCGCAGGCTGAGCTCGGGGACGCGCGCGCCCTTCGGCCGGCCCAGGTGGCTGACGAGCGCCACGCGGGCGCCCTGCCCGCGCAGGGCCTCGATCGTCGGCAGGGCCGCGCGGATCCGCGTGTCGTCGCCGACGCCGCCGTCCACCAGGGGCACGTTGAGGTCGACGCGCACGAGCACGCGCCGGCCCCGGA
>JAURGT010000102.1 GCA_030833665.1 Miltoncostaeales bacterium
GACGAACCCCTCGTCGGCTTGCCGGCCGCCTCGAGCGTCACGCGGAGTTTCCTCAAGGACCTGCGCCGTCGCGGGGTCAAGTGGCCGCAGTCGGTCGAAGCACCCTCGATGGAGATGGTCACCGGGCACGTCGCCGCCGGCGTCGGCCTCGGCGTGAACCTCGCCATCGCCGAAGCCATCGCCGACCCCGGCGTGCGCGTGCTGCCGCTCGAAGGCTTCGCGCCCATGGAGATCGGCCTGCGCTGGACCGGCGTCCTCACGCCGTTGCTGCGCGACGCGATCCTCGAGCTCCAGCGCTACACGCGCGAGACCTGGCCGGATTGGGCGATCGACGACGTGCTCGTCGAACCCAAGAAAGCCGGCCGCCGCAAAGGCTGACTCAGCGCTTCGCGAGGGCCTGCGTGATCGCCACGCAGGCGAGCGCGGCGTTCTCGGCGCGCAGGACCGTGGGGCCCAGCACGACCGGACGGAAACCGGCGGCTCGGGCGGCCGCATATTCTTCCGAGGTCAGGTCGCCTTCGGGTCCGATGAGCCAGGTGACTTTCGAAGCCTT
>JAURGT010000103.1 GCA_030833665.1 Miltoncostaeales bacterium
AATCTTGGCGCGGCGCTCGCTGAGGCGGGGTACACCGTTGCCACCGGCGGATACGAAGGGATCATGGGGGCCGCCTCCCGCGGCGCGAAGTCAAAGGGTGGTGAAGTCCTTGGTTATACCGTCACCTCCTGGGATGGCCTTGAGGCGAATGAGGCGGTAACCCGTCGCATTGATTCAGCTGATCTCTTCGATCGACTGCGCCTCTTCTCCGAAGCCGACCTGCTCATTGGCCTTGATGGTGGCATTGGCACCCTCGCGGAGATCGCCGTCGCCTGGAACCTGCTGCAGGTCAGTGACGCGCGCCCACTCCTGCTCGTCGGCGATGCCTGGGTCGAGCTCGTCGACCTCGTTCGGCGACGCCTGGTCGTTGGCCCCGCCGATCTTGAGATCGTGCACGTGCTGCCCAGCGGCACCCCTGCAAGCATGATCCTGGCCGAGGCGCGCCTCTTGATGGGGGCGCGGATTGGCATCGGCGCACCGTGGGAGGCGACGCACGGTACCCCTTCCCCTGCGGAGCGGTAGGATCGTGCAAATGTTGAACCAACCAGTC
>JAURGT010000104.1 GCA_030833665.1 Miltoncostaeales bacterium
CGACGCGATACCTGCGCAACCCGCTCGACGTTCTCGCACAGCAGATCGTCGCGCATGCCGCGATGTCCGGGGATCTCCCGGTGGAGAAGCTCGCGACCATGGTCCGTCGCACCTCGGCGTTCGCCGATCTCGGTGACGACATGCTGCACAACGTTCTTGACCTGCTGTCGGGCCGCTACCCCAGCGAGGAGTTCAGCGAGCTCCGCCCGCGCATCGTGTGGGACCGCATCGCGGGCACCGTGCGCGCCCGCGACGGCGCCCAGCGCCTGGCCGTCACGAACGGTGGGACAATCCCCGACAGGGGACTGTTCGGGGTGTTTCTTCCCGACGGCACGCGCGTCGGCGAGCTGGACGAGGAGATGGTGTACGAGTCGCGTCCGGGCGAGACGTTCCTGCTGGGTGCCAGCACCTGGCGCATCGAGGACATCACCTTCGAGCGGGTCGTCGTCACGCCCGCCCCCGGGCAGCCCGGGAAGATGCCGTTCTGGCACGGCGACATGCTGGGCCGCCCCGTGGAGCTCGGTCGTGCGCTCGGTGCGTTCGTGCGCGA
>JAURGT010000105.1 GCA_030833665.1 Miltoncostaeales bacterium
TGTTCGTGGCCGATTCGCAGGCGCGGCAGCTCGCGGAGAACATCGAGAGCTTCCAGGACCTGCACGCCAACCTCGCCGAGCAGGGTGTGGACGTGCGCGCGATGCCGATGGTGATCCAGTACAACAAGCGGGACCTGCCGCCCGAGCTGCTGCACGGCATTCCCGAGCTTGAGGATGCCATCAACTTTCGCGGCGTTCCCTCTTTCGCCGCCGACGCGCTGCACGGCCCCGGGGTGTTCGAGACGCTGCGCGGTATCTCCGAGCAGGTGCTGCGCAAGCTCAGCGCGCGCGAGGGCGGCTGATGCGTCTCAACCCGCGCCACACGTTCGAACGGCTGGTCGTCGGGACGGGGAACCGCCTGGCCGCCGCCGCCGCCGCCCTGCGCGGCGCCGCGGGCGTCGTCGCCGCGGCAGGCGACGCCGCCCGCCTCCTGGCCTGGGCCCCCGCGTCCGCCCTCGGCGGCGCGACGGCGCGGGCGGCCGCCTCCCTCGCCCACGCCGCAGCTGCGTGGGCGGGGCTGGAAGGTGGCAGCTTTGCAGCCGACGCC
>JAURGT010000106.1 GCA_030833665.1 Miltoncostaeales bacterium
GACCGTAGGCCGAGAGCGGATTCACGGCGTCGTCCTCGACGTAGCAGCCGGGAGCCGGGATCTCGCCGTCGAAGACGTAATCCGTGGAGACGTGGAGCAGGCTCACGCCGCGCACGGCGCAGGCCGCGGCCAGCAGCCCTGCGCCGGTGCCGTTGACGGCCAACGCCTCGGCTTCGTGCGACTCGCAACCGTCCACGTTGGTGTAGGCGGAACAGTTGATCACCAGGTCCGGCCCCACCGCATCCAGGGCCGCGGCGGCCAGGGCCTCATCGACATCCGCACCAGCGAGCGCAACGGCAAGGTCGTCAACCTCCTCGCGGTCACCGACAACGACGAGGTGATGATGATCACCAAGGACGGCCAGATCGTCCGCACCCGCGCGGGCGACATCAGCGTGATCGGCCGCGCCACGCAGGGCGTGCGCTGCATCGGCCTCAACGACGGCGACCTGCTCGTGTCGGTCGCGCTCATCCCCAGCGAGGAACCTGCGGTTCCGGACGCAGCCGTCGCAGCCCCGGCTGCACCCACGGGAGGCAGCTGAGAT
>JAURGT010000107.1 GCA_030833665.1 Miltoncostaeales bacterium
TGAGAGGGCGCGAATGGCCGAGCCTGCGTATTCGAAGACGTGGCCGGTGCCGCCACCAACACCGATGCGTGCGATTAGCGCGAGGATGATGTCCTTTGCGGAGACGCCTGGTCGGAGCGTTCCATCGACGCGAACGAGATAAGTCTTCGGCTTGCGCTGCAGTAGGCACTGGGTGGCGAGGACCATCTCGACTTCGCTGGTGCCGATGCCGAACGCCAGTGCGCCGAACGCGCCGTGCGTTGCAGTATGTGAGTCGCCACAAACGATGGTCGCACCAGGCTGGGTAAGACCAAGTTCTGGCCCAATAACGTGCACGATCCCTTGGTTCGGTGACTCCCAGCCGTGGAGCGGGACGCCGAACTCGGCGCAGTTCGCCTCGAGCTGCTTCACCTGGGCGGCGGCCATCTCATCGGCGATCGGCAGGTTCCGCGGGGTGGTCGGAATGGAGTGGTCGGCGGTGGCCACCGTGCGGTCAGGGCGGCGAACCTTCAGTCCGCGAGCACGGAGACCGGTGAATGCCTGGGGACTGGTGACCTCAT
>JAURGT010000108.1 GCA_030833665.1 Miltoncostaeales bacterium
CTCATCGCGGCCTTCGGCGGCATCGCGCTGGCCTGGTGGCTGTTCGGCGCCGACCCCGACCGCCGTAAGCGCCTCGCCGGCGTGGCAGCCGGCCCGCGCCGCGTGATGGATGACGCCTGGGAGTTCGACCGGGCGTATGACGACGTCTTCGTGGATCCCGGCCGCGAGCTGGCCGACGTGATGGCCACCAAGGTGGAGCCGGCCGGCCCGCAGGGGCTCATCACCGGCACCGTCACGGTGATGCGCGGGGCCGCGCGCGTGGTGAGCGCGTCGCAGAGCGGACTCGTGCGCGCCTACGCCTTCTGGATGGTGCTGGGCATCAGCCTCGCCGGCATCGTGATCGCCCTCGTCGTGGCGGGGACCTCCTGATGCCCTGGGTCTCGACCGTCATCCTGGTCCCGCTGGTCACCGCCCTGGTGCTGGCCTTCGTGCCGGCGCGCGAGCGGCGCGCGGCCCGGGCCATCGCCCTCGTCGGATCGTTCCTCGCGCTCGCGGCGTCCATCGTGGTGCTCGCGCTCTTCGACCGCGACCTGGGCGT
>JAURGT010000109.1 GCA_030833665.1 Miltoncostaeales bacterium
GTAAACTTCAGGCTAGGGCATTGGTTGTTAATGGATATATTGGTAAAGATGGGCAAGCTCGTTATCCAATTGTTCAAGAGATTATGAACAATTTTTTACTTACACCAGAGCATTTTAAGAATGCCTCTGCTGCTCCCTCTGCTGCTCCCTCTGCTGCTCCCGCTGCTGCCCCTGCTGCTGCTTCTGGCAGCCGGCCGCGCTTGCGGCTCGCAGCAGCGGCGGCGCCGGCGCCGCGGCCGCCACCGCCGCTGCTGCCACGCCCGCGCCCACGCCCACGGCCGCCGCCGCGGCCACGCCCACCGCCACGCCCGCCACGCATGCCTGCGCCGCCACGGCTGGCGCCACGAAAGCCTCCTCTGAAAGAGCCTCTAAAGCCTCCAGGGCCTCCGGGGCCGCCACGGCCTCCACGGCATCTTTCAGGTGGCGGTTACGTTCGCACAGCTGCACCAGCGTTCCGATCAGTGCGCCCAGTGCCGCGGCCGTGATGAAATCGTTCCAGCCGGTGCGCGGAAACAGGCATAACACCATCGCCGATGCC
>JAURGT010000010.1 GCA_030833665.1 Miltoncostaeales bacterium
GTTCGCGCTGCGTAGGTTCGCGTGGTTCAGGTACGCGTAGAAGAGGTCCGCGCCGGACAGGTTCGCGCCGGACAGGTTCGCGCCGGATAGGCCCGCGCCCATCAGGTTCGTGTACGGGGTCAGGTTTGCCCCGGACAGGTTCGCGCCGGATAGGTTCGCAAAGGACAGGTTCGCCTTGGCCAAGTCCGCGTTGGCCAAGTCCGCGTTGGCCAAGTCCGCGCCCCCGCACCTCGGCGCGCATGCGGGCGTCGCGTTGCCCCGCTTCGCATTCTTCCCATGCACGGGCGCGGCGTAGTGGAACTTCGCCCCCTTCCGTTTTGCCCCCCGCAGATCGGCGTGCCGCAGCTTCGCCCCCCGGAAGTCCGCCTTGCGGAGGTCGGCCCCCCTGAAGTCCACGCCCCGCAGGTCGGCCTTGGTGAACTTCGCCCCCCGCAGGTTGCCGTGGTGCTCGGCGGTCCAGCGGTGGACGACGCCGCGGCAGTCGGCCCCGGGCTTGAGCACGCAGGTCTTCTTGCCGGTGCCGATCGTGGTCGAGACCCCGGCGAGCCCGGAGGCGGGGATCGCCAGCCCGAAGGCGGCGCTGGCGAGGATGGCGGTGGTGCGAAGGCGCATGGGGGTCCTTGGTGGGGAGGTGCTGTGCGAAGAGAGTAACGGCCGGCGGGGTCCGAAGAGGGGCGACGGGGTTCTATGGCGTAGGGAACCCATATCCGCACCCCCGCCGCCTCTCCCGCGACGCCACCCCCCTCCCGGCCCCCGGGGGCCAGGGAGGGGAAACCCCCGGGGCACCATCACGGCCACGCCCTCGCCCGTGGCAACGCAGAGGACGCACGCCGACGGTAGTGAAAGGGCCGTAGGTCGGGTCGGCCCTGTGGCCAGTCGTTCTGGGTAGCGCTTGTGCGCCGGGCCATGCGCGTGGCGGCGGTCCGCTTGAGAGCGTGCGGGCACCCCGCGACGGGGTGATCTGAATCCCCTTTCCCGGAGGTCGAAGTGAATAGCGTCGCCATTGACACCGTATGGGTGGTGGTGGCCGGGTGCCTGGTGCTGCTCATGCAGGCCGGGTTTGCGTGCCTCGAGATGGGCCTCTCGCGCATGAAGCACTCGGGGGCGGTGGCCGCGAAGATCCTCGTGAACTTCGCGCTCGCCCTCGTCGTGTTCTGGGCCGTCGGCTACGCCATCGCCTTCGGCGATGGAAACGGGGTGTTCGGCTCGACCGCCTGGTTCATCGAGATCGGGAACGCCGGCGGGGTCGGGTCGCTCTCGTACTCCGGCATCGACGAGGCCACGAAGTTCTTCTTCCAGTCGATGTTCGCGGCCGTGGCGCTGGCGATCGTGTGGGGCACCATGCTCGACCGCGCCAGGTTCGTCACCTACCTGCCCTTTGCGGTCCTGTTCGTGGGCATCATCTACCCGCTCGTCGCGCATTGGGTGTGGGGCGGCGGCTGGCTCTACGAGAATGGCTTCCAGGACTTCGCCGGCTCGGGGGTGGTGCACGTGACCGGCGCATTCGCGGGCCTCGCGGGCGCCATCGTCGTGGGCGCCCGCATCGGCAAGTATCGCGACGGAATACCACAGCCCATTCCGGGGCACTCGATGCCGCTGGCGATCCTGGGGGTGTTGCTGCTCTGGGTGGGCTGGATGGGATTCAACGCCGGGTCATTCCTCGGCGCCGAGGGGAAGCCCATCGGCCAGGTCGTCGTGGTCACCTGCCTCGCCGGCGCCTTCGGCGTGCTGGCGGCCGTGGTAATGGCGCGCGTGATGCTCGGCAGCTTCGACATCGGCATGATGGGCAACGGCGCCATCGCCGGCCTCGGCGCCATCGCCGGGCCATGCGCATTCGTGGAGCCCTGGGCCGGGGCGATCATCGGCCTCGTCGCCGGGGCAGTGATGGTCCCGATGGTCCTCTTCATCGACCGGCGCGGAATCGATGATCCGATCGGCGTATTTGCCGGGCACGGCATGGGTGGCATCGTCGGAGTGCTCGCCGCGGGCATCTTCACCACGTCCGAGGCGGCTTCACGGCTCGGCGGGCGACCCGGTCTCGTGTACGGCGGCGGCTTCTCGCAGTTGGGCTGGCAGTTCGTTGGCCTCGTCGCCATCGCTGGCTTCGCATTCGTCACGGCATGGCTGGCGTTCTCGCTGATCAAGGTCACCGTGGGGCTGCGTGCGTCGGAGGCCGACGAGATGGCCGGGCTCGACATCTCGGAGCACGGCATGTTCGGCTACCCGGAGCGGTTCATCGAGGTGGTCGGCGCGGAGCCGGAGGAGCCGATCTCGAGCGTTGGGGCGCCGATCACGTCACACTGAGTACGTGCTGGTGCTCTTCGACATCGACGGGACCCTCCTGCACGGGCGTCCCGAAGGGCATACGCGGGCCATGGTCGATGCCATGGCCCGCGTATGGTCGGTGCCCGTCGCGCCGGATGATGTGTGGGCCGTCGACCCCGCTGGGCGTACTGACCGGGAGATCGCGCGCCTCGTGCTGAGGGGGCATGGGGTGGCGGACGCGGCGATCGACTCGGGCATCGCCGAGTGGATGATCATCGCCAGCCAGGTGCACGAGCGGGTGGCCGGCGACCACCCGGCGCCGGTAGCGGCGACCGATGCTCCGGCAGTGACCGCCGGGCTCGTGGCCGGCGGCGCCGAGATCGCTCTCCTCACGGGCAATCTCGAGCCCATCGGCCGCGCGAAGGTGGCGGCCGCAGGCCTCGCTGATCGCTTCGGCCCCGGGGGCGGGTTCGGGTCGGATGCCGAGCGGCGGTCCGATCTGGTGGGCGTCGCGATGTCGCGCGCACGTCGCAGCCACGCGCATGGCGACGTCGTGATCGTGGGTGATACGCCGCGCGATATCGCGGCCGCGCGCGAGGCGGGGGTGCGCGTAGTGGCCGTCACCACCGGGGCATTCGCCGCGCAGGATCTCTCGGAGGCCGACGGCGTGGCCGATGGCCTCACGGGCGCGGTCGCCCTGATCATGGCCTGATCCCCCTCGCGGGATCATCGCGCCGTCCGCGCCCTTGTGCGCGCGGCGAAGGCCCGGGGTGCCATTTGCTCCCGGTGCACAAGGAGCCGCCGCGAGCGCGTCCATAGCCTCGTCTCTGCAATGGGGAGCCGACCGGCCCCCGTGTTCCCTACGAAGGAGTTGCGCACATGCGCCTGAGGTCACTCCGGACGACAGCGCTGGCAGCGGGGGTGCTGCTGCTCGCCGTTCCCGGCCTGGCCATGGCACAGGACGAGGGACCGACGCCCACCGATATCGCCGTCAACTCGATTTGGGTGGTGCTCGGGGCGATCCTCGTGCTGTTCATGCAGGCCGGCTTCGCGATGCTCGAGATCGGGCTCTCGCGCATGAAGAACGCCGGTGCCGTGGCGGGAAAGATCGTCATCAACCTTTCAATCGCCATCCTGATGTTCTGGGCGACGGGATTCGCCCTTGCATTCGGTGACGGTGACGGGTTCTGGGGCCAGATGGGCTGGTTCCTGAACGCCACCGACGCCGCGGCCGACACCAACTCGCTCGGCCTGAACTCATTCATGAACGCGATCGGGGCCTACAACATCCCGGTCGAGGCGTTCTTCTTCTTCCAGGTCGTGTTCTGCGCCGTCTCCCTGGCGATCGTCTTCGGCACGATGCTCGACCGCACGAAGTTCATCGGCTACGTCATCTTCGCCGTTGTCTTCACGGGCCTGATCTACCCGATCGTCGCCCACTGGACCTGGGGCGGCGGCTGGCTCGCCCAGGACGGGTTCCTCGACTTCGCGGGCTCGTCGATCGTGCACCTCCAGGGCGCCACGGCGGCGCTGGTTGGCACATTGGTCCTCGGAGCCAGGATCGGGAAGTTCAAGGACGGCAAGCCACAACCGATACCCGGCCACTCGATACCGCTCTTCATCCTGGGCGTGATCATCCTGTGGGTGGGCTGGATGGGCTTCAACGCGGGCTCCACCCTCGGGGCGGTCGGCCTGAACTTCGCCGACATCGCCGTGAACACGAACCTCGCGGCGGCGGCCGGCGTCATCGGCGCAACCATCGGCTCGATCGTCATGTTCAAGACGCTGGACGTGTCGCAGATGGGCAACGGCGCGATCGCAGGCCTCGTGGCCATCACGGCCCCGTGCGCCTTCGTCGACCCGTGGGCAGCCGTGGCGATCGGCTTCGTCGCCGGCATCATCGTGCCGCCGCTTGTGGTGCTCGTCGACAAGATCCGGGTGGATGACCCCATCGGTGCCATCCCCGTGCACGGCATCGCAGGCATCTGGGGCACCCTGGCCATCGGTCTCTTCGCGACCGAGGGACGCATCGGCGAGCTGGGCGTGAGCACCGGCCTGCTGGTGGGGGGCAGCGCCGAGCAGCTCTGGGTGCAGTTCTACGGGATCGTCGCGACGATCGCGTTCACGGGCCTGGCGTCCCTGATCGTGTTCCTGATCATCAAGCACACGGTCGGCCTGCGGGTGAGCGAGCAGGATGAGCTCGCCGGCCTGGACATCGCCGAGCACGGGATGTACGGGTACCCTGAGCAGTTCATCGAGGTGCCGGGAGCGTTCCCCGAGGGGGCTCGCGGCATGGACCTGGCGAACCTCGGCGTGCGAACGTCGAGCACGGACTAAGGGGGTTCGAACGTGAAGAAGATCGAGGCGTTCATCCGCCACGAGGCGTTCGACGAGATCCGGAACCGGCTGGCCGGCATGGGGCTTCCCTCCATGTCGATCAGCGAGGTGAAGGGCTCCGGCCGCCAGGGCGGGTACACCGAGAGCTATCGCGGTGCCAAGGCCACCATCTTCATGCGACCGAAGCTGAAGCTGGAGATGGTGGTGGACGACACCGATGTGGATCGCGCCGTTGACGTGATCCTCGAGCTGGCCCACACGGGCGAGCCCGGGGACGGCAAGATCTTCATCATGCCGGTGGACGACGCGGTACGGGTGCGCACCGGCGAGCGCGGGGACGTCGTCCTCGCGCCGCACCCCGAGGACGCGGCCTAGCCCATCCTCACCGGAGAGGCCTCATGGGAGCCCCCGTCCGCCACGGGCGGGGGCTCCCTGTCGCCTCCCTCGGGCGCCTCCGCCGGAAGCACGAGGGCGAAGCGCGCCCCGCCGCCGGGGGCCTCCTCCACCGTCACGTCCCCGCCGAGCGCACGGGCGAGCGAGCGTGCTATCGCGAGCCCGAGCCCCGAGCCCACCTGGCCCTCCGGGGTCTCCTCCGACGTGAACGGCTCGAACACCGCCTCGCGGCGCTCCGGTGCAATTCCGGGCCCGGTGTCCGACACGATCACGGCGACGCCGCCGCCGGAGACCGCCGTTGCCGACACCGTCACCGTGCCGCCCTCCGGTGTCCACCGGATCGCGTTGTCGATGAGGTTGCCGATCGCCTGCTGCACGCGGTCAGCATCCGTGGTGATCTCGGGGAGCGCGTCAATCTGGGTCACAAGGGCCACGCGCGCGGTGTCGGCGGCCGACGAGAAGGCATCGGTCGCGGCGCGCACGGGGTTGGCCGCCGGGGTGCGCGACAGGTACACGCGAAAGCGATCGGCGTCCATGCGCGCGAGGTCGAGCAGGTCGGTCACCAGCACCTCGAGGCGGTTGGCCTCGGACGCGATGGCCCCGAGCGAGCGCGGTACGGCGTCCTCCGGCACCACGCCGTCCGACAGGGCGAGCGCGTGGCCGCGAATCGCGGTGAGCGGTGTGCGCAGGTCGTGGGTGACGCGCATCAGGAACTCGCGGGCCATGCGGTCGCGCCGCGCCAGCTGCTGCACCATGGCGTTGAACGAACGCGCGACGGCGTCGAGTTCCTCAGCACCTCCCTCGGCGACGGTGGTCTGCAGGTCGCCCTCGGCGACCTTGCGCGCGGCCTGCTCGAGGTCGCGCAGGGGGCGCGTGGCGCGGCGGGTGATCCAGAGCACCAGCCCCACGGCCACCACCAGACCTGCGAGTACGGCCAGGAGCACCGGGAAGATCACGCTGCCCCACGCGGCGGTCACCTCGGCCTGAGGGCGCGTCAGCACGATGGCCCCGAGATAGCGGCCATTCGCCAGCACCGGAGCGGCCGCGCCGAAGGTCGGCGTGCGCGCGCCGGTGGGCGTGAACCCGAAGATCTGCGAGCCGTCGCGGACGATCACCTCGGGATCGAGGTCGCGCGCCACGGTCTCGGGCAGTCCGCCGAACGGGTCGGCGGCGCCGGGGGAGAGGGCGAGGCCCACGTAGTAGAGCCTCGTGCCGGGTCCGGCGAGCTCCTCGAGGTTGCCGATGGGCTCGCGCGTGCTGAACGGCTGGCCGGTCCGCAGGGCCGTGGCCGCGCGTTCGGACACGATGCCGGCGACGGCCTGGGCCTGGCGGTTGAGCTCGTCCTTGGCCTGCGTGGTTGCCTGCCCCTGGATGAGAGAGACTCCGACGGCCATGAAGAGCACGGCCGCGACGAGGAGCCCCCCGATGGCTCCGAGCGCGATGCGCCCCCAGAGGGTCGCCCAGGGCCGCCGGCGCACCGGCGGCGCGTTCACCGCCGGGCCGGGACCTTGTACCCGGTCCCCCACACGGTCTCGATGGGGCATGCGCCGCCGAGCTTGCGCCGCAGCTGCCGCACGTGCACGTCGATCGTGCGGCTGTCACCGAGGAAGGTGTAGCCCCACACCTTCTCGAGGAGCTGCTCGCGGCTCAGCACGAGGCCGCGGGCCTGCACGAGCGCGGTGAGGAGGTCGAACTCCTTGGGCGTCAGCGCGACCTCGTCGCCCTTCACGAAGACCTCGCGCGGGCCCACCTCGATGCGCAGGTCGTCCACCTCGAGTACCGGTGGCACGTCGGCGTCGAGCGCCTCCGCCGGTGCGTCGGCACGGCGCAGCACCGCGCGCACGCGCGCCACCAACTCGCGCGGGTCGAAGGGCTTCGTCACGTAGTCGTCGGCGCCGAGCTCGAGGCCCACCACCTTGTCCACCGCGTCGTCGCGCGCGGTGAGCATGAGGATCGGCATCGCACCGCCACCCTGGCGAATGCGGCGGGTCACCTCGAAGCCGTCGACGCCGGGCAGGTTCAGGTCGAGCAGCAGGAGGTCGGGGCGCTCTTCCTCGATGCTCGCGAGGGCGTCGTCGCCGCGCTCGGCGACCTCCACGCGGAAGCCCGCGGCCTCGAGGTACATCTTGGCGAACGAGGCGATGTTCGGCTCATCCTCCGCGATCAGGATGAACGGCTGTTCGTCGGTGGAGGCCATTGCTTCGGCCAAGGTTACCCCCGGCCGGGGCGCGGCGTCTGCCGCAGGGGGAGCGTGATGGGCCGGAGCGGCCACGCCTGGGTCGGCTGGCTGTTCACGCGGAAGGTGCCCACGCCGTCGAGCCGCACCTTGCCGGTGCCGGTGATCGACAGCATCACGTTGCCGCCTCCGCGGAATGTCACCCGCAGGGCACGGCCCTCGATCGAGAACATCTCGCGGGCGGACGGCGCGAAGGTGAGCTTGCGGGGCGGGGCCCCGCGCCGTGCCGCGGGGCCGCCGCCGCGCGGCTTCGGCCTGAGCAGCCGGCGCCCGCCGACGATCACGCGGGCATCCCCCGCGCGGTCGATCACCTTCACCTTCATGCCGCCGACGTCGCCGAAGGCGAGGAAGTTCCCGCTCACGCGGACTTCCCCGGCGCCGTCCACGAATATCTGCCCACCGGCCGTACGCGCGGACGGCGTCTGCGATGCCCCCGTGTGCGCCCCGGCGGGGTGATGGGCCGACGCGATCGCGGGCAGCGCAGCGATGGCCGCCGCGACGGCGACGGTGACGAGGGTCCGGTTCACGGTCTGAATGGTTCCGCGCGAAGGCGTGCAGCGCGAGGGGCAGGACGTAAGGGCTTTGTTAGCCCTTTCGGTGCCTAGGGCTCCAGGTTGATTCCCTCTTCCACCTTGACGGGCTCCTGCCGGGGCTCCTCGATCGCCACCGTCTCCTCCACGGGCGCGGCGGGCGCGGAGGCTCCTGCCGCAGGAGCGGTCTCACCCTCGGGAACGGGGCGTGGACCATCGCCCATGTACGCCCAGACGATCTCGCCGCAGTCGGGGCAGGCAGGCAGCGTGCCGCGGTTGTTGATGCGGAACTGGCACGTGACGCAGGCGAATATGCCGGGCACCGTCTGCCCGGCGTGGTAGCAGGGCTTGCCGAGGCGCTGCTCAGCCTGCTGGGCGCCCTGTGCAGGCGACAGCTTCTGTGCCTGCTTGCCTGCGGTCTTGCCCGGCCCCTGGGTGGGTCCGCTCGTGCTCATCGCCTTACCCCCGCTCACGTATATCCTGCGCTCGGGCTTGATCCTACCGCGCAACGACGGGCCCTTCGACATCGATGGCGCGGTCGGAAGGACAGCGAATGCGCGTCGCATGTGCGCAACTCAACACGGTGGTCGGCGACCTCGAGGGCAACACGGCCCTCGTGCACGAGGCTGTGCGCGCTGCACAGGAGCGCGGCGCCATGCTCGTGCTCACTCCGGAGCTTGCGCTCACCGGGTATCCCCCGGAGGATCTCCTCCTGAGGCCTTCGTTCGGTGATGCTTCGCGCACCGCCCTCGAGGAGATCGCACGCGATGTCACCGAGGGGGTGGCGATCGTCGGCTTCGTCGAGCATGACGAGGACGTGCACAACTCCGCGGCAGTGCTCGCGGACGGACGCATCCAGGCCATCTACCGCAAGCGCTTCCTCCCCAACTACGGCGTCTTCGACGAGGCCCGCTATTTCCGAGCGGGCAGCGAGCCGATCGTGCTCGAGATCGACGGTGCGCGAGTCGGCATCGCCATTTGCGAGGACATCTGGTACCCGGCCCCCGTAGCTGCAGAGCTCGCGGAGGCGCGCCTCGACCTCATCGCATGCATCTCCTCATCTCCGTACCACCTCGCCAAGGGCAGCGGCCGGGAGCGGATGCTGCAGACCCGTGCGTACGACAGCTCGGCAGCGCTCGCGTACTGCAATCAGGTTGGTGGTCAGGACGATCTCGTCTTCGATGGTCGCTCGGCGGTCATCGATGCAGCAGGCGACCTGATCGCCCGGGCCCCGGTCTTCGAGGAGAGCCTGCTCATCGCCGATATTCCGCTCGACCTCGCCGCTGGGCGACGCCTGCGGGAGCCGCTGCTCAGGCGCCTGCCGGTCTCTGCGGCCTACGAGCCGGTCGTCGTCGAAACGCGGCCTGTCGCCACTCCCAGCGGAGAGGCCAACGTGGTGGCGCCGATGCCGAGTGAGGCAGCCGAGCTCTGGGCTGCGCTTGTGACCGGCATCCGGGACTATGTGGGCAAGAACGGTTTCCCCGGGGTCATCCTCGGCCTTTCGGGAGGCATTGACTCGGCGCTCACGGCCGCACTGGCCGTCGACGCGCTCGGGCCGGAGCGAGTGCGCGGCGTGGCGATGCCGTCGGTGTTCACGAGCGGGCAGAGCACGGAGGATGCCGGCGTCCTTGCTGACTCACTGGGCATCCGGCTCGACGTCATCCCGATCGCCCCCGTGGTCGATGCCTTCGAGGGCCAGCTCGCCGAGGTGTTCGAGGGCCGCCCGCGTGACGTGGCGGAGGAGAACATCCAGGCGCGGGTACGCGGCACCCTGCTGATGGCCATCAGCAACAAGCACGGGGACATGGTCCTGGCGACGGGGAACAAGAGCGAGATGTCCGTGGGCTACTCGACGATCTATGGCGACATGGCCGGCGGCTTCGCGCCGCTCCGTGATGTGTCGAAGACCTGGGTCTACAAGCTTTCGTCGTGGCGGAACCTCGATGCGGGCCGTGAGGTCATTCCTCAGGCGACCATTGACCGTCCGCCCACTGCCGAGCTCCGTCCCGACCAGCGCGATTCGGACTCGCTCCCCGACTACGGAGTGCTCGATCCCATCCTCGAGCTGTACATCGAGCAGGATCTGCCGCCCGCGGCGATCATGGAGCGCGGCTATCCGCCGGAGGCCGTGGAACGGGTCGCCGGGTTGGTGGACCGGGCCGAGTACAAGCGCCGGCAAGGGCCGCCCGGAATCAAGACCACGCCCCGTGCCTTCGGGCGCGACCGGCGCATGCCCATCACGAACCGCTTCGGTGCCCGGTAAGCACGCGCTCCGGTGGCTGGTCGGACTGGCCGCCGCCGTGGTGCTCGCCGCGCCCGCCATGGGGCAGGCCGCGGCCCCGCGCCTCGCCACCGGTGCCGACGGCGCATCGCTGCTCGTCACCTTCCGCGACGCACCAACCGAGCCCGTGGTGCGCGCTGCGCTCGAGGGCCTCGGGCGCATCCAGCCCGCGGCACCCGAGGCCGGCATCTGGGCGGTACGCGCCCCGGCCGACCCGGCACTGCGCGAGCGCGCCCTGCGCCGGCCGGGCGTGGAGTCGGCGGCGTGGTCGCTCGCGCGCCGCAGCGATGAGCGCAGGGGGTCGAACCAGGCACCGGTCGCCCCGCCGTCCCCGCTCACCCCCGTGCCCTCGGCGCCCACAGACGAGTACTTCGCGAACGGTCGCCAGTGGGCGCTCACGACGCCGGCCACCACATGGGGCCTTGACCTCGTGGGCACCCCGCCACGACCGCGCATCGCGATCCTCGACAGCGGCGTGGACTCCACGCACCCCGAGTGGTCGGGGCCGAACTCGCCCCTCGTGCGTCCCTACAGCGCGCAGACCGGGCGGCAGTCGGCCGAGGACTGGGGCAAGACCGGCCACGGCACGCACGTCGCCGGCAGCGCCGCCGCGCCGATCAACGGCCTGGGCGTGGTGGGCGTGGCGCCCGGCGCGCTGGGCACGGCCGAGGTCATCCCGGTGCAGATCTCCGACAAGGACGGCTACTCCACCGACGAGACGATGATCAAGGGCATTCGCTACGCGGTGGACAACGGCGCCAAGGTGATCAACATCTCGGCCGGAGGGGTGGGCGACTCCCCGGCCTTCCAGCGCATCATCGACTGGGCCTTCGCACGTGATGCCCTCATCGTCGCCTCTGTGGGGAACGACGGCCAGGACTACGGCGCGGTCAACTACCCCGCCGGATACTGGAACGTCCTTGGCGTGGCGGCCCAGTGCTCGGGCGTGGTGAACGCCGACTGCCCCACGCCCTACGGGCTTGCCACCTTCAGCACGCGCAACCGCTCGGTCGACCTGGTGGCCCCGGGGGTCGACATCATCTCGTCGGTGCCGCCGCGCATCACGCAGGGCGCAGTGTCGCCTGGCTACGCGATCAAGGAGGGCACCTCCATGGCCACTCCCTTCGTGGTCGGCGTGGCCGCCGAGGTGTTCGCGGTGAACCCGGGCGCCTCGGCATACCAGGTGCTCATGCAGCTCATCAACACGGCCACCGACATGGGGCCGCGCGGCCGCGACGCTGCCACGGGGTCGGGGCTCATCAATCCCCGCGCGGCCATCACCCTCCCCCTGCCGCCTGACGATCCCTACGAGCCCAACAGCGACATACCGGAGGTGCGTCGCGCGAAGGCGCTCTCCCCGGTCGCCACCACGCGCGGCTTCGCCGACGGCTGGAACGACACCGTCGACGTCTACCCGCTGATCCTCCGCAAGGGGCAGACGTTGCGGCTGTCGGCCCGCGCCACGCGCGCGCGGCTGAAGCTGGCCCTCTGGCCACCCGGCACGCGCACGATCACGTCCGGCAGCCCGGCGGCGGCGAACCGCGGGTCGAGCGGCGCGCCCCGGCTGGGGTACGTGGCCACGCGCACCGGTCGCTGGTACGTGTCGGTGCGGGCGACCTCGGGGCGCAGCCCGTACACGCTCAGGGTCGGGCGCTAGCCGTGGCTGCGCCAGTGATGGTGATCACCGGGGCGTCGGAGGGCATCGGCGCGGCCATCGCCCGTTCCGCCGTGGCCGAGGGGTGGCGCGTGGTGATCGCCGCGCGGCGACGCGAGCTGCTGGACGCGCTCTCGACTGATCTCGGTGGCCCATCGGTGGCGCTGCCGGTCACGTGCGACGTCACCGAGTGGCACGAGGTAGAGGCCATGGCCGCGGCGGCCGTCGCGGCGTTCGGACGCATCGATGCCGTGGTCGCGAACGCAGGCTTCGGGGCGAAGCGCGGGTTCCTCAACGAGAGCCCGGAGTTCTGGCGGGAGATGATCCTCACCAACGTCTACGGCGCGGCCATCACCCTGCGCGCGTGCATACCGGCGCTTCGCGACTCGCGCGGGCACGCGATCCTCATGGGCTCCATCTCCGGCCGGCAGGTGGGGGCGGGCTCGCTCTACTCGTCGAGCAAGTGGGCGGTCACCGCCATGGCGGAGGCCCTGCGGAAGGACCTCCACGGCAGCGGCGTGCGGGTGACGTTGATCGCCCCGGGCATCGTGGACACCGCCTTCTACGACGACCCACCGGGCGGGGAGCCGCTGGTACCCGATGACGTCGCGCGCGCAGTGATGTTCGCGGTGGGCCAGCCCCCGCACGCCAGCATCAACGAGATCTACATGCGCCCGACTGAGCAGGAGTTCTAGGCTCCGCCCGTGGACGATCGCGACCTGCGCCTGCGCCTCGACGTGGATGTCCGGGGAACCGACGAGGTCGGCCTCGGGGCCATGCGCGCGGGTCCGGCCGGCCCCCCGTTGCGCGATGGCGAGGCGGCCGTGGTGCTGGCGACGGAGCTCGCCCGCGTGGCGCTGGCCACCATGCCGCTCGAGCGCCGCGCGCCGGTGGCGCGCGACCTCGCGGCGCTGGAGGCGACGGATGCCGCAGCCGACCTCGTGGCCGGCCGCGTGCCGGGCGCCGAGGTGCGTGACCTCAGGCCGGAGGAGCAGGTCGGCGCGCGCGGCTGGTGCGCGCGCGCCGTGCTTGCCGACGGGGCGGCGCCGCAGGCCTCGGCCCTCTCGGTCGACGCCATTCGCCTGCCGCATGGCGAGTGGACGGCCGACTGGGCGGCGCGCGTGCCGTGGATGACGCCCGCGCTCGTGCGCCGCGCTGCGGGCGACTCCCCCGATGCCCTCGCGCGCATGGTCATCGCGCTGCGCGCCCTCGGCGAGGAGGTCGCGAGCGCGCCGGCGTCTGCGGATGATCCCGCCACCGCGCGCCGCGCGTCGGGCGCTGCGCTCGCCGTTCCCCGGCCCGTTCCCGGCGCTGCGGCCTTCGCGCCGGCCGCCGCGCCGCCGCCCACCGAGGCCGTGACCGCGCCCGCCCGCCGCGCCCCCGTGGCACCGGCTCCTGCGCCAAGCCGTGCCCCGGCGTCGCCGGACCGCCGGCTCGTCGTGGCGCTGGCCACCTCGATCGGCATCGCGGTGCTCGCGCTGGTGCTGGTGTTCGCCATGATCGGGTCACCGAGCTCGTTCGGCATCGCGTCCACCTCGGAGGTCAACGAGCGCCTGTCGATCGTCGAGGCCGGCGTTACCCAATTGCGCGGCGACATCGGCACCCTCGCCAAGCAGCTCGATGCGGGCGGGGGCGCTCCGGCCCGCCAGGTGGAGGCCCTGCGCGACGAGATCGCGAATCTCCGCAGCGAGTTGGAGCAGTTGTGCTCCGTGCTGCCGGTGGTCTGCTAACCCTCAGGGCATGGGGATGATCGCCTTCGTCGACCGTCAGGGGCTGGCCGGCTACGACCTCGGGAGCGACCACCCGCTCGCGCCGGTGAACCGCGAGCTGGCGATCGACCTCATCCGTGCGTACGGCATGCTCGACCGCCCGGACGTGCTGGTGCTGGAGCCCGAGCCGGGGGATGAGGACCTCATCGCGCGCGTCCACACCGACGCCTACATGGCCGCCGTGCGTCGCTACAGCCGCACGCCGCAGCTGGCCGCGGCCTTCGAGGCCGGCACATGGGGGCTCGCGCACGGTGGCGACACGCCTGCCTTCACGGGGATGCACGAGGCAGCCGTGGCCGTGTGCGGTGCATCGGTCACCGCGGCGAGGGCGGTGTGGGATGGCCGCGCCGATCGCGTGTTCTCCGCGGCCGGAGGCCTGCATCACGCCTTCGCGAACAAGGCGAATGGCTTCTGCATATACAACGACCCCGCCGTGGCCATCCGCTGGCTGCTCGAGAACGGCGCGGAGCGCGTGGCATACGTGGACGTCGACGTGCATCACGGGGATGGCACGCAGTTCATCTTCTACGACGACCCGCGGGTGCTCACGTGCTCGGTGCACGAGAGCGGGCGCTACCTCTTCCCGGGCACCGGGGCGGTGTCCGAGCGGGGCATCGGCCCGGGGGAGGGCTGCTCGGTGAACATCCCTCTTCCGGCCTTCTCGGGTGACGGGCCCTACATGCGGGCGATCGAGGAGGTCATCGTCCCGGCCGTGACGGCCTTCCGGCCCGACATCATCATCACGCAGGACGGCGTTGACCCGCACCATGAGGACCCGCTCGCGCATCTGCAGGTGCGCATGGCCACATTCCCCCTCCTGTGGCGGGTGCTCCACGACCTGGCCGACCGTGCCGCGGGCGGGCGGTGGATCGCCCTCGGGGGCGGGGGCTACAACGTGGACGTGCTGCCGCGGGCGTGGGCGCTGCTGTTCGCCGAGATGACCGGCGCGGATCCCGACGAGGAGATCCCGGCGGACTGGCTCGCGCTCGCCGCCGAGCGCAGTGATCGGAACGACCTGACGCCTCTGCTGATGGGCGACCCCGAACCCGAGGTCGGGGCCGCGGAGCGCGCGGCAGCCGACGCGGAGGGGCACGCGGCGGTGGACGAGGCGATCGAGGTGCTCCTCTGAGCAGCGCGGCCACCCCCTGGCGGCTCGCCACCGACCCGCGCGCAGCGCACGACCTCTGCCAGGCGCTCTCGACGCCGCCGCGCTACGAGCACGCACGGGGTGTGGCGCAGCAGGCCGCCCGAGCCGCCCGCAGCATCAGGCTGCCCGGTGCGCTGCGTCGCCTGCTGCTGGCAGCGGCCTGGCTGCACGACATCGGGTACGCGCTTCCCGGCCCGCATCACGCGGTCGCGGGGGCGCGGGCGCTGCGCCTCGCGGGCCACGAGCGGCTCGCGCGGATCGTGGCCCACCATTCGAATGCCGCGGAGCGCGCTCGGCTGGCGGGGTTTCCCCCCGTGGAGCAGGAGTTCCCGCGCCCGACGGGCGACGATTCCCTGATCCTGGCGCTGCTCGACGTGTCGGATCTCGTGACCGGTCCGCGCGGTGAGCGGGTGGATCCCGCGGGCAGGCTCGCGGGGCTCGTGGATCGGCGCGGGCCGGACAGCCCGGCGGTGGCGGCGCTCGTGCGCAATGTCAACCGGCTCGGCGCCGATCCGGTGACGCGCGGGCTGGTGGAGGAGCTCTCCGCGCAGGCAGTGGCGTCATGAGCGAGCGCGTCGTGGCGGTGTTCGGGAGCTCGCGCATCGCACCCGACGACCCCGACTACCACCTGGCTGAGCGCCTCGGACGACTTCTGGGGGAGGCGGGCTGGACCGTCGCCACCGGCGGTCACGATGGGGCGATGGCGGCCGTGTCGCGCGGTGCGCGCGAGGCGGGCGCGCACGTGGTGGGGGTCACGATGCCCGGGCCGCAGGGCCGATCCCCGAATGCCTGGGTGGCCGAGGAGCGCCCGGCGGACGACCTCTTCGCCCGGCTGCGCATGCTGCTGGATGCCGACGCCTGGATCGCCGTCGCCGGAGGCGTCGGCACCCTCGCCGAGATCGCCGTCGCCTGGAACCTCATGCAGAACGCGCATGTGGCACCCCGGCCGCTCATCGTGGTCGGCGACGCATGGCGCGCGGTGATCGGGTCGCTCGGTGACACGCTCGTGGTGGACGCCGCCGACCTCGCGCTGGTCACCGCGGTGCCCGACGCCGAGGCGGCGATCGCTGCCCTCGGCCCCCGCATCGGCACCTAGCTCAGGGTGGAGTAGCGGCGCCGAGGGCCACGGCCGCGCGGCGCAGGCCGACGAGGGGATCATCGCCGAGGTCGATGCGCACGAGGCGGCGACCGGCGGTCTCGAGGGCCTGGGCGTCGCCGATGGCCTGCGCGCGAAGCAGTTCCCCGAACGTGTGGTCCTGGCCCGCGATCGGCAGGTCGGGGGATCCCGGGCCGAGGAACTGCACGAACACGCCGGATCCCGGCCCGCCCTTGTGCAGTTGCCCGGTGGAGTGCAGGAACCGCGGCCCCCACCCCGCCGTGGTGGCGGCCCGGGTCTTCTCCCGGATTGCCGCGCGCATCGCGCTCATGAGCCGATCGCCCTCGGGCGTGGGGGTGGTGAAGGCGAGCAGCGCGAGGTAGTCGCCCCGCCCCAGCATGTCCACCGCTCGGATGATGTCCTCGGGCTCGCCCCGGTCGTCGTGCGCCACGCCTGCGCCCGCCAGCGCGCGGTTGGCCGCCTCCTTCGCGGCCTGCACGTCGGGCTGGTCGAACGGGTTCACGCCGAGCTCCGCGCCCGCGGTGGCGACGGCCATCTCGAGGCCCATGTAGAGGCCGGCCACGTCAAGCGGCTCGCGGATGTCCATCACGAAGACCGGGATGCCCGAGGCCCCGATCGCGGCGACATCGGTGTCGTGCTCGCCGGTGAGGCGCAGGTGCAGCAGCACGCGGTCGGACCCGTAGTCGGATGGGTCGCCCAGCGGTTCGTCGGCGATCGGCACGATTCCCTCGCCCTGCTTGCCCAGGCTCTCGGCCACCAACTGCTCGGCCCAGAGGCCGAAGGACCCGATGCCCGGGTCGGCGATGATCGTGAGCTTGTCGCGCCCAGCCCGCGCGAGGGCGGCGAGGGCCGCTCCCATGCGCACGGGCTGCGGGTCCACGCGCGCGGCGGCGGCGCGGTCGAGGAGCGGCAGCAGGGGCACGCCCGCGAATGCCATGGGGATGAGCCCGAACAGCGTGAGGGCCGAGAAGCGCCCGCCGACATCCGGCGGGTTCTCGGCCACCATGCGCCAGCCCTGGTCGATCGCCATGGTGGCCAGGGGCGTGCCCGGGTCGGTGATGGCGATGAGGTGCTGCCGCGCCGCATCACCCAGGCCATCGGCCAGGAACTGCTCGACATGCGCGAGGAACGCCAGCGGCTCAGCCGTGGTGCCGCTCTTCGACGAGGTGATGGCCAGGCAGCGCGCCGGATCGATGCCGTCGGTCACGTGCGTCACCGCGACGGGATCGGTGGAGTCGAGGATGCGCAGCTCGATGCCCCGGCCGTGGCCGAACGTGCGCCGCGTGACCTCAGGGGACAGGCTCGACCCGCCCATGCCCAGCACGAGCACGTGGTCGATACCCCCGGCGGCCGCCCAGTCGACCAGGGCATCGATGGCGGGCACCTCGGCCCGCATGTCCTCGGGCGCCCGCATCCAGCCGGTCCACGCACGGGCGGCGTCCGCGTGGTCCCCCCATGCCGTCGGATCGCCCGCCAGCACCCGATCCACAAGGCCCCGCGCCTCGGCATCCGCGACCGCCTCCTCCACGAGGCCGGCCGCCGGGCCGGGGCGCAGAATCACCCTCATCAGCCGGGCGCCGCCGCCAGCGAGGCGCGGGCCGCCGCCGCCACGACCTCGGGGGTCATGCCCAGCTGTTCCATCACGGTGCCGCCGGGAGCCGACTCGCCGAAGCGGTCGATACCCACCGTGCGACCCCACGTACCCGTCCAGCGTGCCCATCCGAACGTGGATGCGGCCTCCACCGACACCCGCGCGGCGGTAAACGGTGGCAGCACCTCATCGCGGTAGGCATCGGGCTGCGCGAGGAAGAGCTCCCATGAGGGCATGCTCACCACGCGGGCCGATACGCCCTCACCGGCCAGCAGGTCGCGCGCCGCCAGCGCCAGCGACACCTCCGAGCCGGTGGCGATGAGGATGCAGTCATCCCCTGGGGCCAGCACGTAGGCGCCGCGATCCACCGGCGGCTCGTCCACCGGGAGCACCGGCACGCCCTGGCGGGTGAGCACGAGCGCGGTGGGCCCGTCGTCGCGGGCCACGGCGATGCGCCACGCCTGCGCCGTCTCACGGGCATCCGCGGGGCGGATCGTCACGAGGCCCGGGATCGACCGCAACGCCGCGAGCTGCTCAATGGGCTGGTGCGTCGGGCCGTCCTCGCCCACCGCCACGGAGTCGTGCGTGAACACCAGGATCGACGGCAGCGCCTGCAGCGCGGCCATGCGGATGGCGTTCTTCATGTAGTCGGAGAACGTCATGAAGGTCGAGCCGTACGCCCGGAAGCCCCCGTGCGCGGTCATGCCGTTGATGGCGGCGGCCATTCCGAACTCGCGGACCCCGAAGTGGATGTTTCGGCCGCCGAACGAACCCGGGCCGACATCCCCTGCTCCCTTGATGACCGTGCCGGTGGAGCTCGCGAGGTCGGCGGCGCCGCCCACCAGCTCAGGCACCGTGGCGGCGATCGCCTTGAGCGCGGCGGTGGACGCCACGCGGGTGGCTGGCGACTCGCCCTCCTCGAACGTGGGGAGCGAGGCGTCCCACCCGGCGGGAAGGGCGCCGGCGAGGCGCCTGCGCAGCTCGGCGGCCTCCGCGGGGAAGTCGGCCCCGTAGGCGTCCATCGCGGCGTCCCAGGCGGACACCAGCTCGGCGCCGCGCTCGCGCAGCACCGGGGCCCACGCCGCCACGTCGTCGGGCACGAGGAACTCGGCGTCCTCGGGCCAGCCGTAGGCCTGCTTCGCGAGGCGCGCCTCGTCGGGGCCCAGCGGCGCGCCGTGCGCCTTGCTGGTGTCCTGCACGTTCGGCGCGCCGTACCCGATGTGCGAGCGGTAGCGCACGAGGGTCGGACGGCCGTCGCCCTCGCGGGCCTCGTCGAGCACCCGGTCGACCTCGGCGAGGTCGTTCGCGTCGGTGATCGCGAGCACCCTCCAGCCATAGGCGTCGAAGCGCTTCGTGACGTCGTCGCCGGTGGACATGCCGGTGGGGCCATCGAGGCTGATGCTGTTGTCGTCGAAGATCACAACGAGCTTGCCGAGTCCGAGGAAGCCCGCGAGCGAGCACGACTCGTGTGAGATGCCCTCCATCAGGTCGCCGTCGGATGCGATCACCCACGTGTGGTGGTCCACCACGGCGTGCCCGGGCCGGTTGAACTCGGCGGCGAGCATGGCCTCGGCCAGTGCGAGCCCCACGGCATTGCCGAGGCCCTGGCCCAGGGGCCCGGTGGTCACCTCGACCCCGGGGACGTGCCCGCGCTCGGGGTGCCCCGGCGTGCGGCTGCCCCACTGGCGGAACGCGCGGATGTCGTCGAGCGACAGGTCGTAGCCGCTCAGGTGCAGCAGTGCGTACTGAAGCGCGGACGCGTGCCCGGCCGAGAGCACGAAGCGGTCGCGGTCGGGCCATGACGGATCGGCCGGCGCGTGGCGCAGCACGCGCGAATACAGCGTCCACCCGACGGGGGCGAGGCCCATGGGGGCCCCGGGGTGCCCGGAGTTCGCCCTCTGCACGGCGTCGATGGCGAGCGTGCGGACGGTTGCGATGCAGGTGTCGGGTGAGGCCGGCTGGGTCACGTGGTTCTCCGTGTGGGTGGCGCGGGCAGTCTACGTACGGCCGCGCTGCCGTTGACGAGGAGTCGCGGCCGCCCGCGGTGCGGGACTGCCGCCCCGGCTCCCCCTAGTCTTCGGGACGTGATCCGACGCACCGCACCGGCAGGAGTACTCGCGCTGGCCGCGCTGGCGCTGGCTGGGTGCGGCACCGGGTCCGACGTCACCACCGCGCGCACCACGACGCCCGCGGAGTTCGTGGACGCCGTGCGCGAGCTCGTGCAGCCGGCAGAGCGCATGGGCGTGGTGGCAACCGCGGCGCTCGACGAGGACGGGCCGCAGCCGCAGGCGGTGGAGGTGGACGGCCTCGTGGACTCGATGTCGCGTGAGATCAAGGAGTTCCGGGCGCTGCGCATGGGGGATGAGGACCTGCGCATGGAACAGGCGCGGTTGCTCCGCGTCATGGAACCGGTCGCGAGGCGCGTCCGCGCGGTGCGGGCGATCCTGCGGGGGGACTCCCGCGCAGGCCTGCGTCATGCCACGTCGCAGCTGCTCGTGGCGCTGGGGGAGGTGCCATCCGCCGCCAGGTCGTGATGCTCGCCGCCGTGGCGGCCCTCGGCGCGGGCACCCTCGCGGGGTGCGGCGGCGCCCCCGAGCCCGTGGCCACGGGCGAGGTCGCGCCGGGAACCACCGTGAGCCCGCCTCGGTATCTGGCCATGGTGCGCGCGGCGGTGGCGGCGGCCCGCGCCGCATCGATCCGCCTCGACGCCCTGCCTGCGAGCCCCACGCGCGTCCAGGCCGAGCGCGCCGCGCCGGGGTTGGCCGCCGCGGCCACCCGCGCCGCGCTGGCGGCCCGTCAGCTGTCCGCCGCGCGGCTCGAGGACCAGCGCCTCGAGGAGCAGCGGCGCGAGATCGGCCCGCTCTACGTGGCGCTCGCCGCGGCGCTTCGCAAGGCCGCGCTGGCCGCGGCCGATGGTGACGTGGTCGCCATGGGGCAGTCGGTGAACCAGGCGGCTGTCCAGGCCGGGCGCATACACGAGGCATCCGCGCCCGGCAGCAGCTGACGGCCCGCAGCCCGCACCGCGGGTGCCTGCTGCCCTGCTCGTTCCCCGCGGCCCGCTAGCGCTGCGTGCTGCGCGACTCCGACGACATGTCGTCCGCGCCCGGCGGGTCGGAGATCACCAGGTCGCCGACCGTCGCGAACTCGTAGCCCTTGGCGCGCAGCTCCTTCACGATGCGCGGTATGGCGGCGACGGTGGAGGCCCGGTCCCCGCCGCCATCGTGAAGCAGGATGATGGACCCCGGCTGTGCCTGCGACACGGCCGACTGCACGATCTGGTCGGCCGACGGCCGCATCCAGTCGACGGTGTCGACGTCCCACAGCACCGACAGCAGCTTGGCGTCCTCGGCGCGCTTGAGCACCGCGGGGTCCACGGCGCCGTACGGCGCCCGGAAGAGGCGGCTGGCCACGCCGCCCACGCTCAGGATCTCGCCGGCGGCCGTCTCGATCTCCGACTTCTGCTCCGCGGGCTTGAGCGCGGTCATGTCCTTGTGGTTCCACGTGTGCACGCCAACCTCATGGCCCGCGGACACCACCTGCCGGAAGGTATCGGGGTTTGCCTGGATGTTCGCGCCGATCACGAAGAACGTCGCCGGTACCCCAAGCTTCTTGAGCTCGGCGAGCACGGCCGGCGTGTCGGGTCCGGGGCCGTCATCGAACGTGAGCGCCACGTACTTGCGCCCGCCGCCCGCGCGGTTGATGCTCACGCCGGTCTGGCCGATGTTCACCAGTTCCTGGTCGCGAGGACCCAGCTGCTGGGCAGCCGCGGCGATGTCGGCCTCGCTCACCTCCGGGATGATCGGCTCGGTCGTCGACTGCGCTGCGGTGGGCGCGTCGCCCCCGCGCGTCGCGAGCGCGATGACCCCGACCACAAGGGCGATCGTGATGATCGCGATGACGAAGGCCGGAACGCGGCGTGACTGCCTGCGGCGCTTGCGTGGTGGCGGGCGGCGATCTCGTGGATCGCGGCGGCGCCCCGATGGTGTGCGGTCGGCGGGCACGCCCTAATAATGCACGTGGGGACCGGCGCGCACGAAGCGCACCGGTCCCCTGGGGACCGCGATGGCCGGGGGCCCTAGCTCGCCAGCGCGGCTGGCGGGGCGTCCGCTGCGTTCATGGCGTCCCACGGGATGGTGATGGAGCGTCCCTCCATCTCCACCTCGCCGACCGCCCGCAGCTTCCCGAAGGCCGTGGTGACGGCCTCCCGGGACGCTCCGATGAGTGATGCCCACTGGGCATGGGTGAGGTCGAGTCCGATGCGCACGCCCTCCGGCGCCGCCGTGCCGATCTGCTCGGCGATCTGGTGCAGGCGGCGGCGAAGCCGGTCCTCCACGCGCATCTCCGAGACGATCCCGACGGTCTGGCGGAGGTTCGCGAGGCGGCCCGTCAGGGCCACCGCAAGGTTCACGCCGAATCGCGGATAGCGGGTGATCAGCGCCTCGATGGCGTGGACGGGCAGCGGGGTGACCGCGCTCGCCTCGAGGGCGGCGGCGGGAGCTGCCTGCTCGAGCCCGAGCGACGAATAGACGGCGCCGGGCTCGACGATGGTCGTGGTGACCTCCTGCCCCTGCAGGGTGAGGTCGCTCAGGGCGATGCGCCCTTGGCGAACGATGTACACGTGATCGCCGCGCGTGAGGGCGGCGGGCGCATCGGCCTCTCGCTGCCACCGGACGAGCGGAAGACGCGCGTCAAGCAGGTCGAGGTCGCGGCGCGGAATGCCGTCGAAGAGATCCAGGCGCGAGAGCGCGGGGCGCCCCTGCTCGGTGGATCCGTTGGACTGGCGTGCGGGAAGTGGTGTGAGAGTGGCCATGGGTCCACCCTCGCAGGGGGTTGTAAGAGACCTTTGAGGTCCGCGGTAACGCTCGGTGACGGCACCATTGAGGTATGGGGGTGAAGCGGTTGCCAAGTGACGCGCGCACCCCGCCGATCACCGCTTCCCATGAGGCAATAGGCAATTGTTAGGGACTTATGGACGTCCCGACGCCGCCTTCAATGGTTGCACGCCCCCGGGCCCGGTGGGGCGGCCCGTGTCGCGGCGGCACATGTCAGTCCGGCGGAGGGAGGCCTCCGTCGGTTCGGATGACCCTGTCGGCGTACAGCAGCGCGATGGCGATGAGCGTGAATGGCTGCACGGCGAGCTGCACCAGGCCGTTCCAGACGCCCGCGCCCCACGTGAGCGCCGTTCCGTCGAGGGGGCTGAGGATCGCCGTCCCCACCAGCCCCAGCGCCAGTTGGGCGACCGCCGTGACCACCTGGATGAGCAGGTAGGCCAGGAACACCGTCCACCAGGCGCCACGCACGAGGTCCTGGCTGCGGCGAAGGGCGTCGGTGATGCCGCGGCCGTCGATCACCACGGCCTGCCCGGCGAACAGCCAGAGGATCGCGAGAAAGATGCCGGGGATCACCAGCGCGAACAACCCCACGATGACGCCGAGGGTCACGAGCACGAGGGCGCCGAACAGGAGCCAGAAGCGCAGGCCCACCCTCTCGAGGGTCTCCCCGATCCCGGTCCTTCGGCCCTCGAGGCGCCGCACGGTGGCGAGTGCCACTGCGGCGCCGCTCACGGGCAGCAGGAGCACCGCCGGGATGAGCACGATGCCGAGCACGACGAGCGCCCGGGTGAGATCGGTGGACTCGGTGACTGCGGCTCCCGCCACGGCCGAGAGGATGCCCACGGGCACCACCGTGACGGCGGTGAGGGCGATGAACAGCCATGGCTCGCGGCGGTACATCGCCCACGCCCGCGTGAGGAGCTCGCCGAAGGTGAAGGGTCCGGGTTGAACGGTGCCCACGTCAGTCCACCGGCTCGTAGGGAACGGCGTCGCGCACGAGGTCGCCGGCGTCCATGCCCGTGCTCTGCATGAAGAAGGGCGTGAGCAGGTTCAGGGTGTGGCGGCAGGCGGGGCAGATGGGAAGCGGCGGGGGAGGGGGCACCCCGGGCGTCTCCCCGGTGAGCGAGTAGGGCGAGCCCGAGTAGCGCGCACATGCGCCGCACTCGTCGCCGCGCGTGTCGAGGCGCACGAGGTCCCACCCGGCCGCGGTGATCTGCGCCACCCAGCCCTCGTGCTGCGTGGCATATGCCTGGGCGTCCTCGGCGAGTGCGCGTCGCTCATCGGGGTCCCAGCCGTCGCGGATGGCCGCGGCGAACACCGGCGGCGGATCCGGGATGTGCCGGAAGCGCTCGGTCCAGGCGTCGATCTCGGCGTCCCAGTCGCGCACGGTCACCGGTCAGTCCTCCACGAAGTCGACGGGCACCTCGTGCGTGATGATTCCGGCCTCCACGCCCCGGCGCAGCAGCTCGCGCACCGCCTCGCGGCCGTCCTCGCCGTAGTCGAGCGTGCGCTCATTGACGTACATGCCCACGAATCGGTCATTGAGGTCATCGTCAAGGCCGCGCCCGTACTCGGCCGCGTAGGCCAGTGCATCGGCGCGGTGCTCGAGGCTGAAGCGGATGCTCTCCCGCAGGATGTGCGAGAGGTCCACCATCGCCTGCTCCCCGAGGTCGCGGCGCACCACGTTGGCGCCGAGGGGAAGCGGCAGGCCACCGGTGAGCTCGTGCCACCAGGTGCCGAGGTCGAGCACGTTGACGAGGCCCTGCGACTCGTAGGTGAGCTGGCCCTCGTGGATGACCAGGCCGGCGTCGGCCTCGCCGCGCTCCACGACGTCGAGGATCTGGTCGAACGGCACGATGAGCGGGTCGTCGATGCGTCCGGCAGCCAGCTGCAGCTCGAGGAACGCACTGGTGAGCGTGCCGGGAACAGCCACCTTCATGCGGGGGAGATCAGCGGGGTCCACCTGCTCGCGCGCCACCACCATGGGGCCGTACTGCTCGCCCATCGATGCCCCATGGGGCAGCAGGCGGTACTTGTCGGCCACCGTGGCGTACGCGTGCACCGAGATGGCGCTCACCTCGAGTCGGCCCTCCATCGCCCACCGGTTGAGGGTCTCGATGTCCCGAAGGAGGTGCTCGAACTCGAAGTCACCGGTGGGGATCAGGTCCTTCGCGAGCGCGTAGAACATGAACGCGTCGTCGGGGTCGGGGCTGTGACCCAGGCGGATCAGCGTCATGCGGTTCATCCTCCGGTCGGCATGCGGGCCGGGGAACCCTATCGCCGCGGGCTATCCGGGGCGGGGGGAATCGGGCAGGAGCACGCACATGCCCTCGCCCTCGGCCACCAGTACCTCGTCGGCGTGGATGCTCACCACCGCCCGGAACCCCCGTTCGCTCTTCTGGATCAGCCTGCCGCGCAGCGCGAGCTCGGTGCCCTCGAGCGACACGGGCTTGCGCAGCCAGTAACGAACCTTGGCGGTCATCCCCCAGAGGTCGTGCGGCGCGCCGGCGTACACCAGCATCTCGTCCACGAGCAGCCCGACCACGCCGCCATGCAGGCGCTCGGGCCATCCCTGGAACCGCGCATCGGGGGTCCAGGTGGCCACCGCGTCGGTGCCATCGCGGAACACGTGCAGGCCGAGGCCCGACTCGTTGTCGGACCCGCACACGAAGCAGTGCGTGATCTCGGGTGGGTTGAGGAGCTCTCCGGCGTCCGTGCTCATGGCAACATCGTCGCATGTCGGCGTGGGAGGCGCAGGTGGCGCGCGTGGCCACCGAGCACGGGGAGCGGTGGATGGCCTGGCGCGGCGGCGGCCTCGTGGCGGTGGCCACCTCACGACGGGAGGCCACCCGGCGTGCGATGGCGGCGGGTGCCACGCGCGTGGTGCCGGGCGATGCCCGGCGGGCCCCGGCGGATCCCGACTGGGCGCTGCTGCCTGGTGGCTTCCGCGGAAGGGCGCTCCGCGCCTGCCGGACGATCCCGCGCGGGCAGGTGATCACCTACGCCGAGCTCGCCCGCCGGGCGGGGAGCCCGGGGGCCGCCCGCGCGGCCGGATCGGCCATGGCGGCGAACCCGCTGCCGGTCGTGATCCCGTGCCATCGCGTAGTGCGGTCCGACGGCGGGCTTGGTGACTATTCGGCGGGGGGCACCGCCGCGAAGCGCCGGATGCTGCGCGCAGAGGGGGCGATGCCCACGGCGACCTGAGCGCCGCCGGGCGCCCGATCGCTGCTACTGTGCCGCGCCGTGGTCGCATTCCTGGTCGTCATACACGTGCTGCTCTGCGTGCTGCTGGTCGCCCTGATCCTCATGCACAGCGGCAAGGACTCGGGCCTGTCCGGCGCCTTCGGCGTGGGTGGCGGCTCGAGCGCGTACGGCGGATCATCGGCCATCGTCGAGAAGAACCTCACCCGCATCACCGTGATCGTCGCGGTGCTGTTCTTCCTCATGACGTACGCGCTCAGCGTCGTCATGACGTGACGACGCCCTAGGGACACTCATCCCCCGGTACTTGGCCGCCTTGCCCCCCTCGTGCCGGGTAGAGTCCTGCGCGTGAACAGTTCCGTCCTGCGCTCTCTGCCGGTCCGCTTCGTCGGCGCCTTCGTCGCGCTGATCATCGCCGGCATCGTTCTCTACCTCATCGGGGTCGTCTCGATGTACTTCATCGCCTGGGCCGTGTGGCTCATCCAGGCGATCTTCGGGTAGGGCGGCGCGCCTCCGGCGCACGCGCCGGACACTGGTGTGACGAGGGCCCTTCTGTAGTTTTGACCGCATGAGCGCACCCCCAGCGATCGCCGTGTCGGGCCTCGTGAAGGAGTACGGCGGGCGCCGGGTGATCGACGGCCTCGACCTCCAGGTGCGGACAGGCGAGGTGCTGGCGTTCCTCGGGCGCAATGGTGCCGGGAAGACGACCACCACGGAGATCCTCGAGGGCTACCGCACCCGCGATGCGGGAGAGGTAACCGTGCTGGGAGAGGACCCGGCGCGCGCCGGCGCGCGGTGGCGGGCGCGCCTGGGCATCGTGCTGCAGGAGAGCCAGCCGGTGCCCACCCTCACAGTGAGGGAGATCCTGCGGCTGTATGCCGCGTACTTCCCGAACCCGCGCCCCGTCGACGAGGTCATCCACCTCGTGGGGCTCGACGAGAAGGCGGGTGAGAGGGCTGCGCGCCTGTCGGGCGGACAGTTGCGCCGGCTGGACGTGGGAGTGGCGCTCATCGGGGCCCCCGACCTGCTCTTCCTCGATGAGCCCACCACCGGATTCGACGCCGACGCGCGTCGGCAGTTCTGGGACGTCATCCAGGGCCTGCGCTCCACGGGCACCACGATCTTCCTGACCACGCACTACATGGACGAGGCCCAGGCGCTGGCCGACCGGGTGGCGATCCTCCGCGAGGGGCGCGTCGCAGCCCTTGGCACACCCTCGGAGTTGCAGGCGTCGCTGGGAGGCGTGGAGATCCGCTTCGAGCTGCCGGCGGGTGTGGCGCGGGCCGACCTTCCCGCGCTCTCGGTGGCGCCGCGCGTGGATGGCCCGCATGTGACCGTGTCCACGGAGCACGCCACCGCCGATCTCGCCGTTCTGTGCGCCTGGGCCGACGGCCGCGGCATCGACCTTCCGTCGCTCGAGGTGGGGCGCCCCACGCTGGAGGATGTCTTCCTGGCCATCGCCGGCGATGCGGCCCCGGGCGGCACGCGGTGAGCATGCTCGCCGCCCAGGTGCGCGCCGACTTCACGGCGTTCCGGCGCGCGCCGTCGGCGCTGTTCTTCACCGTGGGCCTGCCCGTGATCTTCCTGGTGCTCTTCGAGTCGATCTTCGGTGAGCAGATGGTGCCCGGCGCCGCCGGCCAGGTGTCGCTGGCCACGCTGCAGGTGCCGGGCTTCATGGTGATGGGCGTGGTGTCGGCCAGCTTCGTCTCGCTCTGCATCACGATGGTGAACCGCCGGGAGGCCGGCGTGTTCAAGCGGGTGCGCGGCACCCCCGCTCCCGCCTGGGTGCTGATCATCGGCCAGGTGGTGACCACGCTGGTGATCGGCGTGCTCATGGTGGTGGTGATGCTGATCATCGGTCGGTACGCCTACGACGTGCGCGTGGACATGGCGCTGGTGCCGTGGCTGGTGCTGGGCGTGCTCGTGGGGGCCATCGCGTTCTCGTGCCTCGGCATGGCGCTTGCGGCATTCGTGCCCTCGATGGAATCGGCCGCGCCGATCGCCAACCTCATCGTGCTCCCGCTCTACTTCATATCGGGCGTGTTCGTGCCGGTGAGCGAACTGCCGTCGTGGCTCGCCACCTTCGCGAGCTGGCTGCCGATCCGCCCGTTCGTGGAGATGCTGTCCTACCCCTATGAGCCCGGGGCAGCCGTTCCATGGGCGGCCCTCGGCGTGGTGGCGGCGTGGGGAGTGCTGGGCCTGGTGGTGGCGTCGCGGTTCTTCCGCTGGACCCCCCGGCGCGATTAGGGCGGGGAACGCGACGGGGCGGCCCGAAGGCCGCCCCGATCGGATTCCGATGCGGCTGAGAGGACTTGAACCTCCACGACCCTAGGGGTCACAAGGCCCTCAACCTTGCGCGTCTACCAATTCCGCCACAGCCGCACGTGGTGCCGCCCGACCCTCGGACAGCGCGGGGCAATGTAGCAGCAGAGGGAGCAGCAGGAGCCGTTGCTATCGTGGCGAACACCAGTTCGACACTTCCTACCCGGGGGCATCACCCATGGCGACGGCACCAACCGGCAGGCAGGCCGAGATCCTGACCTTCATCGAGGACCACGTGGCGCGGCACGGCTACCCACCGACCGTCCGCGAGATCGGCACGGGCGTGGGGCTGGCCTCGCCCTCCACCGTTCACAGGCACCTCGAGAAGCTCGAGGAGGGCGGTCACCTCAAGCGCGACCCGTCGAAGCCGCGGGCCATGCTGGTGGGGCTCCAGGGCGGCAAGCAGGCAGCGTCGGCCGCGCCGGCGCCGATGACGCTCCCGCTGGTGGGCGCCGTGGCAGCCGGCTCCCCGATCCTCGCGGAGGAGCACGTGGAGGATCACGTGGCCGCGCCATTCGCCGCCGATTACCTGCTGCGGGTGAAGGGCGACTCGATGATCAACGCGGGCATCCTCGACGGCGACCTCGTGGCCGTGAAGCAGCAGTCAGACGCCCGCGACGGGCAGATCGTGGTGGCGTTGCTCGAGGACGAGGCCACCGTGAAGCGCGTGTTCCGCGAGCCCGGCGGCGTGCGACTTGAGGCCGAGAACGAGGCCTACGAGCCCATCCGCAGCCCGGACATCACCGTGATCGGGCGGGTCGTCGGCGTAATGCGCGACCTCTAGCGCGATACCCTGCGGCTGCGAGCCAGGCAGTCGCGGGGCCCTCGGGTCTCGAGGAAAGTCCGGACACCGCAGAGCAAGGGTGCTGGCTAACGGCCAGCCGGGGAAACCCGAGGGAAAGTGCCACAGAAACGAAACCGCCTCTTCGGAGGTAAGGGTGAAAAGGTGCGGTAAGAGCGCACCAGCGGTCCGGTGACGGGCCGGCTGGGTAAACCCCACCCGGTGCAAGGCCGAACAGGGACGACATCAGGTTGCTCGCCGAGTCCCGGGTAGGCCGCATGAGGCGTCCGGCAACGGACGTCCCAGATGGATGACTGCCCACGACAGAATCCGGCTTACGGCTCGCTAACCCGAGGGCCCCGCAAGGGGCCCTCGGCATTGGTGCCCCCTGCACATGATGTCGACTAGGCCTGCGCTGGCGGGAGCGGGGGAGGCTCCTGGCCGGCGAGGGGATCGAGGCCCTCGGCCATGCCGCGTACCAGCCCGGCCGTGATGGCCTCCACCGCGGCGCGCAGGATGTCCACCGAGCCCTCCTCGATGTCCGCGCCCTTATCGCGCGCCGCCTGCGCCTCGGCGAGCACGGCGGTCGACAGGCGCCGATCGCGCAGCACGACCTGCACTTCCTGCCCGCGCACCACCCCGCGCAGGCCGGTGGCCTCCGCGCGGTCGTCGAGCTGGCCAAGGCGCCCTGTCTCGAGCGCGCGGGCGAGCGGGCGCACGTAGCGCTGGGCGTCGTGCAGCGCGGCGGCGGCGCCGGGCGGGGGAACGGGCAGGGCGGGGGCGCCATCGGGGTGCGCGCGCAGGCGATCCGCCACGGCCTCGGTGCGTGAGGTGAGGTACCGGGCGAGCAGCGGGCACGGCAGGAACTCCAGATCGGCAGGCGGGGACCTCACCGCGCGCGGCGGCGGCGCGTCGGCGCTGCGCAGCCAGTCGGCGAGTTCCTCCACCTCGAAGCGCCTATGGCCGCCGGCCGTCCGGTGGCAGGGCACCCGCCCGCTATCGGCCCAGAGCCGGATCGTCGGCACGCTCACCCCCAGCATCGCCGCCGCCTCGCTGGTGGTCAGGGTGCGGCGGCCGGGCGCGAGCTGCCGCTCGCGCACGCCGAGCCAGCGACGGGCCGAGCGTGCCGGCTGGTCGTCGCCCGTGCCCACGATGGCCTCAGGATCCGTCGGGGAATGACTTGCCGCGGGCATCCCACAGCATCGTCGCCACGATGACGATCACCATGACGATGGCGCCCACGGCAAGCGCCGCTCCAAGGCGCGCACCGGTGGACCACCCGATGGCGGTCACGGCCACGCCGGCGAGCACGGCTACTGCCCACGCGATGACGTCGAGGGGACTGAACCCAAGCGGCCACATGCCCGGAGGATACGCACCGCGTCAAGCAGCGACCGGTTCGCGGGTGGCGGTGGCGGCGGAGCCGATCCGCGTGGACCCGGCGATCGCGCCGATGGCGTCGAGGACCTCGGCGATCACCTCCGGGCCGCCGGGGGCGACCGCCCCAGGCGCGCATGCAGTGGAAAGCCGCGCCCCGGTGGCCCGGGCGAGGGCAAGTGGACCGCCGTCGGCGGCGCCGCTGCGCGCAAGGGCGAACAACGCGCCGGTGATCTGGTCGATCGCGTGGGACACCGAGACGGGGTGGTCACCATCCGCGAGCAGGGTGCGTAGAACCGCCGCGCCCGCGGCATCCGGGTCGGCTCCCGCCACGAGCGCGGCGGCGTGCCACACGGACCCCGCTGTACCCGGCTCCGCGCGCGCCACCTCGGCGCATGAGAGCAGCAGCGCGCCCATCCACCCGGCGCGCGGGAGGTATGTGCCCAGCCGCATCGCGTGCCAGGTGTCGTCGCGCGGCATCGCATCCGCGGCGATCCCGCGCACCGAGGCCACCTCGCGCCGCACCGCGGTGGCGGCACCGCGCGGGTCGAGCGCATTGGCCCCGCCGGCCTGCGCACGCGCGGCCGTCGCGGCGTGGGCGAGCGCCTCCGAGACATCGCTGGGCAGGTCCGCGCCGCCCGCGGCGGCTGCGAGAGCAGCCTGCTCGAGGTGTCGTGCCGCGAGCGTGCCCCCGGTGCCCACCGGCGGCACGAGACCCTCCGGGCCGGCAATGGCGAGCGCCGCGAAGGCCGCGGCCGGCCCGGGGCCATGGCGGGCGGCCAGCGCGCGCGCCCCGAGCACGCGCGCCGAGGCGTCGGCGCGCTCGAGGGCCATCGCCACCTCGTATGCGGTCACGGTGCTCATGGCTGGCACGCTATGGAGGTCCCCGTGCAGGGTCCTCATACCGATGTCCAATTTCCGGGCCTTCGGCTTGTACCCGCAGCGCATCCCGCCGGCGTGCCGAAGGGGCGGCACGGGGGACTCCGTTCGCAGTGGGAAACCCCTCAGGCGTGGCGTAGCGTCGCGGTCATGCCACGACTCGAGCCCAGCCAGCCAGCCCCCGACTTCACCCTGCCGTCCGATGGCGGGGACGACATCACCCTCTCCGCCCTGCGTGGCGCCCCCGTGGTGCTGGTCTTCTATCCGAAGGCGATGACCTCGGGCTGCACGCAGCAGGCGTGCGGCTTCCGCGACGCCCTGGCGTCATTCGCGAAGGTCGATGCCACGGTGCTCATGATCAGCCCTGACCCGGTGGAGCAACTCGTCAAGTTCCGCGAGAAGGAGGGCCTCACGTTCCCCCTCCTCTCGGATGAGTCGCACGAAGTGCTCGAGGCCTATGGCGTGTGGGTGGAGAAGTCGATGTACGGCCGGAAGTACATGGGGGTGGAGCGCAGCACCCTCGTCGTGGGGTCGGATGGCGTGCTGCAGCATGCCGACTACAAGGTGAAGCCCGCCGGCGACGCGGAGCGCGTGCTGGCCCTCCTCTCGTAGGGATCGCCAAGGGGCGTTCCGATCCGTATCCTTCCGCCGTCCCCGAGATGGAGGAGCAAGGACGTGGACGCCTTCGAGGCAATTCGCAAGCGCAAGGCCGTGCGCACCTATACCGACAGGCCGGTGTCGGACGAGGTGCTCGACAAGGTGCTGCGCGCGGCGCTTGCCGCGCCGACCGGCAGTGGATCGCAGGCCTGGGGCCTGCTGGTGGTGCGCGACGAGGCCAAGCGAAGGGGGATCGCCGATCTCATCATCGCGGGCGGAGCCAAGTACTTCGCCGCCATGCGCCCGATGCGCGACGCCACGCCCGAGGAGCACGAGGCCCAGTGCGTGGAGTACGCCGAGCAGATCCTTCCGACGTACCGCATCGCGCCGGTGTGGGTCATGGGGCTGCTCGTGCCGCGCAACAACTACCCCGACGCAATGGCCGAGGGCGGCTACGTGGACGACCTCCTCTCGGTGGCGTTCGCAATGGAGAACCTGTTCGTCGCGGCCCGGGCGGAGGGCCTCGGCACCGTGCCGACCTCGGCCTTCCAGAGGTTCGAGAAGGACCGCCTGCGTGAGATCGTGGGCCTGCCGGCTGACGTGGACCCGGTGCTCGTGACCCCGCTCGGCTACCCCGAGTCGTTCCCCGAGGGCCTTCCGCCGGCGCTCAAGCGCACGTACCGTGGGTGGAAGTCACTGGTGCACGATGACGCATGGGGCAATACCCGCGACTGACCGCTGACCCGAGGAGGGACCTTCCGTGGCATGGGATGACATCGCGCAGTGGCAGCCGCAGGACCTCTTCGCATCGCTGCGCATGGGCGACAAGGTGCAGCCGGTGGATTGCCGCGAGCTCTCGTGGCGTGAGGCCGAGACGAAGGTGAAGGGCGCGAGGCGCATCGACCCGATGGCGTTCACGTCGGAGATCGACTCCCTGCCCACCGACAAGGAGATCATCTTCTACTGCGACCGTCCGGGCGAGGCCACGAGCATGAAGATTGCCCTCACGGCCTTCGACAAGGGCTACACGCGGGTGGGGGTGCTGGTGGGTGGATTCGACGCCTGGGTGGCGGCGGACTACCCCGTGGAGCCCAAGGAGTAGCCCACCGCCCCGATGCGTTCGGCTAGCGCTTGGGGGTGAGCCCGTACGTCTGCTCGAGCCACTGCGGCAGGATCGCCGCGATGCCGCGGATGAGCAGCTCGCGCTCGGAGATGGCCACGCGCGCGGCCACGGACATCACGAGCTGGCCCTCGTCGGTGCGCACCCCGTTCACGCCCGACACCGTCTGGTCGGCCTCGGCCTTGTTGTAGACCATCGCGCGCGCGGCCATGGGCCAGTGGTCCTTCGTCCAGTCGATGAGCGCCTGCTCGAGGTCGCTGGGCTCGTATTCGAAGAGCGCTCGCTGGAGCTCGTTGGGCGTGGGGTCGCTGTCGCGCTGCATCTGGTGTCCTTTGCGGGGCCGGTTGGCGGTGTGAAGGGCAGGATAGCCACGTGAGCGATGCGAGCGGTACGCGATTCGGCGGCGCCCGCGGCCGCATGGTGCTGATGGCAGGCGGCCTCGCGCTGTGCGTGCTTGCCATCATCGGCGCGAGCCTGGAGTGGGGGCGATTGATCGTGAATGGCCGCCTCGTGGTGGTAGAGGGTGGCCTGTCGCTCTGGCAGGGGGTGACCGTGCTCGTGGCCGCCGTCGTGGGCGCGCTCCTCATGGCTTTCGCCGTTGCCTCGGGCCGTGGCCGGGCGGCGGGCCTCGTGGCGCTGGTCGCCGGCGCGGTGATCACGATCGTCTCGATCAACGCCCTTTCATGGCTCGTGACGCGTCCCGATGAACTCGCCGACCAGGTGAGTGAGGCGGCGGCCGACATACCGCTGGAGGGCTACGTGGTGCCGCGCATCGAGAGCGTGGTCGGGCCCGGGGGCTGGATGGCCCTCGCGGGCGGCGCGCTGCTGGCCATCGCCGGGCTCGTGGCCGTGGTCACATGGGCATGGAGCGGGCGACGCCGGGCGGGGGGCGCCTGATGGCCGCGCGCATCGCGTCGCTGCTGCCGTCGGTCACGGAGACCGTCTGCGCGCTCGGGCTTCGCGATCGACTCGTGGCACGCAGCCATGAGTGTGACTTCCCGCCGGGTATCGCGGACGTTCCCGCCGTCACCTCCAGCCGCCTGCCCGCTGACGCCGTGACCCAGGCACAGGTGGATTCCGCGGTCACCGACGCCGCCCGCGCTGGCGAGGCCCTCTACGAGGTGGATGCTGCGCTGCTCGCGCGCCTCGCGCCCGACCTGGTGATCACCCAGTCGCTCTGCGATGTCTGTGCCGTGGCCGAGGGCGCCGTGCTGGCGGCGGTGCGCGACCTCGATCCACCGGCCGAGGTGCTGTCCCTCGCCCCCGGGCGGCTCGATGAGGTGATCGCCTCGGTGCAGGACGTGGCCGATGCCGCCGGCGTCCCCGATGCGGGGGCGGCCCTCGTGGCGTCGCTGCACGCGCGGCTCGATGCCGTGCGTGAACGGGTGGCCGGGCGCCTGCCCGTGAGGGTGGCTGCCGTGGAGTGGATCGACCCGCCGTGGTCCGCGGGGCATTGGGTGCCCGACCAGGTGGCCGCGGCGGGGGGAGTGGAGGTGCTCGTGGCCCCGGGCGAGCGCTCGGCGCGCGCCACGTGGGATGACGTGGTGGCCGCGCGCCCCGATGTGGTGGTGCTCATGCCGTGCGGGCTTTCACTGGCCGAGGTGATCGACCTTGCCGGCGATGTGCCCGACATCCCGGCGCGCGTGGTGGCCGTGGATGCCTCGGGGCTGTTCAGCCGGCCCGGCCCGCGGCTGGTGGACGGGGCCGAGGTGATGGCGCGCATCCTCCATCCACTGCCCGGGGATGGACCCGGCGGGGACTCATGGGCGTGGCTTCCCGGTCGCGGGGGCTAGACTCGCCTCAGCCATGAAGACGTTCATCCTCTTCGCGACGCTCAGCCCGCAGGGCATGCTGACCCTCCGCCACACCCCCGAGCGCCTCCTCGAGGTGAACCGTGAGATCGAGTACCTCGGCGGGCGCGTGCTGCAGCAGTGGGCGCTGCTGGGGTACTACGACTTCATGAGCATCATCGAGGCCGAGGACGAGATGGCCGCCGCGGACATCGTGGCCGAGCTCTCGGCCCGGGGAAGCGCCACGTTCGACACGATGACCGTGATGGACGTGGACGAGCTCGTCGCCTAGCGCCGCCGGCGCGTCCTAGCCGACGCGCCGCCAGGACTCGGAGTGGCAGAGCGGGCAGGCCGGCAGCACGAGCACGCCGTCGTTCTCGGTTGGCGAATGGACGAGCAGATCGCACTCTGCGCAGCGGAACGTCCCTGTCACCTCGTCGCCCACGTGGAGGAGGTCGGCATCATCGGCGGGCTGCGGCATGTGGTCTCCTCCCGCGCGCACGGCGCGGGTCAGGGGAACGATTCCCTTGGTGGCTAGATCGCGAGCGCGGCGACCAGGCTGGCCGCCGCGACGATGGCGAACAGCACGAAGCCGGCCGCCAGGAGGCGCGTCTCGGTGACGACGGGTCGCCGCACCTCGCCCACGTGCGCGGGACGCCAGTGCACGAGGCGCGCCACGCGCCCCTCGTGGATGGAGCGCTCGCAGTAGGGGCAGAAGGTGGCCGACTCGAGCAGGGGGAGTCCGCACCGGTGGCAACCGGGTACGTCGGAATGATGGTGATGCTGGAGATCGGACTCCGTGCGCACGAGCTGCTCCTCGCGTGGGCCCGCCACTGCGGCGGGAAAAAGAGCATACCGCCGTCGGAAGGAATTCGCGCGTAGACGCCGAAGGGCCCCGCCCGCACCCGATGATCAGTTCGCCTGATCCTCCGCGAGCATGGGGAAAGCGGCTACCGCGTCGTGCGCGGTGTCCTCCTCGGCCTTGACCTCGCGGGCAGCCCGGACGTCGGCCATGCGGGCCTCCACCTCGGCGATCTCGGCTGCCAGGGCATCTGCCGTGAGCGTGCCCTCCTGCGACAGCGTGTACGCGCGCGCGCCGAGGGCGGTCAGCGCGTGGCGGTGGCGGCGCTCGAGCACCCGCTTCTCGCCCTCGAGGCGTGCGCGGTGCACTGATCCGCGCATGTCGTGGGCCACGCGGCCCGCCGTGCTCGTGACCGAACGGAAGATCGACATGCTCGAAGGGTACAGCCGCAGGTTGTGGCAGGCGCGGTCGCGAGGCGTGACGAGCGGGCACACACCGGCGCGCTGTCCGGCCATAGCGTCGCCGCATGGTCGGGCTGGCGGGCATGCGGTGGTCTTCGGGGCAGGCGACGGTCGAGCACGTCGGGCTCGCCCTCGTGCTGGCCCTGGTGTTCGGGGCACTCGGCACATGGGTGGCCAGGGGCTTCGACGCGCCCACGGCGCCGCCGCCGTTGATCGAGCGCGTGGCGGCGCCCCTGCTGGGAGACCTCGGGAGCGCTGGCGGCGCGGCGGGCCCGCCTGTCCGCTCGGCGCCGGGCAGCCCGCCACCTGACGGGACCCCGCCGGCGCAGGTTGCGTCGGGGCCCCCTGGCGCCCCGATGTCACCCGTGGCGGGCATGCGCGGGATGGCCCGCGCGATGGAGCGCGCGGCTGGCGCGACGATGGGCACGGCGGGCAGGGCCGGCGCCGCCGACGTGGCGGGCGCCGCGTCTGCTGGGCGCGGAACGGTGCGCCGCATCTGGGACGGGCTTCTGTGGTGGGGCGCCCTGAACGTGGATGGGCAGATCGAGGCGGGGAAGGGATTCCTCGAACAGGTGGGAGTGCGGGCCGAAGATCTCGTGAAGGACCCCGTCAAGACCATCGAGGGCGCCATCGACCGGCTGTCGAAGCCGCCGGTCACCAGCACGGCGGATCGCGTGGCCAGCATCGTCCGGGCGCTCTCGGGGCTTGGCGACAGGCCCTTCCGCGAGTCGTTCCTGGGGATCTCGCGCGATCTCGGCGGCCTCGGGGCCGACTGGGTCATCGCGAAGTTCGCGCGGGGCGCAGGTGAGCTGCTCGGGAAGTTGCTGGGCGGATGACAACAACGGGAGCAAGGGGGTTCGAGGTGATCGATGCGGTTTCGGCGCGCGTGCATTCCTGGGCGCTGCACGCCTGGTGGCGGGCGCGCGATGCCCGCGGGCAGGGCACGGTGGAGTACGTCGGGATGGTGGTGATGGTGACCCTGCTCGTCGCTGCGGTGGCTGTGGCGGCCAAGGGGTGGGCACCCGACATCGGCAATGCGCTCAAGAAGGCGCTCACCGGGGCGGTGAAGCACCTGACGGACGGCTTCGGATGAGCGCGGGGCGCCGCGGTGGCATCCGCGGGCCGCCGGTCCGCTAGGGGATGACCACCGCGGCGCCCTCCACCTCGCCCGTGGCGATGCGCTGCAGCGCGCGGTTCGCATCGGGCAGGGCGTGCTCCTCCACCGCGGTGACAACCGGGATCGCGGCGGCGAGCTCGAGGTAGTCGCGGGCGTCCTGCCGCGTGACGTTGGCGACCGAGCGGATGGAGCGCTCCCACCACAGGTCGGCGTAGCTCATCTCGGGCAGGCGGTCGAGGTGGATCGCGTTGATGGCCACGGTGCCGCCCCGGTCGAGCGCGCGCACCGCGTGCGCCACGACGTCACCAGAGGGTGCGAAGGTGACCACCAGGTCGAGGGGGAAGGGGGGTGGCTCGTCGTAGCCGCCGGCCCACTCGGCGCCGAGTGACAGCGCCCGCTGCCGCTCGGCGTCCGAGCGCGTGGCCACGGCGATACGGCACCCCATGTGGCGCGCCACCTGGATGGCCTGGAGGGCGCTCGCGCCGAATCCGAAGAGGCCCACGCGGGCGTCCGGCGTGATGCCGGCGACCCGCAGCGCACGGAACCCGATCACCCCGCCGCAGAGCAGGGGTGCGAGGTCGCGGTCGGCGGGGCCCTCCGGCAGCGGCACCACCACGTCGGCCCGCGCCGAGACCAGCTCGGCGAAGCCGCCGTGGCGGTCCCAGCCGGTGAACGTGGCGTGCTCGCACAGGTTCTCGCGGCCCGACAGGCAGAACGCGCACCCTCCGCAGGTGCCTGCGAGCCAGGTGAGGCCCGCTCGGTCGCCCTCCGACCAGTCGTCCACTCCCTCGCCCACGGCCTCGATGCGCCCCGCCACCTGATGGCCGGGGATGACCGGCAGCATGCGCGCACGCACGTCCCCTTCGCAGATCTGCAGGTCGGTCCGGCACGCTGCGCACGCCCCGACCCTGATCAGCACCTCGCCGGGCCCCGGCTCCGGGTCGGGGAAGGCCGCGAAGCGCAGGGGCCTGGTGTGGATGCTCGAGTTCGCCGTCAGCACCATCGCGCGCATATGCTCAGAGCGTGGCACGAATCGAGGTGATCCGGGCGCCGGACGCCCCGCTGGGCGGGGGCGACCCCACGCGCCGGCATGCGGTGCGCGATGGCGCACGGGTGCTGATGCCCGGCCTCACCGCGCCCGAGGCCGAGGCCGCGGCCGGGTGGCTCCCGGGCATTCCGGAGCCCGATCGCGCCCTGGCGCTCTCCGAGGTGACGCTGCCGGTGCTGCTCACCGATGGCGCGGGCCCGCACCTGCTCGATGCTGATGGGTCGCTTGTGCTGGTGCTGGGCTCCCACCCGCGCATCGAGGGCGTACACGTGGCGATGGGAGCTCCCGCGCCCCGGCATGCCGTGGGCGCCGTGCGACGGCGGGCAGGCGGCGGCTGGATCTGGCTCGCGCGCGCCGAGGTGCCCGAGGCGGGGCGTGTCGCGGCCCTCGACGGCGTGGACGCAGCCCCCGATCGCGCCGCGCTCGCCGCGTGGGCCGGGGAGTGGGCCGGGGCGATCCCTACGCTGGAGGCGTGAACGAGTACGTCATCCGCTTCACGGCGGTGAACCCGGACGAGCTCGACGCGGAAGCCACCGAGCGGATCGAGGGCGCCGCGCAGGCGATCCCCGGGACCCGCCCGATGGGGCGCGTGCTGATCGATCCGCTCACGCGGCGCATCGAGGCGGAGTTCGCCATCGAGGTCGCGCAGGCGATGGCAGAGGCCGCCCGCGATGGCGGGAGGCTCGCCAAGGAGATCCTCCTGGCCGCGCGCATGCCGGACGCCCGTCTCGTGGAGATGAGCGTGCGGATGGGGGAGTCCAGCAACACGGACTGACGCCGGGGAGGTGGTCCATCCGGTGCGGGGCTCTCGCCCCAGCGGCCATTCCTCCGAATCGGCGCCATGGAGGACCTTCCCGCTCCGGATACCAGCATCCGTCTTGCCTCCTGAAGGTACGCCCTGCTGGTGCGCGGGGCATCGGGCGATGCACCGATCCTGTTGCGGGTCGTCCGCAGTCCCGTTCTCGGTCACAACGGAGCCGTGTCGCGACACAATCCCCGCGTGAGCGCCGAAGCGACCACCGTCATGTGGTTCCGCCGCGACCTTCGCGTGGACGATCACCCCGCCCTCGCAACGGCCGCTGAGCGCGGCCGCGTGGTGGCGCTGTGGGTGGCAGACCCCGCCCTTCTCGGTGCCCCGCACCATCGCGCACCCGTGCGCCTGAGGTTCATGCGTGCGTGCCTCGAGGCGCTCGATTCCGCTCTTGCCGAGCGTGGAATCCGCCTCGTGGTGCGCTCGGGTGAGCCTGCCGAGGTGGTGCCGGGCGTGGCGCGCGAGGCCGGCGCCGACCTGGTGATGATCACCCCCGATGTGACCCCCTATGCCCGTCGGCGGGATGGCGCGGTTGCGGACGCACTCGGCGCCGGTGGAGTGGGGCTTCAGGCGGTGGGCGGCCCATGGCGGGTTCCCCCGTCGGAACTCGCGGGATCCAAGGGCACCGGCTACCTGGTGTTCACGCCCTTCTGGCGAGCCTGGGACCAGGTGCCCGTCGACCCGCGCATCGCGCCGCCCGACGCCCTGGCGGGGCCGGAACTCGCCTCGGAGGGGCTCACGATGCTCCCCGATGGCGACCCGCCCATCGCCGCCGGCCCCGATGCCGCCCGCGCACGCCTCGAGGAGTTCATCCGCAGTGGGGCGGTGGACCGCTACGGTGACGACCGCGACATGCTGGCCGATGACGGCACCTCGCACCTGTCGGCGGACCTCCGCATGGGGGTGCTCTCGCCATCGCAGGTGGGACGCGCCATCGGCGCTGAGCGGGGGCTGCCCGCATCGCGCACGCCGTTCTGGCGCCAGCTCGCGTGGCGGGACTTCTACGCGCACCACATGGATCGCCATCCCGAGGTGGCCGAGGGGGCGCTGAAACCCGCCTACCGCGCGATGGAGTGGGATGACGACCCCGCACTGCTCGCCGCCTGGCGCGAGGGGCGCACGGGGTTCCCCCTGTGCGATGCCGGCATGCGCCAGATGCGCGAGACGGGGTGGATGCACAACCGTGCCCGCATGGTGGCCGCGAGCGTGCTCGTGAAGGACCTCCTCGTGGACTGGCGCCACGGCGAGGCCGAGTTCATGCGACGCCTCGTGGACGGTGACCCCGCCAACAACAACGGCGGCTGGCAGTGGACCGCTGGCACCGGCACGGACGCCGCACCGTACTTCCGCGTGTTCAATCCCGTGCTGCAGGCCAAGCGCTTTGACCCCACCGGCGCGTACGTGCGTCGCTGGGTCCCCGAGCTCGTCAACGTTCCCGACCGCTTCATCCACGAGCCGTGGAGGATGGATGATGCAACCCAGGAGGAGGCTGGCTGCGTGATCGGCCGTGACTATCCCGCCCCGGTGGTGGACCACTCGGTTCGCCGCGACGAGGCCATCGCCCGCTACAAGGACGCCGACGCCCGCCACGCGGCGCGGCTGGAGGCCGCCGCATGAGCCGGCGCGTGCTGGTGACGGGTGCGACCGGCTACGTGGGCGGGCGCCTGCTGCATCGCCTCGAGGAGCGCGGTGACGACATCACGTGCCTTGCGCGCACGCCGGACAACCTCGAGCCACGCTGCCTGCCGACCACCCGCATCGTGAAGGGCGACGTCACCACCGGCGAGGGCCTCGACGAGGCCATGGCCGGCGTGGACGTGGCGTACTTCCTGGTGCACTCCATGGGCGCCGCGGGCAACTACCACCGCGCTGAGCGCGACGCGGCACGCAACTTCCTCGCCGCCGCCGAGCGTGCGGGGGTGCAGCGCATCGTCTACCTGGGTGCCCTGGGACGCGGCAAGCACATGTCGAAGCACCTCGAGAGCCGGCAGGAGGTCGGCCGGCTCCTCCGTTCCGGCTCGGTGCCGTGCGTGGAGTTCCGCTCCTCCGTGATCATCGGGTCGGGCAGCCTCTCATTCGAAATGGTCCGCGCGCTGGTTGACCGCCTGCCCGTGATGGTGTGGCCGAAGTGGGTGGACACGCCCACGCAGCCCATCGGCATCGAGGACGTCATCGAGTACCTGGTCGAGGCATCGGAGATCCCGCTTGACGAGAGCGTGGTGGTGGAGATCGGTGGCACCGACCAGGTGTCGTACGGCCAGCTGCTCATCGAGTACGGCCACGCGCGCGGCCTGAGGCGCTTCTTCATCCGCGTTCCCGTGCTCACCCCGCGGCTCTCGAGCCTGTGGCTCGGCCTGGTCACGCCCGTGTACGCGCGCGTGGGCCGCGAGTTGGTGGACGGCCTGCGCGCCGAGACGATCGTGACGACCGACACCGCCGAGCGGCTGTTCTCGGTGCGGCCGAGGGGCATGCGCGAGCAGATCGACCGTGCGCTCGCCAACGAGGACCGGGAGTTCGCCGAGACGAAGTGGTCGGACGCCGTGTCATCGCGCGGCCAGTCGCGCATGCGCTGGGGCGGCGCGCGCAAGGGCACCCGGCTGGTGGACTCGCGCTCGGCATTCGTGCCGGTGCCGCCCGAGGTTGCCTTCCGGCCGATCCAGCGCATCGGCGGCGACAACGGCTGGTACCACGCCGACTGGTTGTGGGGCATCCGCGGTGCCCTCGACCTGCCGTTCGGCGGCGCCGGCGCCCGTCGGGGGAGGCGCGACCCTGTGCACGTCGTCGTTGGCGACACGGTCGACTTCTGGCGGGTCGAGGAGGTCGACCCCGGGCATCTGCTGCGCATGAAGGCCGAAATGGCGCTGCCCGGCCGCGCGTGGCTGCAGTACGAGGTGCGCGAAGTGCCATCGGGCTCGATGATCCATCAGACGGCGCTGTTCGACCCCGTGGGCGTGCTGGGGCGCGCCTACTGGTATGCCATGTGGCCGTTCCACCAGTACGTGTTCGGGGGCACCCTGCGCAGCATCTGCCGCCTTGCGCGTGAGGAGGACCGTGCGCGCGGCGAGGCCGCGGCCGCCCGATGAGGATCGCCGTCATCGGCGCGGGCATCGCCGGCCTCGTGGCGGCGCGCGACCTCGTGGACGCCGGCCATGAGGTCGTGGTGTTCGAGAAGAGCCGTGGCCTGGGCGGGCGCATGGCGGCCCGGCGGGCCGAGGGCGAGGCCGTGGTGGACCATGGCCTGCCGGTGCTCGACGTGCCGCGTGATGGCGTGCTCGCAGGATTCGTGGTGGACCTCGCTGCCGACGACCTCGTGGAGGTCGTGGCTCCGGGCGAGCCCGTGCCCGGTCGGTCCACCGAGGGCGCGCCCCAGCTCGCCTGGGCCTCCGGCATGACCCGGCTGCCCAAGGCGATGGCGCATGGGCTCGAGGTGGTCACGGCCACGCGGATCGCCGCGATCCGCGCCGACGGCGACGTGCTCGAGGTGGCGCAGGACCAGGGGAACACCCTCGGCACGTACGACTGGGTCGTCGTGACCGCTCCCGGCGCGCAGGCCGCCGACCTTCTGGATCACAGCCCGCGCGGAGCGGTGAGGGCGGCCGACATGCGCGCCGTGGCCTACGACATGGCGGTGATGGTGCTCGCGGGCGTGGCGGTGGAACCGCCGGAGTGGTTCGCGCACCGGCCGCTCACCGGGCCGATCGCGTACATCACGAACGAGGCGGCCAAGGATCGCCCGCCGGTGGATGGCGTGGCGTCGTTCGTCGCGCGCCTCGGGGCCGATGCGAGCGAGGACCTCATGGAGGAATCCGACGCGGCGGTGCTTGGCGAGGTGCTCCCGGCCCTCGCCAAGGTGCTGGGCAAGCCGGCGACGAAGCCCGCCTGGACCCAGGTGAAGCGGTGGCGCTACTCGACCACGCGCGACCGGCTCGACCAGGGGGCCCTCAACCCCGAGGGCACCCGGGTGCTCGTGGCCGGCGACGCCGTGGCCGCCGGCCCGCGCATGGAGGATGTCGCGGCCACCGGGCGGTGGGCCGCGCAGCGCATCCTCGGGTCCTAGGGCTGGTCGTCCTCCGGGACGACCTCGACCTCGGCCACCTCGATCACCTCGTCCACCTCGATCTCGCCGTCGGCGGTCTCGGTGATGGTGACGGTGTCGGTGACCTCAACGATGTCCATGCCCTCGTCGGTGACGACGGCCTCGACCACGTCGACGGTGTCGGTCACCTGAAGGCCCTCGTCGGTCTCGACCGCCGTGACCACCTCGGTGACGTCGGTGAACACCGTGCCGGCGGGCGTCTCGGTGACCTCGATGATCTCCTCCACCTCCACCGCGGCGGCGATCACCTCGGGACCGGCCCCGGCGGGGGCCTCGGCGTCCTTCTTCTTGCGGGGCGTCGCCGCGCGCTTCGGCTTCGGCTGCTCGGCAGGGACGGCGCGACTCGCCTCGCGGCGGGCGAGCATGTCGCGTGCCTCGTGCAGCTTGCGCACGCGCTTGCGGCTCTCCACGGCGCGGGCCTCGGCCGCGGCCTTGCGCTCGAGCGCCGCGTCGTACTCGGCGCGGATCTCAGGATCGTTCACGAGCGCACGCTCCGCCCACGCGAGCCAGTGCATCTCGGTCTCGCGGTCGCGGTGCTTCATCGGGGTCTCCTCGACCCACTCGGTGCGACGGCTGATGGCGTCACGGATGTCGTCGTCGCCGGCGTCCCTCGGGACATCCAGCATCTCGTAGAGATCGCGTTCCATCAGCGCCTGCACCAGCGCTGCGCGCTTGGGGTCAACGGTTGCCATGCTCGCTCCTAGGCCTTCGTGGTGAACGACACGCTACCGGCTGGCCGGCTCTTCACGGTGAACTTGCTCCGGCAGGGCTTGCGCTTGGTGCCCTTGCACAGCACGTAGGCCTGCACCTGGCCGGTCACCCGGTAGGTGGTTCGGGGCCGTAGCCCGGTGGCCTTCGCGGATACCTTGCGCGGCAGGCGGCTGGTGCTCCAGCGGGTGGTGAGCACGCGCTTGCCGATTCGGAAGACCAGCCGCGACTTCTGACCCGTGGCGTTCTGCACGAAGCCATTGAGTTGCGCGCTCGTACGGGTGACCTTCGTGGCCTTGGCGACCTTCCCCTCAGCGCGGACGTTATAGCTGTTCTGCGCGAGGGCCGGCGATGCGATGGCGGCGCCGGCGAGCCCGATGGCGAGGGTGCGGCGGGTCGTGCTCATGGTCCATCCCACGAGGAGGTCTCCTCCGGTCGATTCCGGGGCGGCATGCTAGGTGAGGCGCCCGGGGTGGGGTCCGGGCCCGGGTGGGCGGAACGTCCCGCACCGTGCATTCCGGCGATGGGCGGGCCTCACCGGCGCGGCAGCATGACGGCGAGCCACCCGGTGCCGAGGGCCACGATCGATGCGACCACGATGGTCACGCCCTGGAACGAGAGCACCAGGTGCAGCCCGCCGCCGATCAGCGGTCCGAGGGTGTATCCGGCCGAGTAGACCACCACCATGGCGGCGGCGCTCAGGCCGTAGGACCCCGCGTGGCCCATGTCATCCACTGCCTCTGTGAACAGCGGACCGGCGGGCGCCGCGAGGATCGCCGCGCCCCCGAGGCATATGGCGAATGCGAGGGTGACCCACCATGGCGGCCCGAGGGCGACGAAGGGCAGCGCGACCGCCGTGATGATCCCGCCCACGACGAGGGGCAGCCGCCGCCCGGCGCGGTCGGACCACCAGCCCCCGAGCGGGGAGCCCAGGAAGAGCGCGGCGGTGCCGAGGGCCAGCACCAGGCCGATGCCGCTGGATGACAGGCCGAGCCGTTCGGAGAGGTCGAGCGGGAGCAGGGGCTCGAGCATGGCCTCCACGACCGCGAGCAGGATGAGCGCGAGGGCACCGGCGCGCGCGCCGCGCGATCTCGCCACGCTGCGAAGCCCCGCCATGATCGAAGGCGCGGTGCTGGACGGCCGCGCGGTCTCGGGCACGAACACCACGCAGAGGGTCAGCAGCAGCGGCACGACCGAGATGATGAGGAAGGTGTCCCGCACGCCGACGGCGTCGATGAGCACGCCCGAGACCAGGGGGCCGAGCAGCCCGACGCCCCCGCCGGCCGTCTCGGCCAGGCCCAGGCGGAATCCGAGCTGATCGGTGGGGTAGACGTCGCTCACCGAGGCGAGCGCCCCGGTCCACGTGAGCGCCGCGGCGCCTCCCTGCACCGCACGGGCGATGGCCAGGGTGATGGGCTCGGTGGTGAAGGCGAAGGCCACGCCCGAGAGCGCCAGCAGAATCGCACCGGCGGCGAGCGCCCTGCGCCTGCCGGCCCTGTCGACCCACCGCGGCAGGAGCAGCGCCACGAGCAATTGGGCCACGGGGAACGCCGCAAAGATAAGGGCCACCGCGGTATCGGAGAGGCCCATCTCCTGCTGGTAGATGGGCAGCGCCGGGACGATCGCGCTGAACATCAGGGTGTCCACCGCGATGGCGGCTGTGGCGAGGGCGAACACCCGTGTGCGCGAGGGATGGGGTGTGCGCTGGCTCACGACGTGACGCTACCCGGCGGTGGTGCCGAACGAGCGGCCATGACGCCCTGCACCTGTCACCATGCAGCCCATGCCAGGAAGCCTCAGCATCACGCCGCCCGACCCGCCGCTTCGCGACCCCATGGTGGTGGCCGCGTTCCGCGGGTGGAACGATGCCGCAAGCGCGGCGTCATCGACGATCTCCACGATTGCCGCGCAGCGGCACGCCGACCAGATCGGCACGGTCGACCCTGAGGAGTTCTACGACTTCCAGGTGACGCGCCCCATCATCGACCTCACAGGCGACGACCCCTCGCTCACCTGGCCCGAGGTGGAGATCATGGCCGCACGCTGCCCCGACGCCGACCGCGACCTTGTCCTCGTGGTCGGCGGCGAGCCCTCGATGCGCTGGCCCACCTTCTGCCGGCTTCTCCTCGACGCCGTCGAGGCCCTCGGTGCCAAGCGGTTCATCACCCTCGGGGCGCTCCTGGCGGACGTGCCGCACACGCGCGACGTTGCCCTCACGGTGATGACCACCCAGGAGGGCCTGGTGCAGGGCATGGACACGCGCCCGCCCGGATATCGCGGCCCCACCGGCATCGTTGGGGTTCTTCACCTGCTGGCGGCAGAGCGCGGGCTCGAGGCGGTGTCACTGTGGGCGCCCACCTCGCACTACGCGGCGGGCGTGGTGAACCACAAGGCCGAGCTCGCGCTGATCGAGGGCGTGGCATCGGTCACCGGGGTTCCCATCGACACCACGGACGTCCGCGCCAGCGCGCGCGAGTTCGAGGAGCAGGTGGACCAGGTGGTGGCCGGTGACCCGCGCCTGCAGCAGCTCGTGGAGCAGCTCGAGCAGGCCATCGACGAGGACGAGCCCGTGGAGTTCGAGGAGGGCGACCTGCCGTCCGGCGATGAGCTCGTTGCCGAGCTCGAACGCTTCCTGCGGGAGCGGCAGGACCCGCCGCCGCCTCAGGGCATCTAGCCGCCCGCCGCTAGAAGGCGCCCCGGCTCACGCAGGCGTTCCGGAGCGCGCACTCGTCGCATCTGGGCCGGCGCGCCGGGCACACCTCGCGCCCGTGCATGATCAGCCGCAGCCCGGTGTCGGCCCACATGTCGCGCGGCCAGACCTCCTTGAGGTCGGCCTCCACCCGCACGGGGTCGTCGGAGTCGGTGAGGCCCAGGCGCCGTGCGAGGCGCAGCACGTGCGTGTCCACGGCGATCGCCGGCTCATCGAACCAGTGCCCCAACAGCACGCTGGCGGTCTTGCGCCCGACTCCGGGCAGGGTCACGAGGTCGTCCATCGTGGTGGGCATGTCGCCCCCGAAGCGCTCCTCGATCGCCGCGGCCATTCCGATGAGCGACTTGGCCTTCGAATGGAAGAACCCGGTGGGCCGGATGATCTCCTCGACCTCGGTGATGTCCGCCATGGCGAGCTCGGTCGGCGTCGGATAGCGGGCGAAGAGGGCCGGCGTGACCGTGTTGACCATCTTGTCGGTGCACTGCGCGGAGAGGATCGTGGCCGCGAGCAACTCGAACTCGTTGCGGTGGTCGAGCGGCACGGGCACCACCGGGCGCTCCTCCGCGAGGATCTCCGCCACGGCGCGGCCGCGCCCCTTTCGCGATCGCGGGCGCCGCTCGCGCGCCGGCCGCGTGGCGCTCAGTGGAGCGCCTTCAGCGAGATGATGACCGCGCCCACCAGAGCGCTCACCACGCCGGCGAGCAGCGCGCGGTGCCATGGTCGCCCGCGAAGGCGCGCCGTCGTGGTGCCGCCGAATGCGAGGAAGGCCACCGCCACGCCGAGCGTGGCCCAGACGGCCGCATCGTCGTCGATGATGCCGAGGCCGCCGAGCAGAAGCGGGATGCCCATCGGCACGAGCGGATCGAGCACGGGCCAGCGGTTGCTGATCGAGCGGCTGAGGCGCGCGCGCAGGGTGTCGGGGCTGGGGTCGCCGAGCACATCCGAGTAGACCTCCGCGAACATCAGCACCACGAGCGTGCTGGTCAGCGCGATGAGCAGCTGCCATGAGCTCCACCCGGGCTCGAGGTCGTCGGTGCCCGCGATGACGGCCGTGGCCACGATGGTGGCGTAGACGGCAAGCGACATGTTGGACGTGAACCGGCGCCGGGGCGTGGTGGTGGGCTTGGGAGCGCTCGCGGGCATGCACCGAGGAGTATGGCGGCGCACCCGTGGATGAGGTCGCCCGGTACGCTACGGGCATGAGCAGGGTGATGGTCGCCGGCGCCACTGGCGCGCTCGGAACGGAGCTTGTGCGCTCCCTTGCCGAGCGGGGCCACGAGGTGATCGCCATGGTCCGCCGCTCGGGCGATGCGCGCCTCGATGCCGTTCGGCACATGTTGTGCGACGAGCGCGTGGCCGACGTGTCCGACCCCTCGGGTCTCCGTGCGGCGTGCGCCGGGGCCGACGTTGTGGTGTCGACCGTGGGCCTCACGCGGCCCACCCGCAGCGTCACCTTCGAGCAGGTCGACCACCAGGGGAACCTCGCCCTGCTCGATGCCGCCGCCCAGGAGGGCGTGGGCCACTTCCACTTCGTCTCGCTTGCCGGAATCGACGACCCGGGCCATGCGCGCGTGCCGATGATGGTGGCCAAGCGGGCATTTGAGATCGACCTCCAGGCGGGGCCGATCGCCTGGTCGATCTCGCGCCCGAGCGGATTCTTCTGGAACTACGGGGTGATATTGCAGATGGTGCGCGAGCACGGCATCGCGTGGCTCGTGGGCGACGGCGCGGCGTGCACGACCCCGGTGGACGAGCGCGATCTTGCCGATGCCATCGCCGACCGGCTCTGCGAGCCCGAGGCGATCTTCACCGTCGGCGGTCCCGAGGACCTCTCGTTCCGGGAGGTGGCCGAGATGGCCTTCCGCGTGCTCGGGCGGCCCGAGCGCATCCACCACGTGCCGCCATCCCTGGCGCGCAGCGCCCTTGCGGTGGTGCGCCCGTTCGATCCCGCGCGCTACGGGCTTGGCGCATTCGCCACCTGGGTGATGGTGACGGGCGCGACCGCCGACCACGTGGGGGAGAGGGCCCTTGAACCGTGGATGGCGGCGAACCGTGACCGGGACTTCGGCCCGCTCTAGACCCCCAGCACGGCCGTGATGCGCTGGTCCTCGATCGCCTGCTCGAGCTGCGCGTGGTCGGCCGTGGTCTGTGCCGCGTAGTCGCGCGCGAAGTCGGCCATGGCGTCGTCGAACTGCGTGCCCGTGCCGAGGTATCCGCTGATCACGCACGGGTCGCCGCTTCGCGCGTGCGCGCGCGCGAGGGTGCCGCCGCACAGCGCCGCGTAGTCGGCGAGGAGGCCGGCGGTCATGGCTGCGACGTTCGCGGACCCCTTCATGTCACGGAGCTGGCGCACGTAGAAGGCGCGGCGGTTCATGCCGGTGTACCACCCGAGGAAGATGTCGCTCGCGGCCTGCATGAGGCGCTGGCCCTCCACCACGCGCTGGCCCTGGTGGCGGTAGGGGCTGGGCCCTGCGTAGGGCGCCAGCACGGACGTGCGTGCCTCCTTCATCTGCAGGAAGAGCGGGTCGCCGTCGTCGCGCCCGAGCAGCAGCGCGATGCGCGCATCAAGGCCCACCGATCCGACGCCCACCACCTTCCGGGCCGTGTCGGCGAAGACGTAGCGGCGCAGGAGGTGCTTGCGGTCGTCCGAGAGCGTCGCCATGTAGCGCGCCGTGATCGTGGCCACCACCTCGGGCGTGTCGCGCTCGAGCGCCACGTGCTGCACGAGGGGCGGCTGGTCCTTTATGCGCACCTTCCCGCCCTTGCTCACCGTGCCGAGCTTGCCCAACGCCTGCAGGTTGCCGCGCTTCTCGGTCTTGCCCACGCGCTCGGCGAATGCCTTGCGCGCACCCGGGTCGGTGATCAGGGCCTCGATGGTGGACACGTCCACTCGCGAGTACCAGACGTCGAGGTAGCCCACGCGCGACAGCTGGAGCATGCGCTCCCGGTACCCGCGCATTGCCGCGAGCACCGCCGCACGCGCGGCCTTCGGCGAGAAGCCGTTGTCGAGCGCGGCCACATGGATGCTCGCGGCCAGACGCCTGGTGTCCCATTCGAACGGGGCCTCCAGGGTCTCGTCGAAGTCGTTGACGTCGAACACGAGGTTGCGCTCGGGCGTGGCGAAGACCCCGAAGTTCAGGAGGTGGCAGTCGCCGCAGCACTGGACGCGGATGCCCGTGTTGGGCTGGCTGGCGATGTCACGTGCCATCACGGCCGCGGAGCCGCGCAGGAAGGTGAAGGGTGACACGGACATGCGGCCGTACCGGATCGGCACGAGCTCGGCGATGCGCACGCGGTCCTGCGCGGCCAGCACCTTGAGGGGATCGAAGCGACGAGCTGGGGCGTGGAATCCCGCGAGGGACGAGCGGGGGGTGACCTTGCGGACGGCGCGACCGGCCGCGAGCCGCTCGGACGGGGTGGGAGTGCTGATGTCGCTCATCGCGCAAAACGTAGCGGCCCCGCCCCGGACTGTCCGGAACGGGGCCGCGAGACCAGCGGATCCGGCAGGCGCTACTTGCTGCCGCCGCCCTCGATCAGGGCCTGGCGGCCGGCTGAGTCGGGCGTGACCCACTCGGCCACGGTGTCGCCGTTGATGTCGGCCACGATGATGTCTCCCACCTCGTCGTGCGACGACGAGAACAGCCCTCGGCGCACCATGGCGTCAGCCGCGTTGCGGTTGTCCTCGGTCGGCGTGAGGTAGTGGATCGACGCCGCCTTGTAGCGGTGGATCAGGAACAGGTGCATCAGCGTCATGAGGCGCTTGCGGCGCAGGTTCAGGTCGAACGTGTTCTGGTCACGCACCGACAGGAACACGCGGCCGGCGCGGTCCTCCATGACGTTGAAGACGATGTTCGCGGCCTTCTCCCCGGCGCCGTTCGTGATGGAGAGCTCGAGGATCTCCGACCCCGGGCTGAACGGGCGCAGCGACACCGAGAGGTCGTCGCTGATGCCGTTGTGCTCCTTCCACGGGCCGATCCACTCCGCCAGCACCTTCGGCGGAACCTCCGTCTGCACCAGGTGCTGGTGCTGCGTGCTGCCCGCGCCCATGGCCTTGGTGGTGGCCGTCTGGCCGGTGATCGCGGCCAGCGCGGCGTCGCCACGCGGGCCACCCACGAGTGTCTGCGGCGTGCGGTACGGCGACTCCAGCAGGCGGAAGCGGCGCTGCAGGCGCGCCAGCGCGAGCATGCCGTCCTCCTTGAGGGAGTGCGAGAACTCCTCGGCGGCGAGGCCGTCGATCTGGTGGCCGCCGTAGGTGATGAAGTTGAAGACGAAGCCCAGCTTCCCGATCTCCGCCGGGAAGGCGCGCATCTCATCGTCGTTCATCCCCGTGGTGTCCCAGTTGAACGACGGCGACAGGTTGTACGCCAGCATCTGGTTGGGGTAGACGGCGTGGATGGCGTCCGCGAACTCCTTGGCATCCGCCAGGTCGGCCGTCTTGGTCTCCATCCAGAGGATGTCGGCGAACGGCGCCACGGCCAGCGACTTGGCCACCGCGTACGGGATGCCGCCGCGGATCTGGAAGTAGCCCTCAGGGGTCTTGGCCCGGTCGGCGCTCCAGTCGACCTCGATGCCCATCTCGCGGGCCTTCTGGCGGATCTCGTACCAGCCGGCGCGGTGCGAGAACGCGTTCCACTCGTCGACGCTCATGCCGACGTCCACGCCCTCATCGGCGCGGAACTGGATGGCCTCAGCCACGGCCTCGGCCAGCGTCGAGAGCTTGGCGCCAGCCTCCCACTCGGCCAGGAACGCGTCGGCCGCGGCGTCGAGGGTGTCCTCGGGCAGCGCGTCGGCGTCGGCGAGGTGGGCCTTGGCGATGTCGGCCACCTTGGCGGCCACGCCCGACGACTGCAGCCAGGCGTCGGCCTCGGCCTGCTCCTCGGCGGACACCGCGTAGAGCAGGTGGCCGTTGAGCTCCTCGATGCCGGCGTCGTGCAGCTGCTTGATGATGCCCAGGAACGCGGCGCGGTAGGCCGGCACTGCCGTGCCGTTGACGCCCAGGATGAAGGGCTGGTCGCGCTCGTCGCCGCAGCCGTCCAGCAGGTTGGCCGCCTCGGCGTCGGTACGGCACACGATGATGCCGGGCACTTCCATGATGTCGAGCTGGAAGCGAGCGGATGAGGCGCGCTTGATCTGCTCGTCGCTCGGCACGAGCACCTTGCCGCCCTGATGGCCGCACTTCTTGGCGCCGGGCTTCTGGTCCTCGATGTGGTAGCCGGGCACGCCGACCTCCACGAAGCGCCGCACGAGGTTGCGCACGTGGGCGTCGCCGCCGTGGCCGGTGTCCGCGTCGGCGATGATGAACGGGCGGAAGTCCACCTCGGGGGTGGCTTCGCGCTCGGCCGCGCTCATGTGGGCGCGCATGTACGTCTGGTTCTTGTCGGCGGTGAGGAGCGCACGCACGATGGCGGCTGCCTCATCCGGCACCTGCGACAGCGGGTACGAGGCCAGGTCGGGACCCGGGTCCTCGTTGATCGAGCCCTTGGCGCTGGTGGCCCAGCCGCCCAGGTAGATGCCCTCGATGCCGGCGCGCTTCTGGGCTACCGCCTGGCCGGGCGAGTACGGCCCGTAGGTGGTGATCGACTTGCCCTCGCTGTAGAGCTCGCGCAGGCGGGCGTAGAAGCCCTCCGCGGCCTCGCGGGCCACGGTGTAGTCCTGGGCGATGGTGCCCTTCTGCTCTGCGACCATGCGCGCGGAGTAGATGCGGCTGATCTCCGCGAAGCGCGGCGACTGCATGTACTCCTTGGTCTTCTGGACCTCGGCGTCGAATGCCGACATGAACCTTCCCTTGTCTAGGACTGCTGGGGACCGGGCATTCTAAGCAGGGTGCGCCCACCACGGGCCTCGTGGCATGCCGCAGGCGTGGGGTCAGGGCCGGGAAAGGGTCTTATGTCCCGGCGGCGGACGGTTGCCGCCGTGCCCGTGCGTACGATCGCCCGTGATTCGCGTACTGCCCGACCGGAGGTCTTCCCATGCGCAGGTCCCTCATCGCCATCGCCGCCGCGGGTGCCCTCGCGGTGGTGCCCGCCGCGGCATTCGCCGGCACGGCGTCCATGCTCAACGTCCCGGCCAGCAAGCTGCTGCCGATGAAGATCGGCACGCCCACGGCCACCCTCACGACCGGCGGCAGCGTGGTGCAGGTGAAGATCCCGGTCACCGCCACCGGCAATCAGGGGTTCAGCCAGCCCGTGGAGGTGGAGGCATGCCTCGGCGCCGTGGGCTGCGAGGACGTCAAGGTCTCGGTGAAGGGCAGCGGAGTGAAGTCGGGCACGGTGAAGTTCGCCCTCAACGACACCGTGCAGGGCCCGGTGAAGGTGTCGCTGCAGATCACCGCGCAGACCCAGGCGTTCCGGTCGGTGCTGAAGACGGTCACGGTCACCGCCCGCTAGTGATCGATGTCGTGCTGGGTGCGCTGCACTCCGCTGCGGGGCTCGGGGTGGCCGGCAACTTCGCCGGTCACCTCGAGCAGGCGGGGGAGGCCGCTGACTTCGCCAACGTGGTGCCAACGGCAGCGGAGGCCCCCAAGGGCATGTTCCCGTGGTACGTGCCCGGTCGCGACGGCCAGCTGGGGGTCTTCCCGGTGACCCACGATCTGCTCGAGCTTCCCGACCAGCCTGGCGTCGACCTGCAGATCGAGCCCGAGGTTGGTCTCATCGCGCGCCTGGGATACGACGACGCGGGACGGGTGGTCCACATCGCTCCCGAGGCCGTGGCCGCCTGGAACGACTGCAGCATCCGGCGCGACGGCGCGCGCAAGATCAGCGACAAGAAGAACTGGGGCCCGGCGTCGAAGGGCGTGGCGGCCCGCGGGTTCGCCGTGACGGACATCGACCCCGCCGGGGGCCTCGCGGGCCTTCGCATCGCATCGTTCATGCGGCGCGGGGGAGAGGTGCACGAGTACGGCATCGACAGCCCCGCCGCCGGCTACTCATACGCCGGTGCCACGCTCATCGACTGGATGATCGATCGCCTGCGCGAGCAGGCCGGTGCGGACGACACACCGCTTGAGCCGGTGGGCGACTACCTGGCGCAGGCCGGCTGCCCCGAGCGCGCGCTCATCGGCATCGGCGCCACGCGCTACACGCCCTTCGGCGAGAGCACCTACCTCGTGGCCGGCGACGAGAGCATCGTGGTGGTGTATGACGAGGCGGCCTCCCCGCCCGCTCGCGTGCTCGACGCGGTGATGGCGGGCGAGGAGGAGTCCCTCGATCGTGCCTCGCTGCTGGTGCAGCGGGTGGGGGTCAGCGCGGACTGACCGGAGTCAGCACCCCCTGAGCGTGAGGCCCGTCTACGCGAACGCGTGGCCGATCACGCGCCACTTCCCGCCGTGCCCGTGGACATGCCCCCTGACGATGGCGGGGATCGCCGTGCTCGACACGACGGGTGGATCCCATCTGATCAAGCCGTTGGACGCTGGCTGGGGGATGGGTTTCGACCACCCGACGCCGCCTGACCGGGCGTCGACGTGGGAGAGCGTTGCCCTGATGCCCGCGAGCGCCCGGTTCAGTCGCCGCCGCGCTCGGCCCCCACGCGGCGCTCCCCGCGCTCGCCTGACTCGCTCATTCCCGGGGTTTTCTCGAGGCCTGCGATGAGCTGCGCCTTCTCGGCGTCCGTGAGCTTCGCGTCGGGGTTGATGCCGAACCGCGTGAAGTAGGCGGGCGGCATCGAGCCGTCGCGGATCACCTCGATGGTCTCCCTGGCGTCACCCGGGTCGGTGGCGAACTGCGAGTAGTTCACCGCGCCCCGCGCCTCGTCGATGTGCCGCTGGACCGCCCATGAGGTGGGGGCGATGTTGGCGTAGGCGGGGTAGGTCACCTCGCTGGAATG
>JAURGT010000110.1 GCA_030833665.1 Miltoncostaeales bacterium
GGGCGGCTGGGCGGGGCGGCACCTGCTGCTGTGCAACCGCAGCGCCGTCCTCCTGCAGCTGGGGCGGAAGGAGGAGGCGCTGGCGGACGCGCGCGCCGCGGTGGACGCCGCGCCGAAAGGGCACGCCACCTCCCACGTCCGCCTCATCGACGCGCTGTACGCCGGCGGGCGGATGGAGGAGGCCCGCGCCGCGCTCGCGGCCGCCGCCGTACCCAGACCCCGCGCCCCGAGGGGGGCGATAGTTCGCGCCGCCCACCCCCGGCGGCGCGCTTTCACCGCACTTGAAGCACTGGGACCGCCGCGCAAAGTTGGAGACGCCGCAGGCGGGGCAAGCCCAGTCCCCCGGGCGGGGTTCGGGGGCGCCGCGGTCGCCGCCGCGGTCAAAGCCGCCGCCGCGCGCGCCCGGCGCGTAATCCTCCGCCGACCCCGCCGACGCGGGGCGTTCGGCGGAGCACCGGAAGCAAGACGACCGGGACGCAAAGCAGTGGGCGCCGCAGTCCGGGCACAGCCAGTCCCCACGGCGCAGGACGGGGCCGT
>JAURGT010000111.1 GCA_030833665.1 Miltoncostaeales bacterium
AACGCCCCAACCACCTATCGTCGTGAGCACGATTGTGTTTTTGCCTTTCGGCAACGGCTGAGTCGAAAACGTCGCAGCCACATCGAATGCGCGTTCAACATCGTTGACCCTAGTTACGCCTGCGCTTCGACAAACCGCGTCGAAAATTTTGTCATCGCTGGCTAGCGCGCCCGTATGACTTGACGCGGCTCGCGCTCCGCCAGCATGCGCTCTTGGTCGTCGGGCAGGACGTGCGGCCGGAAGCGCCGAGAGGAGCGCAGGTGGTGGCGATCCGCCGCCACCTCGGGCGCCGCCGCGTTCAGCGCGAAGTAGGTCTTGCCCGGCTCCAGGTCCGCGGGCACCTCGCCCGTCACGAACACCACGTCGTCGGGTAACCCCACGGGCTCCAGCGCATACTTGTCGGCGGCCTCGGGCACGCCCTCGCGCGCCTTCGCCATGGCCTCGGCCAGCGCCGTCTCGCGCGCCTTGCCCCAGCCGCGCTCCAACTCGCTGTAGCTCTTGAGCAGCGCGTCCGTGCGCAGCGCGCCCGCCGTCGC
>JAURGT010000112.1 GCA_030833665.1 Miltoncostaeales bacterium
TGTTGGTGATCGAGCGGAAGTCGGTGATGGCGATGGCGCCGGCGTTGACGTTGACCGAGCCGTCGAGGGTCGAACCCGTGCCGGCGATGCGCAGCAAGCCGTTGCCTGACTTGGTCAGGCTATGGTCGTAGGTCGAGGAGGTCGCGACGAGGTTCCCGCTCAGCGTGGTGTTGCCTGAGCCGGTGATGGTGAGGGTGCGCGCGCCGCCGTTGTCCGAGTTGCTCCAGAAATTGGCGGCGAAGGTGACCATGCCGCCGGCGTTGTTGGTGATCGTGCTGTTGGCGTTACCCCCCTGGACGGGGGCGGTGGTGAAGGAATAACCGAAGCCGTTGCGTCCGTTGAAGACGAACGACAGGTTTTCCTCGAAAGCGAACTGGCCGAAGGCGACGGTGCGGTTGATCACGCCGTAGCTGCCGACGGCATGGTCGGCGAACAGGGAGGCGGCGGTCGAGGAGCCGCGGTGATAGATGTTGCGCGTGGTGCCGAAGCTCGGGTCGTCGAGCCGGAACTCGACGATGCCGCCGTTCATG
>JAURGT010000113.1 GCA_030833665.1 Miltoncostaeales bacterium
GAAAAATTCCTCAAAGACAGCGAACCCACCAAACCCGCGCTGATGGCGAAAAAGAAGAAGCCCGAGCCGCCGAACCCCTTCGACAACCAGCCCGGCCTGCAAACCATCACCATCAAGACCATCCCCGAGCGCCTGCTCTACGACGTGCGCGAGTTCCGGGTGAAGGCTGGCCAGCCAGTGAAGCTCGTCTTCGAAAATCCCGACGTCACCCCGCACAATCTCCTCATCGTTCAGCCCGGCGCGGGCGCGACGCACAGCGTTCGACACCGCCACGACCGCAGCCCGCTGGCCGATTACGCGCTTGCCCAGCTCCTCTTCCATGCGCAAAAGCTTTTCGCGCTCGCCTTCCAGCATGCGTGACACGGGAATGCCCGTCCAACGTTCGACCACTTCGGCGATCTGCTCGGGCCGCACCGCTTCAGACACCAAGGCCAAGCCTTCGCGGGCTTCCGCTTCCGCCAACTGCTTTTCCAGCGCGGGCAGCGTGCCATATTGCAACTCACCCGCCTTGGCAAAATCGCCATCG
>JAURGT010000114.1 GCA_030833665.1 Miltoncostaeales bacterium
CCGTTGGCGGTTTCATGCAACCGGTTGCCGGGGAAATTACCCTGTCAGGTTCGACCGTCACTGCGCCAGGCCCCGATCGCGCCTTCGTCTTCCAGGAATTCGACCAGTTGCTGCCGTGGAAAACCGTGCGCGGCAATATCACCTTCCCGTTGACCACTACCGGCATGAACAGCGCCGAGGCAGCAGATCGTGCCGACATGTATATCGACAAGGTCGGCCTGGGCAAGTTTGCCGACAGTTACCCGCACACGCTGTCCGGCGGCATGAAGCAGCGCGTGGCCATCGCGCGCGCCATGGCCATGGAGCCGGAGATCCTGCTGATGGACGAGCCCTTTGCGGCGCTCGATGCGCTGACGCGCGATCGTATGCAGGAAGAGTTGCTCCTGCTCTGCGCCGAAACCCGATCGACGGTGTTGTTCGTTACCCATTCCATCGCCGAAGCGATCAGGATCGGCACACGCATCCTGCTGCTGACCCCGCACCCGGGGCAGGCGCGGGCGGAAATCAACTGCGACGGCCAGGACA
>JAURGT010000115.1 GCA_030833665.1 Miltoncostaeales bacterium
GGGGTGTTGAGACCTACCACACTTTGAAAAAGGTTCTTGCTGATCGCGGTCTGTCAACAGCCGTTGGCGACGAGGGCGGGTTTGCCCCAAACTTGTCAAGCAACGAAGCAGCAGTTGCAATTCTTGTTGAGGCAATTGAAAAGGCCGGTTACGCACCAGGTAAAGACATTGCAATTGCACTTGACCCCGCAATGAGCGAGCTGTACCGCGACGGCGCGTACCACCTCAAGGGTGAAGGCAAAGTTTTGTCCGCACCAGAAATGGTTGAGTGGTGGACATCACTTGTTGATCGCTACCCCATCGTCAGCATTGAAGATGGCATGGCAGAAAATGACTGGAGCGGCTGGGCACAGATGACTGCTGCGCTCGGTTCACGTATTCAATTAGTTGGTGATGACTTGTTCGTTACAAACACACGTCGCCTACAAATGGGCATCGATCAGTCTGTTGCAAACAGTGTTCTTATCAAGGTCAACCAAATTGGAACTCTCAGCGAAACTCTCGACACAGTT
>JAURGT010000116.1 GCA_030833665.1 Miltoncostaeales bacterium
CAGAACATGTTGGAGCGCGATCGACTTGAGAGCAAGAAGATCAGCAAGACCAACGCGGTCACCTCAATCCTCGACGAGCAGCTCGGCGACGAGCAGGTGCACGTTGGTCCTTCGGACTTCGTGCCGTGGCTCCTCGACCGCAAGTGGGCAAACATCCGACTCGAAGGGACAACCTTCGGCGGCGTGCCACTTACGGCCGAGCTGAAGCTCGAGGTGTGGGATTCGCCGAACAGCGCCGGCGTCATCACGGACGCTATTCGCTGCGCGAAGATCGGCCTTGATCGCAAGTTGGCGGGGACGCTCGTTGCGCCTTCGTCGTACTTCATGAAGAGCCCACCAATGCAGCTGCGCGACGATGTCGCCCATGCCGCGGTGGAGGCCTTCATCCGCGGCGAGGACAATCGTGTCCTCGACGGAACCCAGGTGACCAAGGAGGGGTACCCCACCTCCGAGTCACTGAACTCCGTTCGCGCCTAAGCGTTCCGCTGCGAGGCTGGCTTCGGCTAGTCC
>JAURGT010000117.1 GCA_030833665.1 Miltoncostaeales bacterium
ATAAGAAGTTGAAGCGGTGGGCAGACACCGTGATGCAACGCATCACAGCCGAAGGGGCGCTGAGTGCCGCCGACTTCGGCCCGTCAAAGCTCGTCGACTGGTCATGGGGTCCAACCCCCGCCTACCGCGCGGCGCTCGAGATGCTGGCGAACTCTGGACTCCTCTTTTTGGCGCGACGCGAAGGATCGATCCGCTGGTTCGACCTTGCTGAGCGACTCGTCCCCCGTAACGTCCTGGAGCGGCGCGTCAGCGAAGAGGAGCAGATCGAACACACCTTCTTGGCGCGACACCGCGACCTGGGGCTCGCCTCTGCGAACGGTGTCTGGGTGCAAACCGACTGGCCGCTGAAGCGCAAAGAGTTGGTGCGCCGACTCACCGAGCGCGGTGCCCTGCTGAACATTGAGATCGACGGGCTGCCAGGGCCGTGGCGCATTCCCGGTGGTGAACGCTTCGCCCTTGAGGCCGCCATGCGCGCAACAGCTGGCACACGACCGGTCGCTGCTGATCCG
>JAURGT010000118.1 GCA_030833665.1 Miltoncostaeales bacterium
TATAATCACACATGTGCTGTGACTTCCACAAATTTATTGCATGTTTGGGGCAGAAATAACTATGGACAAATTGGTGATAATACTGTCGTAAATAAGACATATCCAATAAATCTAATTTACAATTCCCTTGGATGGGAAAACATATATTCAGGCCCCAGTTCTAATCAAACATTTGCAGTAACAGCTATTACAACACCTACTCCATCTCCCGCCCCAGCACCTGTCCCTGCACCTGCACCTGCACCTGCACCTGCACCTGCTCCTGCTCCTGCACCTGCTCCCGCTCCTGCACCTGCTCCCGCTCCTGCACCACCACCCGCTCCTGCTCCCGCTCCTGCACCACCACCCGCACCTGCTCCCGCTCCTGCACCACCACCCGCACCTGCTCCCGCTCCTGCACCATCACCCGCACCTGCTCCCGCTCCTGCACCACCACCAATTCCTCCATCTCCACCAATTCCTCCGTCTCCACCATTTGTTCCTCCTACATCTCCTTTCCCGTTTAT
>JAURGT010000119.1 GCA_030833665.1 Miltoncostaeales bacterium
GCCTGCCGCGTCGACTGCCTGCAAGGTCACGGTCTTGCTGCCGTCGAAGCCCAGGCTGAAGCTGCTACCGCTGACGATGGGGGAGCCGGTGACCGGCGTGGTGTCCACCGCCCAGCGGCCAGCCGAATCGGCCGTCACCTGGAAGGTCACGCCGCCCACCGTCACGTTGACGGTGGCATTGGCCTCGGCCGTTCCGGTGAGGATCGGCGTGCTGTCGTTGGCGACCAGCGCCGTCAGCGTGGGCGCTGCCGGGCCGCTGGTGTCCAGCGTGAAGCTGGTGGTGGCGGCCGTGCCGGCGTTGCCGGCCACATCGGTGGCCACCGCGCTGACGCTGATGGGGCCGTTGGCCAGACCACTGCCGCCCAAGTCGCCCGCGGCCAGCACCACGGCCACGGGCGTGCTGCCGTTGCCGGTGACGGTCTTGGTGACCGCGTGCGTGCCATCGCTGAAGGTGACGGCGATGCTGGCGCCGGCCTCGCCGGTGACCAGCACCACGCCGGTAG
>JAURGT010000011.1 GCA_030833665.1 Miltoncostaeales bacterium
TTCGCTGCGGGACGGGGTGCTGACGTTCGGTGACACCGCCATGCCGCCTCCCGGCTTTCCGATCGTCTCCGGAACGGAGGACGCCTTCGGCTGCGCCGCCTCGATCTTCGCGGCGACGGGTGACGGGTTCGTGCGCGCCACGACCAGCATCCATCGCGATGGGGTCCGCGCCCTCGGCACCGAGCTTGATCCAGAGGGGCCCGTCATCGGTCCGCTCCGTCGCGGCGAGGCATATCGGGGACCGGCCGAGATCCTGGGCGTGATGACCGACACCTACTACGAGCCGATCCTCGATGGCGACGGCGTGGTGATCGGCGCGTACTACGTCGGCGTGCCGGACGAGGGCTAGGCCCTCCGCCTCGAAGGGTCACGGCGCCGAGCGCCCCCGTGCGGCGTCGCGCTCGGCGCCCACCCAGATGCGGGCGGCGATCGCCACCATGAATGTCGCGAAGAGCCACCGCAGGATGTCCTCGGGCATCGCGCTGGCGGCGAGCGCGGCCAGCACGGCGGTGATCACCGATCCGGCGCCGATGATCAGGGCGTGACGCAGGCGCACCTCGCCCGTGTTGCGCTGCTGCCACGTGCCGAGCAGCGCCACCGGCACGATGGCCAGCAGGGATGTGGCCTCGGCCGACACCTGGCTCAGGCCGATGACCAGCGCGAGTGCGGGCACGAAGATGATGCCGCCGCCCACCCCGGCAAGGGCGGCGATGAAGCCGCCGGCAATGCCCAGCGCAACGGCGATGAGCGCGGCGGTCATGCGGGGTGCACCACCAGGAGGGCTGCCGCGATGAGCAGCAGCACCGCAAGCGCGCGGGAGATCGCGACGGCCGATATGCGCGCCCGCACTTTCACGCCGAGGGTCACCCCGAGCAGGGCGGGAATGCCGATGAGCAGTGCGGCCAGCCAGTCCACCTCGCCGAGCGCGCCGTACGTGGCCACGCCCGCCGCGGCGATCATCGCGATGGCGGCCAGCGATGTAGCCGTGGCAGCGCGTGAGCCGTAGCCGCAGAGCAGCATGAGAAGGGGCACCATCACCACCCCGCCGCCCACGCCGAAGAGCGCCGAGAACGCGCCCCCAACGGCGCCGACGAGAAGGAGGCGCAGCACGAGGGCTCGCGTGGTGAGATCGCGTGTATCCGCGGTGGTGATCACCCCTCACATTGTGCCGATCGCCTTCGCCAGATTCGTCGATGCGGCGCCCTGGCGTGCCGGATGGACCCTTCGTGCGGAGTAGCCTCGCCCCGTGGATTTATTGCACCCTGCCCCGTCTGCAGCGCCGCCATCGGGCCAGCGCATGCCGGTGATCGGGGTCCTCCTGCGGGCGCTGCTCATCGTGCTGGCCATCGCGGCGCTCATCGGCCTGGGCATCGTGTTCGCGGGCCCCGAGGACATCGTCATGCGCGTGCTGGGGTCGGTGATGGTGCTGGGCGGCGCGCTGCTCCTCGCCATGCCGGCCGTGCTCATCCCGCGGGTGCCTCCGAGGGTGGCGATGGCCGCCTTGGTCGGCGTGGAGGCCGTGCTCACGTGGGTGATCATCTGGTGGGCCGACTCCGGCACCCTTCCCGTCTGGATGGGGAGGGCGTCGGCGATGCTGGTCACGCTGCTGCTGGTGGCCGCCGTTGCGATCGTGCTGTGGCGGGTCACCCGGGGCGAGCGCCTGCGCACGCCGCGCATCGTGGCCGGGGTGAGCGTGGTGGCCGGGGTGGCGTTCGGGGCGATGGTGTGGGCGATGATCCTCACCGATGGCGAGGCCCTGCCCGGGCGGGTGCTGGCCGGCGTGGCAATCGTCTACGCGGCCACCGCGCTCGGCGCGTTGGTGCTGTCGCTCATGCGCAGCTACGCGGTGGTGCGGCGCTCCTAGGGGCTGGGGTTGTCGCGTGGGCCGGCCCCTCGGCCGCCGGCGCTCACGGGCTGGTCGGGGGCGCCAGATCGGCGTCGAGTGACCCCGGGGCGATGACGGCGATGCCGTGCGCCTGCGCCCGCTTCACCAGCGACCGGCCGATGATGAGCCCCGACAGGTCGTCGGCCACCGATCGGCCATCCGCCGGCACCAGCCACGCGAAGGACACGCCCAGGGCAGCGAGGTCGGGCACGAGGCCCCGCTCGCGGAAGCCCTGCGAAACGTCCAGCTGGACGCCCACCATGTGGCCACGCGCCAACTGTGTCACCACGCGCGATGCGGTCATCACCTCGCGAGAGGACGCGACCTCGATCCACAGGCGGCCGGGTGGCAGCTCGAGCTGCTCCACCAGATCGTCGAGGCGGTCGGCGAATCCCAGTGCGGCCAGTGAATGCCCGGAGACCGGGACGATCACGGCTGGCCAGTCACGGGCGCGCAGCGCGTGCAGTGCATCGAGCAGCGCCAGCCACTCGTCGTCGGCGTCGCCGCATGCCTCGTGCGGCTGCAACGCGAGGGCGGCCATCTGGCCCGAGCTGCGGTGCACCACGGGCACCCCTCGCGTGCGCGCAGCGGCCTGGGGCATCGCCCCTCGTGCACTCGCCGCTTCGCTGGTCGTCATCGCGCCATTCCGTGTCCGCCGTCCCACGGGTTGTACGACCCGCCGCGCCTGCGGGCCGCGCCAACCGGCGGTTCTGGCAGGTTCGGCGCGTCTCGCGGGGCGCGGACCCCCCGCGTGGTCAGGTGGCGCCTTGTCGTGGGGTGCGGCACGCGTGCTCAAGGGCATCGCCCTCTCGCGCCACCACCGGGAAGGGCAACGAGATGAGCAACTCCCACGCGGGGGAGGCGCTCCCGAACACGGCCGCCCAGGCCGTGTACCCACCTGGCACGCCACGATTGGTCACCACACCCGCAAGGCGCTCCGAGGCCACGAGTGGATCGATAGCCGCGCCCTCTCGCTGGAAGCTGACCCGCACGCGTGGGTTCCTGCTCACCGCATGGGGGGTATTGCCGCATGTGCTTGGCGAAACCCCCCGAACGGACAGTGACCGGGCGCGCACGGGGGCGTATAAATGAAGCATGCAGTGAGGGGTGGTTAACCCCTCATCGCATCTCGCGGATGCGGGCGGCGGACACCAGAGGTAGAGGATTTCTGGTGGATGAGATGGTTCGGGGGGTCCATCTCATCCGGTCCGCCGCCCCCCGCGGCACTCATCGGCCCAACGGCCGTCCCCGGCCACGGCGATCGCCCGTCCGGCAGACGCGTGCCCGACGTCAGGTGGGGCGGAACGCTCTACGGGGCAGGGGATGTGATGGCGAGGCGTCGGGCGAGCTCCCCTGAGCGGTCGAGCGCGCGCAGCGAGTCGAACCCGCCGATGGCGTCCCCGTCGATCACCACCTGCGGGAACGTGCGCCCGCCGCCGCTCTCAGCCTGCAGGCGATCGCGTGCGCCGTCGCTGAACATGTTGATGCGCACCTCGTCGAAGGGGATGCCACGGCGGCGCAGCAGCGTCTTCGCCCCCACGCAGTAGAGGCAGAGCGGGGTTGCATACACGGTGACGCGGGCCATGCATACACGCTATCGCCCGGCCCCCGCGATAGGGCGCCGCGCCGCGGGATGCATGTGCGGTTTTCCCTACGCCGGAACCGGCTGGCCTGCCGTCACTCCGGTGGCCGCGTACTGTTCGACGCCGCACAGTCCCGGCCGACCAAGGAGCCCCGTGCAGCCAGTCCGATTCGTCCTCGCCGCAACAGCCGCCGCGCTTGCCGCCGGCGCCGTCACATCAGTCGCCATGGCCGACCATGTGATCGGTCACGACCCTTCGACCTACGGCACCATCGGCATCGCCGTTGAGGCTCCTCTCACCGGGTCGCAGGCCTCGGCCGGCCAGGACATGCTGCGCGGTGTTCAGCTGGCCGTGAACCAGTACAACGCCAAGGGCGGCTACTACGGGCGCTCGGTGCAGATCGTCCAGATCGATGATCAGGCGAATCCGAAGCTCGCGAAGGCAGCGGCGGCCAAGGCCATCAAGGCGAAGGTCGCGGCGGTGATCGGGCCGTACAACTCCTCGGTCGGGCTCATAAACCTCCCCATCTACACCAAGGCGAAGATCGTGCCCGTGCAGATGACCTCCACCGACGACACGACGGGCTACGGCGTCACCGTCCAGCCCAAGAACAGCCAGATCTCCCCTGTGGAGTCGAACTACATCCTCAGCCTGCTGAAGCCCGCCAAGGTGTCGATGATCACCACCGACAGCGTGTACACCGTCGGCATGTCCGCGCGCCTCAAGGCCGCGCTCGAGGCCAAGGGCGTCCTCGTGACCAACGTGGTGGTGCAGGACAACCAGGCCGACTACACGGCGGCCGTGCAGCAGGCGCTCACAAACAACCCGACGGTCGTCTACCTCAGCACGTACTTCGCCGAGGGTGCGAAGATCGCCACGGCGCTCAAGGCCACCGGCAACCCGGCCAAGTGCTTTGCCGGCCTGGCCAACCAGGACCCGGGTTTCGTCGCAGCTGCAGGCATCCCCGCCAGCCAGAACTGCGTGTTCAGCGGTGTCCCCACCCCGCAGCAGTTCCCGACCGCCAAGAGCTACGTCGCGAACTACAAGAAGACCTTCCCGGGCAAGACCCTCGGCACGTGGGGCACCTTCACCTACGACTCGGCGAACATCCTGTTCGCGTCGTGGAAGAAGGCCGACCCCTTCACGTACAAGAAGGTCATCGCCCAGCTGAAGAAGACCAAGAACTACCGCGGGGCGACCGGCAAGATCACGATCAACAAGGTCGGAAACCGTCCGAACGTCCCGGTGAGCATCCTCACAGTTGACGACAAGGGCAACTTCAACGTCGTCTACACCGACCGCGGCACCAGGTAGGGCCTCCGATGAGTGCGGACGCCGAGTCGAACTGGCGCGAGGAGCGCCACGAGAAGGGTGCCGAGAGCGTCAAGCAGGTGCTCGGACCGAGGGCCGAGGAGTCGCTTGCGACCCTCGGAGAGCTCGGCGATCGCATCATCGAGACCATCTACGGTGACATCTACCAGCGCCCCGGGCTCACGCTGAAGGAGCGGCAGATCGCCACCCTCAGCATGCTCATGGCGCTCGGGGGGAAGGACCGGCAGGTGAAGGTGCACATGCGCGCAGGGCTGCGCGTGGGCATCACCGAGGACGAGTTGCGCGAGCTCGTGATCCAGCTCGCGGCCTACGCAGGCTTCCCGGCCGCCATCAACGCGCAGGCGCAGCTGAACGAGGTCCTCGCCGAAGACGCCGCCTGATTCCCCGCCTCCGGGCGCGGGGATCAGGGGGCCCTTCGGCCCGGCCCCTGCGGGGTGTGACCCGGCGAAGCCGGGAGATCGCCCGGGCCGCCGTCTGGGTGCCGCAAGGCCCCACCGCGCGCCCGGGGAGGCTCATCCCGATGCCTGAGGCCCAGGGTCATGGCGTGCCCTCCCGGCGGGCAGTGCCTCCGTGCGGATCAGGCCGGTACCGGGGCGCGGATGCGCCCCCACCCGCGCAGCGCACAACGCGCTGATCCGCCGGCGCCTCTGGCGTCGTGGCCCGGTGCCCCCGTCGGCCGGGTAGGTGGCTGCCTGCCCGCCCGGATCGGCATCGCCTGATCCGCTGGGAACGCGGCCCCCGCCGACCGGTTCCCACAGGCGCCCCGCCCTGCCTGCTGAGGACTCCCCGAACCGCCGTCGTGCGCAAAAGCCCCTGCTCATAAGTTCATCACAAGTGGTGGTGCACGCACCACATCGATCGAGAACCCCGAGAGAGCAGAGGGCAGCAGACATGAATTTCTTCACCAGCAGGGAGCAGTCCACCCCGAGGGCGAAGCGCCGTCGGGGGCTTGGATACATCGCGGTGGGCGCGGCGGCATGCGTGGCCGGAACGACCAGCGTGGCGGTGGCACCGCCCCAGGTGACCACCTACGACCCCACCGAGCTGGCCGATAGCGCCCCGATCTCCACGACGATGAAGGTCACCCCGAAGCTCTGGCCGAAGGACTACGGCACCGGCGGCAACGTGACCTGTGAGCAGATGGGCTTCCAGAACGACAGCTCGCCCGGGCAGACAGGGGGTATGAACTGGGGCGACCCCAACTTCTTCTCCCACTTCAGCAATCTGGGCATCACGGTCGATGTCACCGACGGGACGTACGTCGGCTGGCAGTCGAGCACATGGCCGATCGACGCCGTCGTCCTTCACGGCGGGAGCGTCGGGTCGAACGTGTACCTCTACAACAGCAGCTTCGGGCCCGACACGGGGCTCGCCCCGCCCCTCAACAGCAACAGCCAGCCGGCCGGCCTCAGCAACCTGCGCTTCTGCTGGAACGACCCGGACTACGACGTGAGCATCAGCAAGACGGCGGACACCCCGACCGTCGACCCGGGTGGAACGGCGACCTGGACGGTGACGGTGACCAACACCGGTGCGGATGCGATCCCCTTCGGCATGATCGAGGTGACCGACACCGACGCCGATTCGCTCACGCCCATCGGCACGCCCCCGGACACCCTGGCTCCGGGAGCCACGTTCTCGTGGACGGCTGCCAAGAAGGTGGCCGACGACCCCGAGTTGTGCGGGACCGAGATCCTGAACAGCGCCAGCGTCAGCCTGAAGGGGAGCGCCACACCGACCCCGGGCGATGACAGCACGGGCAACATCCCGATCACCGTCGACGGTGAGGTGTGCGCGCCCGAGTACAACGTGGCCATCCAGAAGTCGTCGAACAGCGCCACGGTAGAGCCCGGCGGCACCGCGACCTGGACGGTCACGGTGACCAGCACCGGCAAGGACCCGATTCCCTTCGGCCTCATCCAGGTGAGCGATCCGAACGCCGACTCGCTCACCCCGATCGGCACGCCGCCGGCCGAGTTGGATCCCGGTGACAGCTTCTCCTGGACCGCGTCGAGGCAGATCGCCGCGAGCACCGACACGTGCGGCGCGGAGATCCTCAACAGCGCCAGCGTCACGCTGGTGGGATCGGGATTCTCGTTCACGCCCGAGGCGGACGACCAGGCCGTGGCCACGGCGATCGCGGTACAGGGCGTCATCTGTGACCCGCCGCCGCCCCCGCCGCCGCCGCCCCCGGCGCCGCCTGAGGTGACGGCATTCCGTCCGGCGACCGGAGGCCTGTCGATCAAGAAGACGGGCAGCAAGCGTGCCGTCGTCGGCGGTCGGGTCACGTACACGATCGTCGTCCGCAACACCGGGGCGACCGATGCGACGGGCGTCGTGCTGAGGGACATCGCACCGGGCGTGTTTGCCTGGGGCAGGAAGGCCTCTGGGGCCACGCTGAAGGGTCGCAGTATGACGTGGGCCATCGGCACCATCCCCGCAGGCGGGAAGGTGACGAAGAAGGTGACCCTGCTGGTCAAGATGACCAGCGCGAAGCGTGCGTGCAACGTCGCACAGGTCACCTCGGCCAACGCAGGTCGCTACCGCAGCAAGGCGTGCACCAAGCTGTCGGTTGCGATGCGACCGGCCACTCCCGTCACCGGGTAGGGCTGAACGCAGACCTCAGGGCCCGTGGCGCGCCGTTCTCTCCGCTCCACGGGCCCTGGTGCGTCATCTCACTGGGCCGCCGTCTCCAGAGCCGCGCGCTGTGCGGGCGGGGTAGCGAGAAGCTGGATGCGCCATGTGGCGGCCTGCTTCGAGGTCCACTTCGTGCGCGTGGCCCGTGCGCTGTTCGTGCGTACTGAGGAGACCCAGCTGCCGTAGGCGACCGGCACGGCGCGATCGCGACGCGTGATCCGCTTGAGCCATACCGGCCGCAGGTCCTGCGTGACGGCCTCGACCACGCCCTCCTCGGTGGTCATCTCATCGCCGCCGGCCAGCTCGTTGGCGAAGCCGACCTGGTGAAGTACCTCGTGCAGCACGGCCACCAGGCGGTCGGGCGCCATCTGGCGCGGGCTGACGCTGTAGACGGCGGTATCGGCGGCCGGAAGCCACACGACCCCCGGCGTTGCCATCCCGCTGCCGGCCGGGATCTGATCCGACATGCAGACCTCGGGAACAGCGATGGGCGTCACCCGGGAGGACACCAGGACGGTGGCCTCACGGACGACCTGAGCAAGCGGCGGCGGCGGCGGTGTGCAAGCGGGCATGACCCGAAAGTATCGGTGCCACCTACCCGATGGAAGGGGTTCGACCCAACCTCTGGAGTGGGTTGGCAAGTTCTGGCGACCTGACCGTGGTTTTTGGTGGTCAGACGGGCTGAGGGGCCTGTTCCCCACCCACCCACCCAGAACGTGGAACGGCGATTTCACGGGGACGCACCGGCGGCGACGACAATCCGCCGCCGATGTCCCGACGCGCCCCTCTCCTGATGGCCCTTGCCCTGGCCCTCGTGATCACGCAGGGGGTTGCTGCGGGTGCACGGGACATCACGACCCTGGAGAAGCGCGTTCAAGCGGTCGAGACCCGGGCGGCTGAGCTCGATGCCGCCGCGGGTGCGGCCGCATCGCGTCACAACGCCGCGATGGACCGATTCGCTGCCGCCCGCACGGGGGCCGCGACCGCCCGTCGTGAGCTCGCCCGCACCCAAAGCCAGCTCATCGTGGCGCGCGAGAGGCTGTCAGCCCGCCTCGTCGCCATGTATCGCAGGCCGGACCCCGACCTCCTGGCGCTGCTCGCGTCGAGCGGGTCGCTCAGCGATCTGATGGGGCGCGCGACGGCCCTGCGGGGCGCAGCGGGCCAGGACGCAGGGCTCGTGCGCGCCGTGCGCAGTCGTCGTGTGGCCCTGCGCGCGACCCAGCAGCGCCTGGCCCGCGAGATGTCCACGGCTCGACGCGAGGCAGCCGTCGCAGAACGCGAGCGAGCCCGCATCGGGGCCCTGCTTGCCGAGCAGTCCCGCGTTGTCGAGAGCGCGCGCGGAGCGCTCAAGGCCGCGCTCGCGGCGCGGGTGCAGTCGCGCGTTCGTGCTGCGCGCGCGAAGGGGTCAACGGTCATCCCGGTCGCTCCCGACGGAACCGAGCCGGTATTCCCCATCGCCGCCCCGTCGACATTCTCCGACGACTGGATGGCGCCCCGCGGCGGACGCTTCCACGAGGGCATCGACATCATGGCCGCGCGCGGCGCGCCAATCGTGGCCGTGGTGAGCGGCACCATCGTCCGCATCGGCACCACGCCCATCAGCGGCAACCGGTTCTGGCTCCGGGCATCGAACGGCGATGAGTACTTCTACTGCCACCTCGACGGCTTCACGCCAGCCGCCGTTGAGGGCGCCCTCGTAAAGGCGGGCACGGTACTCGGCTACAACGGCGACACCGGTGACGCCAAGGGAACCACGCCGCACCTGCACTTCGAGATCCACCCGGGGGGAGGCGGACCGATCAGGCCCTACCCGCTGGTCTCGTCGTGGCCGCGCGTGGGGTGATGCACCGAGCGGCCGGGCCGGCCGCCCATCGCGATGATGGGCAGGCCGCGCCCGGCGCGCGCGGTCCAGGCGTCAGGTCCGCCTAGGCGACCTTCACGCCGCACGCCGACGCCAGCGCGGCGTCGGCGGCCTTTGCGTCGGCGCCTGTCGCGAGGTCGGTGTATGCCTTGACGGCTTCCGCGAAGTCGTCCGGGTCGTCGTCCATCGCCGCTGCGTAGATGGCGTCGAGGGCGGTGTGCTCCTGCTTCTCGATGGCCGTGTAGCCCTTGACCGCATCGAGGCAGGCACCGGTGGCACCGGCCTCCATGTCAGCCAGCGTCTTCTCGTAGGCCGTGAGCTCGGTCTCAAGGGCCGGCCAGGCCGCGACGGCGGCGGCCGCGTTGTCGGCCCCGACCACGGCGTCCTCGGCCTTGGTCACGGCGGCCTCTGCGTCGGCATATGCGGCTTGGAGGTCGGCGCTCAGGGCCGCTTCGGCGGCCGCGGTGTCAGCAGAGCTGCTGCTGGACGATCCGCAGCCCGCGAAGCCGATTGCGCCGACGGCGAGGATGCCGGCGAGTGCCACCGCGCCGCGGCGGCGGAGGGTGTTGATCTCGAAGTTCATGGAAGTCCTCGGTAGGGGTGCGAGTCTCCACCTTACGCCGCTAGCCTTGAAATCGTGACAGGACGCCAGCGCGAGTCGCGCGAGGAGATCGTCGCCCGCGTGGCGGCCGAGCAGGAGGGCCTGCATCCCAACCCGGAATACACCCGCACCGCCAAGCGGCGCGTGTGGGTGCTCGGGGCCATCATGGTGCCTGTGAGCCTGCTCATCGGATGGGCCATCGGCACGCCGCTCGGGTGGCCACCGCTCCTGTGGATCGCCGCGGGCGCCGGCATCAGCCTGGGGGTGTTCTACATCGCCTACGTCATACTGGCCGAGCGTGACGATGGCCGAATCCAGCGCGAGCTCGACGAGGCACGGCGCCAACGCGACACTGGGGAGGAGAGCGCGTGACGCAGGGGATCGAACTCGGCATCTACTCCTTCGGCGACGCCACGCCCGACCCGGCAACGGGACGGGCCATCGAGGTGGGGCAGCGCGTGCGCGACCTCGTGGACGAGATCGTCCTGGCCGACGAGGTGGGGCTCGACGTCTTCGGCGTGGGGGAGCACCATCGGCCCGACTTCCCGGTGTCGTCTCCGGCCGTGGTGCTGGCGGCGGCGGCCGCGCGCACCTCGCGCATCCGGCTCACCTCGGCGGTGACCGTGCTGTCCTCCGACGATCCCGTGCGGGTGTTCCAGGACTTCGCCACGATCGATCTCCTTTCGCAGGGGCGGGCCGAGATCATGGCCGGGCGCGGGTCGTTCATCGAGTCATTCCCGCTCTTCGGCTACGACCTCGCCGACTACCAGGGCCTGTTCCTCGAGAAGCTCGACCTGCTGCTGCAGCTGCGCGAGCATGAGGTGGTCACCTGGAGCGGCACGCGTCGCGCCCCCATCGAGGGGCGCGCGGTGTACCCGCGTCCCCAGCAGGACCGCCTGCCCATCTGGATCGCCGTTGGCGGCACGCCGCAGTCGGTGGTGAACGCCGCGGCCCGTGGCCTGCCGATCTCGGTGGCCATCATCGGCGCCGCCGCGCAGCCGTTCATCCCATTCGTCAACCTCTATCGCGAGGCGCTCGAGGAGTTCGGGCACGACCCCGCCTCGGTGCCGGTGTCAATCGGCTCCCATGGGTTCATCGCCGACACCTCGCAGAAGGCCGCCGATATCTCCGCGCCGGGGATCATGGCCGCCATGAACCAGATCGGCAGCGAGCGCGGGTGGGGCAGCCACATCGACCGCGCACAGTTCGATCGCATGCGCCAGCCGCACGGCGCCCTGATGGTGGGAAGCCCGGCTGAGGTGACCGAGAAGATCCTCGCCGAGTACGAGATGTTCGGGAACCGCCGGGTGCTGCTGCACATGGGTGTGGGCAATCCGCCGCACGCCGACATGATGCGTGCCATCGAGCTCTACGGCACCGAGGTGGCCCCTGCGGTGCGCAAGGAGATCGCCCGTCTCGACGCCGCCGCACCGGTGGGTGCCCGCTGAGCCTCGCCGTGGCTCGCGCGGGACGGTAAGGTTCGCCCATGGCTGAGAACGAGACATCCGGCACTGAGATAAACGCCCTCGATGGGGCCCCCGAGTGCCCCAAGTGCGGGTCGCAGACGTTCGCGACCCAGCGGAGGATGCGCACGCACGACCTCGGCGGGGCCAGCCCGGTCGCGCGCGACCAGGACCACCCCGTGTGGCGCTGTATGCGGTGCGCGAACGAGATGCCGCGCGAGGCCTAGCCGCCCCACCCTCGCCGTGATCTCCGTCATCACGGCGCTGCGCGCGTCCTCCAACGGGGCGTACATCGGTGTCGAGCGTGACGGAGCGAAATGGCTGCGCCTTCCCGTGCACCTCGTGGCCGATCTCGGCCTCAGTACGGGCGAGGAGATGGACGAGCATCGCGTCGCGTCCATCGAGGACGCCGCGGCAGTTGAGCGGCTCTGGGAGGCCGCCCTCCGGTTCACGGTGGCCCGTGGACGTTCATACCGCGAGGTGGTGCAGCGGCTGCGCGACCGACGGGCAGAGGAGGGCCAGGCGGCCCGCGTGCTCGCGCGCCTCGAGGCGGCGGGGCTGCTGGACGAGCAGGCCAACGCCGCCCAGCGCGTGGAGCGCCTCGCTGCGCGAGGTTGGGCATCGCGGCGCATCAGATCGGAGATGATGCGGGTGGGCTTCGCCAACGACGTCGTGGTGCGAGCGATCGACGAGGCCCTGCCCGAGGGCCACGATGCGCAGGTGCTCGAGGCGGCCGTGGTGCGCACGGGAATCCCCGAGAGCACCGCTGATCGCATGCGCATGGCTGATCGCCTGGTGCGCAAGGGCCTGTCACCGCAGGCGGTACGCGATGCCGTGCGGCCCGATGAGGGCACGCGTCCGGAGCGTGGCGAGGATGCGCCTGATGCCGAGGAACTCATCCGGCAGGTGCGCAGGCGGTATCCGGCGCAGGCGACCGACCCCGGGGACAGGCGGCGCGCGGTCGGCTGGCTCGCGCGACGCGGCCTGCATTCCGAGGACGCCCGGCGCATCCTCGAAGCTGCGGCGGACGACGCGGCCTAGCCGCGCATCCCCCGGCACCCGGCCCTAGGAGGAGGCCACGGCCGCGAGCACGCGGTCAAGGCGCTCGGCCACCTCGGCGGCCACCGGGGCGAGGGCGTCGTTGCCCACCATGCCGAGCATCTGCTCGGCGGCCACGGCGCTCACGCGCGTCGTGGAGCCGGTGCGGTAGATCACCACGTTGCAGGGCAGCAGCACGCCGAGATCGGGCTCCGCGTCAAGCGCCCTGTGGGCCAGTGGCGGGTTGCACGCGCCGAGGATCAGGTACTCCTCACGGTCGACGTCGAGCTTGGCCTTCATCGTGGCCTTCACGTCGATCTCGGTGAGCACGCCGAAACCCTCTGCGGCGAGCGCCTCGCGGGTGGCGGCCACCACCTCGTCGAAGTCGCGGTCCAGTTCTATCGCCAGCGAGTACTCGACAGATGACATGGCGTCCCCCCGGTCAGTCGTTGCCCGTGAACTCCACGATAGCGGCCCCCGATGTGAGCCCGGCCCCGAAGGCAACGAGGCCACCGAGGCCCGTGGGACCGCTCGGCAGGTGCTCCGCGATGGCGATGGGGATCGTGGAGGAGGAGGTATTGCCCCAGTTCTCCACGTTCACCACGAACCGGTCGGCAGGCAGGCCGCTGCGCGCCTGCACCGACGAGATGATGCGGCCGTTCGCCTGGTGGGGAATCACGTGCATGAGATCGGCCGTCGAAGCGCCCGACTGCGCGGCGGCCCGGTCGAGCATGCGGAGCATCTCGCGCACTGCGCGGGTGTACACGCGCGGGCCGTCCATGAACAGGTGGTCGCTGTCGGCGGGGCCGTGGCGGATCACCGACCCGTCGTCGCCGCTGGCCGAGAGCACCGGTCGGTGCAGCAGCACCGGCGAGTCGCCGGCGCGCGCGGGCCCGTGAACCACCGTGGCCGTGACGGCGTCGCCGAACACCACCACGGTGTCGAAGTCGTCGGGGTCGACGTAGCGGGTCATGGCCTCCGCCGTGATCACCAGCACCGACGCCTCCGGTCGCTGCTGCAGCATGTCGTGCGCCGACTGCATGGCGTAGAGGTAGCCAGAGCACGCGGCCGACACGTCGCTTGCCGCCACGTCGGCGGGGCCATCGGCCTCGGCCAGGGCGTTCTGCACGAGGCAGGCCACTGACGGGCTCAGGCGCGTGGGCGTGCCCGTGGCGGCGATGATGGCCTCGAGGTCACCGAGCCCCATGCCTTCGGCATTCAGCGCCTCGCGCGCGGCCCGGGCCGCCAGCGCGGAGATGTCCTCGCCGGGGGCGAGCACGGGGCGCTGGCGGATGCCGGTGCGCCGCACGATGTCGGCCTCGGTGCGACCGGGGAAGCGCGCGGCGATGTCGGCGTTCGTGAGGATGCGCCCGCCTGCGCGCACCGCGAAACCCGAGAGCCCCACCGGCAGGGCCATGGCCGCTGGCGCCGGCGCGGCCGAGCGAAGCGGTGAGGGCTGGTGCCCGGGTACGCGCCGTACGCGCAGCGTGGGCTCGAGGGGCATACGACGCCGCGCTGCGGCGGCGCCGGGTGCCAGGGTGATGCTCGCGAGCACGGTGCCCACGGGCACCGACTCCAGCTCCTCGTGCAACCCGAAGATCTCACCCGCCGCAGGGGCCGCCAGCTCGAACGTGGCCTTGTCGCCCTCGGCCTCGGCGATCACCTGGCCCTCGGTGACGGTGTCGCCGTCGGCCACGAGCCACTCGACCACCATCACCTGCTGATCCGCCGGACTCGACCCGGTGGCCTCCACGGCAAGCACGCCGTCCACCTCCTGCGCGCCCTCGGCCTCGGTCACCTCGAGGCCGCCGATCATCGCGGCGACAGCCTCGACCACGTCTCGGGTTGACGGCAGCACCGCCAGCTGGTTCACGTAGTTGTTGGGCACCCAGGTGTCCGGTCGAGCGATGCGACGCGTGGTGAGCTCGCCCTCGAGATGGTCCGACACATGCGCCACTACCTCCGCGCCGAATCCGCCGGTGAGGTTGTCCTCATGCACCACCACGAGGCGTCGCGTGCGCGCGGCGCTTGCGGCGACGGCCTCCATGTCCCACGGGGCGATGCCGCGCAGGTCGATGAGGTCCACGCCCACCCCCGCGGCATCGAGCACTGCGGCCGCGCGCTCGGCGATCGGGGCGGTGGACCCCCACGCCACGATCGTGACGTCATCGCCGCGGTGGCGCACCGCGGCGTGACCGGGTACCACGGGCCGGTGCGCGCCCTGCACGCGGGATGCGCGCAGCGGGTCGTTGAGGCAGGTCTTCGGGTAGAGGATGAGCGTGGGCCGGTCGCCGTCGAGGGCTGCCTCGAGCATGCCCGCGGCATCCTCGGCGGTGCTGGGCATGGCCACGTCGAGCCCGGGGATGTGGGCGAATGTGGCCTCCATCGTCTGGGCGTGGAAGGGGCCGAGGCCGGGCCGGTAGGCGCCACAGGGGGCGAGGATCACCACGGGGGCCGACCAGGCGCCGGCCGTGCGCCAGTACACCGTGGCCAGTTCCGATGCGATCTGGTTGTAGGCGAGAGGGAGGAAGTCGGCGAACTGCACCATCGCCACGGGGCGCCCGCCGGCAAGCGCGCGGCCGATCGCGGTGCCGACGATGGTCGACTCGCTGAGTGGCGCGTTGGTGACCCGACCTGGGTAGGCGGTGGAGAGGCCGCGCGTGAGGCCGAATACGTCGCCCTTGGGGTCCTCGATGTCCTGGCCCGTGAGCGACACCCGCTCGTCGGCCTCCAGGCGCTGCGCCAGCACGTCGCGCATGGCTTCGAGCATGGTGCGCGGGGGCCCGTCCGCCGGCTGGGCGGGCGCGCTCGCCCGCGCGATCACGTCGGTGGACACCGGACGGATGGCCCGGTGCGATGCCACGGGGTCATCCGCGGCGATCGCCCGGGCCGCGGCCGCGCGCACCTCGGCCTCCACCTCTCGGTCGAGGGCAACGAGATCGTCGGCCGGCACGCCGTCGGCGATCAGGTTGTCGCGCAGCGCCGCGATGGGGTCGCCCGCCCGCGCGGCCGCCCGCTCGGCGTCGGTGCGGTACACCGACTCATCATCGGCGTTGGTGTGATGCGTGAGGCGCTCCACCTGGGCCACCAGCACCACCGGACGCCGGGCCTGGCGGACATCCTGCACGGCACGTGCTGCCACGATGTCGAGCGACATCGGGTCGCGGCCGTCCGCGCGCACGATCGGAGCGCCGAGGAACTCGCTCGCGGGTCCGGTGACGGTGTCATAGATCGTGCGGCCGCTCGTGTGGGTCGAGATCGCGTAGCCGTTGTCCTCGATCCAGAAGAGCACGGGCAGGCCCTCGCGCGCTGCCTCGGCGATGGCCTCCATCACCTCGCCCTGCTGGGTGGTGCCGTCGCCCACCCCCGCCATCACGATCGGGCGGTCGGCGTGGTGGGCTACCTCGCGTGCCACGCCCACCGCGTGCAGCAGTCCGTTGCCCGTGGGCACCGTCATGGGAAGCACGTGGAGCTCGGGGTCATGAAGGAACGCCGGCATCTGCCGCCCGGCGGAGTCGGACCCGGCGGTGGAGAGCAGGCCGTTGAAGAAGCGCTCGGGCTCGATGCCGCGCCGCACCAGCAGAGCGCGCGACCGGTAGTGCGGCTGCAGCCAGTCCTGCGGGCCCAGGTGATCTGCGAGCACCGCCGATGCCTCGTGCCCGGCGCCCCCAAGCTGGAAGAAGGCCTCGCCGCGCTGAACGAGCTCTTCCTCGACCGCATCGATCCAGCGGGCGCTCATCATGGCCCGGAGGGCCGAGAGCGATCGCGCCCGCGCGGTGCTGGCCTGCTCTGCTGCGGTGCTCAGTTAATCGCCGATCGTCGCGTGGGCACGAGGGCGATGCGAAGCTTCCGCCCGGTGGATGAAACGCACCGAATGTAGACGCGGATACGGACGCATGTCCAGCGCGGATATTGGGATCGGGTGAAGCCTGGACGCAGTACCGTCGGCAGCGGTGCTGCCGCGTACGATCGCCTCATGCGCATCGGGCTGTCACTCGACCACATGGCGCATCCGCGCGCATCTCTCGAGCTCGTCTCGAATGCCGAGGCAGCGGGAGCCGACGAGGCGTGGATCCCGGAGACGTGGGGTTTCGATGCCCCTTCGCTCATGGGCGCCATCGCCGTCCGCACGGAGCGGATTTCCATCGGCGCGGTGCTGCCCGTGTATTCGCGCAGTCCGGCGCTCATCGCCCAGACCATCGCGGGGGCGGATGCACTCTCGGGCGGACGAGCCATCGCGGGGCTCGGCACCTCGGGTCCGCAGGTGGTCGAGGGATGGCACGGCGTTCCCTTCGCTCGCCCGCTGGGCGAGCTGCGTGAGGTCATCACTGCATGCCGCAAGGCATGGCAGCGCGGGGTGCTCGAGGTCGATGGCCCCCGGCCCATTCCGCTACCGCCGGGCGAGGGCACTGGCCTGGGCAAGCCGCTCCGGATGATCACGCGTCCCGAGCGCGAGAGCGTGCCCATCGTGGTGGCCGCGCTGGCCCCCGGCGGGGTGCGCCTCGCAGCCGAGCTCGCCGACGCATGGTGGCCGTTGTTCGCGACGCCCGAGGCCATCCGCGGGCCGTGGGCCGACGCCCTCAGGCGTGGAGCAGAGCGGCGCGACACCGCGCTCGGACCCATGGGCATCATCGCGTCAGCGGTGTGCTGGGTGGGCGACGGCGAGGGCGCCGATGCCGCGCGGGCGGCTGCGCGCCGCGAGATCGCCTTCTACGTGGGCTCCATGGGGTCGCGCGAGCGCAACTTCTATCGCGACGCGGTCTCGGCCATCGGGTTCGCCGACGAGGCCTCCGCAATCTCCGATGCGGCGCTCGCGGGACGCCCCCGCGACGCCGAGGCGCTGGTGCCCGATGCCATGGTCGAGGCTCTCGCGATCATTGGTGATGGGGCGGCCGTGGCCGATCGCCTGGCGGGGCTCGCCGATGCGGGGGTCACGACGCTCGTGCTCACCGCGGGAACGCCCGACCCCCTCCGCGCGCTGGAATCGTTGCGTCCGCTGCTGCCCGCCTGAGCGGCTAGCGCACCCGGACGCTGTCGCGCAGCGCGCTGCGCCCCAGCGAACTGGCGGCGGTGACCGTGACGTAGTAGGTGCCCGCGCGGACGAGGTTCTTGCCCGAGCGGCCATTCCACGTGACCGAGTTCCGCCCCCGGGGCATTCGCTTGTTGCGCGCGAGCGTCGCGACCACGCGACCGGTGGACGTGGTGACCTGGGCGGTCACCCGCGCCGGGCGCGAGAGCGTGAAGGCGGTGGTGACCCGGCGCGAGGCCCTGGCCCCGCGGCTGCTCACCCGCAGCGCGCCGAGGGTGCGGTCCACCACGATGATGCGCTTCTGCGACGTGGCGGGCGAGCCGTCGGCCGGCGTGAGCGTGGCAGTCACGTTGTACGGCCCCTCCGGCATGCCGAGGGCGCGTGGGTCGATGGTGATCGGCGTGTAGGCCGCGTCGCCGGTGCGGTCCAGCAACGATGCCGAGAACCCGCCACCGCGCCTGGCGACCGCGACGTTCGTGGTGCCGGGCACCGGCGACTGGGCGCCCAGGGTGATGGTGTCCGCGACGCCGTCGCCGTTCGGGGTGACGCGATTGTCCGGCGGGATCGAGAGCTGCGCGCCCGCGTAGTACGCGACCAGCATGTCCGAGATGGGCCGGCTGCCGGTGTTCGGCACCACCTGGTTCGGGCCGATGGCCATCATCGACGAGCCGCCGGCGTCGAGGCCCATGGCGGTGGTCAGGCCGAGCGATTCCAGCATCGTCGCCTGCTCGGACATGGTGTAGCCGCGCACGCCTTGCTGCGGGCCTTCCGCCACCACCATCAGGATCGTGCCATCGGGCTTCTGCCCCACGGCGCTGCGCGTGGTGCGGCCATTGCGCTGGCTGCTGCTGAACGACTCGCGCGACGAGGTGACCGCCCGGCCGTCCTGCACCAGCGTGGGGCCACCGCCGATGGCGCCCCAGCCGTCCGGGGCGATGCCCGGGATGGCCGCCTCGATCTCCATGCGCGTGCCCGGCAGGAACTCATTGAACAGCGTTACGCCAGAGAGGTTCTTCCCCGAAAGCACGATCTGGCCGGGGCCAATGGGGGTGCCTCCGCCCGGCTGCTGGGCGATTACGGTGCCCTGGATCGTCCCGGCGACGGGGAACGTCCCGCCACCGTCGAGCGCGACGAGCACCTCGTAGCCCGGCTCGGACGGCGTGGCGCTGCCGTAGGCGGGGGTGTAGGCGACCACCCCGGTGGTGGAGGTGGATGCCAGGGGGCGGTTAACCGCACGGACGATGCGCTTTGCACCCTTGGCGCCCGTCGTGGGGTCGATGCGGCGGTACCGCGAATCGAGGGAAAGGGCGCCGACCGACAGCGACCCTCCCGCGGCGATGGCAAGGGCCGAGCGCGTCGGCTCCGGGCTCGCCAGCAACTCGGGGCCCACGGACAGCACCCCGCTCGGCGTGCCGTTCGAAAGGCTGAAGAAGTCGCCGTTGATACCGGCGGTCGCGCCCTGGGCAAGGCGTGATGCCATGCCGTCCTCGATCGTCGCGCGCTGGGTGAGCGACCCCGATGCCTGCGCCGGCGCCACCCGCGTGAGGACGTTGTACGTGAACGACACCACATGCAGGCGCTGGGGCCCGGGGCGCGTGATCGTCTGGTAGGTGATGCCCGGGACGATGCGCGTGAGCGCGCCGGCGGCGGCGCCGCTGGTGGGCACGGGTGTGACCGCGGCCGTCGTGGCCGCCGGGACAATGCAGGCGGCGACGATGGCCGCCGGGATGAGGGCGCGAGAAAAGGGCATGCGGCCATTCAAGCCTGACCCCATGACGGCTCGGGAGGGATCGGGTCGCTCATGACATGAACCTTTCACATGGCGTCGAGCGCATGGGCCGCGGCCTCGATCGCATGGCGCACATGCCCGGCCACCGCGGCGAGCTGGCTGCTCTGGTCGCGCTCCTCCGCGGTCGCGGGGTGCCCGGTGGCCTTCTCCAGGGCCACGATGTGCCGCTGGTGCATCTGGAGCATCTGCGTGGCGAGATCGCGCTCGTGGTCCTTCGCCCACTGCAGCGCATGCTCGGTGAGCCCGTCGTACTCGGGGCCAAGTCGCGACTCGAGGCACCGGAGGAACATGTGATTCCACGCGCCCAGCCGCACGCGGCGTTGCAGCGCCGCATGGATGTCCGGCTCGGTCTCGCCGTCGGCGCCGTAGAGCAGGTGCTCCTCGAGCGCGATGGCGCCGCGACCGAGTTCCACCTGCCGCTCGAACACCTCGGCGTCTTCCGCGAACCACTCGTCCAGATCGTCGCCCATGCCCTCCACGCGGCCTGCGAGCGCCGGGTCGATACCCGCCATCAGGCCCTCCGCGGCGAACCGCAGGTGGGCGCGCACGGCGGAGTCAGCAGCGGGTGACTCCTCGGCGTCGTCCGGATCCTCCTCGCGCAGCAACTCCCGCAGCCGCACGGGATTGGCCTGCATCCACACGAGAACTGCGCTGGCGTCCATGCGAGAGGGGGTCATGCGTGCAGGCTAGCCCCGGTGGCCCGGGCGCGGTGCCCCTGCGGCGTCGGCGGCATGCCGGACCGGCTGCGACACTTCGTATGTGGACGTGCATCTCGAGCTCGCGGACTTTCGGCGCCGGGTAGCCGCCAATTACGCGCGCATGCGCGAACGGGGATCGAGCCCGGAATCGTGGATGGCATGGCGCATCGCGCGCGATGCCCTCTTCGCCTCACATCCCCAGAGCCCGGTGCCCGACGACCGTCGCTCGGGATTCGCGGGCATGGGGTTCTTCCCCCACGACCCGTCGTGGCGGCTCGCCGCCACGGTGGAGCCGCTTCCCGCCGCCAACGCGTCGCATTCCTCCGGCGCCATGGGATCGTCGATCTCGGGTCCTGACGGCGTGTTCACGACCATCGGCGTCGCCGTGGCCACGCGTGGCAAGCACGAGATACGCCTTCCCATCCTGTGGCTCCAGGCATATGGCGGAGGGCTGTTCCTCCCCTTCCGCGATGCCACGAATGGCGATGAGACCTACGGCGGCGGCCGCTACCTGCTCGACCAGGCCAAGGGCGCGGACCTCGGCACCGATGTCGATGGCGCGCTCATCCTCGACTTCAACTTCGCCTACCACCCATCATGCGCCCACGACCCGCGCTGGACCTGCCCGCTCGCGCCGGCCGATGCCGTGGTGCCCTTTCCGGTGCGCGCGGGGGAAATGGCGCCCTAGCGGGGGAGGTCGGTTCAGCGCACCGTGACGATGGCGGATGACTGCGCGAGCACGGTCTTGCCGCGCTTGGCCTGCGTGAGCACGCGCCAGCGACCCTTGGGGGGCTTGGCCGTGCAGGTGAAGGTGCGATTCGCGCGGGTGATCCGGCATCTCCCGGCCACGGCGACCCCCGACTGACTCATGAGCAGGAGCGACTGCGCCATGCGGGTCGTGCCCCTGGGATACCGGCCCGTCGCCCTCACTGTGCCCGCCTTCGCCGTGGTGCGGGCCCCCGCGAGCGCCGCCGCCTTGCGAACCACGGTGACGCCGCCCTGCAGGCCAGTGCCCGCCGCGGGCAGCGGTGCCGCCCCTCCCCCCCCGCTGGCGGCTGATCCGCTGCCGGACCCACCGCTACCGGATGAACCGCCCGTGCCCGCGCCGCCGCCTCCCGACCCGCCTCCGGGGCTCTCACAGGGGTTCGCGACGGAGGGGGTGGGCTCGCCCGGGAGCGCGAACAGCGCGGCTGTCCATCGGCACGCGGTGGGGTCGACGCTCATCGCGCCCTGCCCGAGGCTTCCCACGGCAACCCCTCCACGGTGCACCGTGCAGGCCCCGAGACCGGCCGAGGCGCACTCTCCCACCCATCCGCGGAATTCAGCGTCGTTGCCGTCCTGGACCGGTGTGAGCGCCTCGAACGCCGCGGTCGTGGTGAGGCGGAACGATGAGTCGCGGAGGCTGAGCCAACTTGCCGTGAGCGTGCCGGGTCCCTGGGCGGTCAGGTTGATCGACCATTCCGCCGGCACCGGTCCGCCGCCCGCCAGTGCGCTGCTCGCGCCAAGAGCCAGGCAGGCTGTGGCGGCGATGGCGGAGATCGTGAGGGTGCGGGGCGCCATGGTGATCCTCGGGCGTGCGAGCGGGGCCTGCCTGAAGTCTAGCCGCCCTCAGTCGAGCGGCCCGCCCGCGAGATCGCGCGGGCTGGGGGAATTGATCCACGAGTCCACGCTGCGGGAACTCGGGCGGGCCAGGGGGTCGGCAGCGCTGAGGGTGCGGGGGACCCCCAGCTTCCAGGCACCGTCCTCGCGCACCACCTCGGTGACCACCTCCGCGCGCGCGGTGGCAAGGGCGGGCGCGCCGAACCCGAACACCTTCTCGGCTGCGGTGACCGCCGTCAGCTTGCTGCGGGAGTCCACGTGAAGGCGATGGTCGGCCCGTGTCATCTCCCCGGCGTGAGCCGAGAGTGCGTCGGCGATCTCGGCCTGCCGCTCGTCGTCGAACACCGCGATGACGGTGGGGAAGGGCAGATCGCCCCATATTGCCCAGATCCACCACGGCGGCGGGTCGTCGCGGGACGCCAGCACCTCGCGAATTGCACGCCCCGTCAGCTCATGGGCCTGATGGACATCGTGCGGCGACGGCCCGACCACGAGGTCGGGGGGCTCCGCGCCGTTGAGGGCCATTGACAGTTGCCATCGCACGCGCTCCTCGGCATCGGCGCGGTCGTCCGAGGCCGACATCGCGATGGGCGGTTCGGTGATGGCCAGGCCGATACGCGCGCGTCGGCAGGCCTCCTCCACCTCCGCGCGGCGGCGATCATGGTCATCCGGACGCCCGAGGCTCAGGGCGAGGTTGACCACCTCATGGCCCGCGTCGCGCAGGGCCATGAGGGTTGCGGGTGCACCCACCAGCTCGTCATCGGGATGCGGCGATACGTGCAGGACCCTCACGTGGCGAGAGTGGCATGAAGCCACCGCTGGTGCCCGCGTACCGTCGGTGGGTCAGCGACCCCGGGACGTTTGGTCGTAGGCCCCGGCCCACGCCGGGGCATCCGGATCGAGGCCCGTCAGCAGCGCGAGGTCGATGGCCAGCGCGATGGCCTGCGGCAGGGCCGTCACGGGCGCGAGCCGCGGGTCGGCGTCGGGGTCGCCCGCGATGGGCACGATCTCGGCCCCGCCCTCGGCGAGGATGCCCGCCGCCTCGTCGAGCAGCGGGTCGGGACGGGGCCCCGCGATCGTCACCGCCATGTCGCCCGGCACGGTTGCGAAGCGGCCCGTGGTGGCGCCCTCGCGCGTCTCGTAGCCATCTACGGGGAGGATCGAGACCTCGCGCAGGCACAGCGCCGTGTGCAGGGCGGCGGGCCATGCGGGCCCGGTGCCCACGCACACCCCTGCGCGGGGTCGACCCGTGGGCGACGGCACGGTGCCCACGGCCTCGATGAGCGGCGCCATGCATGCCCCCGCGCCCTCGGCGGCCGCGCGCAGGGCGTGGTCACCCGCCATGCGGGCCAGCACGCCCAGCCCGGCAACCAGCGCCCCGGCGTAGCCCTGCGTGTGCGTGCGGGCGCGCAGCGTCTCGACGATCACCAGCGCGCGCGCCTCCGCCGCCTGGCCGATGGTGGACCCGGCGTTGGCCGTGACCGCGGCGATCGGCCGGGGAGCCCCGGCCTCGATCGCCTCGATGACGTCGCGGAACTCCCCCGAGCTCGACAGCGCAAGCAGGCGGTCGCCCTCGCGCCACGCGAACTGCCCCCGCGCCACCAGCCCGCCGGGTACCGCCAGCACCTCCACCGGTGGGTCCCGCACCTCGAGCCATGCCAGCCACAGCGCGAGGGCCACGTGCCACTGCGCGCCGTTCCCCGTGACCACCACGCGGCGCACGCCGGGGGCGGTGAGCAGCGCTGCGACGTCGTCGAAACCATCGGACGCCGCCGCCGTGGCGGTGACGGTGCCGGGGGTCAGCAGCAGATCTGCCCAGAGCCCGGTGTCCTCGCGTCGTGACGTGTCGCTCGGCATCAGCTGGGAGGCTACGCTCGCCCGATGGCGCATGAAGAGCAGCCACGGTGCCCGACCTGCGGTGAGCGCGACTCAGACGACATCGGCCAGGATGTCCGGCGCTGCCGGAACTGCACCTACGTATGGATCCCCATCGCCCCGGAGGGCGGGGGAGAGGACTAGGACGCCAGTAGCTCGCGCACGCCCGACGGGCCCGCGCGAAGCAGCGATGCCGCCTTGCGGGCCGCCTGCGCCCGCTCGAGCATGTCCCGGGCCGTGACGTCGTCGTGCGCCATTACGGCGGCGGCGGCGTCGCGCTCGGCCTGGAGGGCGATTCGGTCGAGCCGCTCGGCCATCCGCTCGTTGCGACCCATGCGGGTGCGCGGTCGGCGGCGCGTTGCGGCGGGAGCGATCTTCTCCGGGACCACCTCGGGAGAGCTGACGAGCGTGAGCTGGGCAGCACGATCAACCGGCTTGGTGTGATGTGGAGAACGCATGTTCGTAAGGCTAGCGTCGGGGTCGGACGCGTTGATTCCCCATTTCGGCCTGAAACCCCATGGGAAAGCCGTTCCCCGAAATTTCCGCGATGTTCCATGGCAACACGTTTCCCGGCGCTTAACATCCGACCCCATGGGAATGGGGCATACGCACGCGCACGCGCCTGGCGCGTCGGGCGGTTCGCCGCGTCGGGTGGCCCTGGTGTCGGTGGGCGCGGCCCTCCTGCTCATCGGCATCAAGCTCGGCACGGGCATCGCCACGGGCAGCCTCGCCTTCATCTCGGAGGCCATCCACTCGGGCACCGATCTCGTGGCTGCGCTGCTCGCACTGTTCGCCGTGGGCGTGGCGGCGCGGCCCGCCGACCGCACGCACCCCTATGGCCACGGCAAGGCCGAGCACCTCTCGGCGCTCGCCGAGGGCGCCGTGCTCGTGGCCGTGAGCATCTGGATCGCCGTGGTGGCCATCCGGCGGCTCGTGGAGGGCGGGCACGAGGTGGACGCCACGTGGTGGGCCATCGGCGTCGCCCTGCTCATCATGGCAATCGACCTCGGCCGCACGGTTGCGCTCACTCGCGCGGCACGTCGCTACAACAGCGCGGCTCTCAAGGGCAGCGCCCTGCACTTCGCCAGCGACCTCGCGGGCACCGCCGCGGTGCTCGTTGGGCTGCTGCTCGTGCGCGCCGGCGTGGAGTGGGCCGACGCCGCCGCGGCGCTGTTCGTGTCGGTGCTCGTGCTCGGGGCGGCGGGACGGCTGATGCACGAGAACGTCGATGTGCTCATGGACCGCGTGCCAGACGCCGACGAGGCCGCGGTGCGGGCCGCGGTGGAGGGACTGGGTCCCGGGGTGGAGCTTCGCCGGCTGCGCATGCGCTCGGCGGCTGGCCGGGCATTCGCCGACGTGGTCATCGGCGTGCCCCCGGGCGAGTCGGTGGGCAGGGGGCACGCGATCGCCGACGACGTCGAGGAGGCCATTGAGGCCGCGGTGCCGGGGTCGGACGTGGTGGTGCACGTGGAGCGGCGCGAGGGAGAGGATGAAGACCTCGCGGAGCGCGTGCTGGCCGTGGCGCACGAGGTACCGCGGGTTCGGGAGATCCACAACGTGCGCATCCTCCATCTCGACTCCGGCACCGAGGCGTCGCTGCACCTCAAGCTCCCGGCCGATACCCCGCTGCCCCAGGCCGAGGCCGTGGCGCGTGCAGTAGAGGCCGCGGTGGTGGACGCCGTGCCCGAGGTCACCCGCGTGCACTCGCACGTGGAGCCGCTGGGCCAGTCGGGCCCCGTGCGCGAGCTGGGAGATGACGCCGCGACCGCCGATGCGATCCGCGAGCTCATCACCACCGAGTGCGGCAGGCCGCCCCACGACGTGCGCCTCGTGGGAACGGGGGACGGCGTGGTGGCCTATGTCACCCTGGCGCTCGGCCCCGCCACGCTTGCCGAGGCCCACGACACCGGCGGGCGCGTGCGTCGCGCGATACGCGATGGCGTGCCCGGCGTGGTGGATGCCTTCGTGCAGTCGCGGCCTTAGGGACCGTCTTCCACCGCGCCACCCGGTGCCCTCGGGCGCGCCCCGGCGCCGGGTGACCGCCACAACCATCCACCGTGCTCGCGAAGCCAGGCCGACTCCTCGCGATGCTCGGGGCGCACGCGGGCCACGAGGTCCCAGAAGTCGGGTGAGTGATCGAGGTGCACGAGGTGCGCGAGCTCATGCACCACCACGTACTCGGCCACGCGCATCGGGGCCATCATCAACCTCCAGCTGAGCGACACCGTGCCCCGCGCTGAGCACGACCCCCAACGGGTGCGCGGATCGCGCACCGACACGGACGCCGGGTGAGCCCCCACCTGCGGGCCGAAGTGGCCGCATGCCCAGGCGAACCAGTCGCGGGCCACCGATCGGTATCCGCGCTCCACCAGCTCGCGCACCTGCGCGGGGGCGCCGCACCCGGGGGCCACCGCCACCGCGATGCGCCCCTCTTCTGGCCTGAAGAACACGGATGGCCGGGCCGCTGCGCGCACGCCGAGCTCCACCTCTCCGTCGAGGAACGGCAGCGCCATGCCGTCCCGCAGCGGCGCCGGCGCGTGCGGCATGAGCATGTCGGAATGCCTCAGGAGCCAGCGCTCCTTGGATGCCACCGCGCGTTCGACCTCAGACTCTGGAAGCCGGGTGGGAGCCGACACACGCAGGCCCTCAGGGGTGAGCGACATGCGCACGTGGCGCGAGCGCGGATTGCGGACAAGCGTGTAGGTCACGGCGCGACCGGCGAGCACGACCTCGGGCATGCGTGGATGGTGGCGCACCGACCGGACGGACGGGGGGCCTGCAGGCCGCGGGGTGCCTGCTATTGTGCCCCGGCTTCACGAACCACCAGTCAACCGGGCGCACCGCGCCCCGATCTTCAGGAGGGGCTCGCCTGACGACGCCCGTAGCCCGTGCCACCTAGGCGCGGTCCAGACACCCGCCCGCCGGCGGGGCCATCAACCCGGATCAACGACGCCATCCGCGTCGAGCGCGTCCGCCTCATCGATGAGAACGGCGATAACCGCGGTGAAATGCGCACGGAGGAGGCCCTGGACATCGCCATCGGCCTGAACCTCGACCTCGTCGAGGTGGCCCCGGAAGGCCGCCCGCCGGTCTGCCGGATCATGGATTACGGCAAGTGGCGCTACGAGCAGGAGCAGAAGGCAAAGCAGGCGCGAAAGCACCAGAGCACGATCACCATCAAGGAGATCAAGTTCCGGCCCAAGATCGACCCGCATGACTACGAGACCAAGAAGGGCCACGTCCTGCGGTTCCTCAAGAACAAGGACAAGGTCAAGGTCACGATCATGTTCAGGGGGCGCGAGCTGATGCACCCGGAGCGCGGGGAGGCCATCCTCCTCCAGCTCGCAGAAGAGGTGCAGGACCTCGCCACGATCGAGAGCCGGCCCAACCTCGATGGCCGCAACATGATCATGATGCTCGCGCCCGTGAAGGACGTACCGCAGAAGAAGGAGAAGGCCGCGGCAGAGCCCGCCGCAGCTGAGCCCGCTCCTCCCGAAGCATCTCCGGCAGAGGCCGAAGCGGCCGACGCCCCGGTAGAGACCCCATAGGAAGCACGGAACACCAGACATGCCCAAGATGAAGACCAACAAGTCGGCCTCCAAGCGCTTCCGCGTCACGCGGAAGGGCAAGGTCATGTACGTGCATTCGGGGCTGCGGCATAACCTCGAGCACAAGTCGGCCAAGCTGAAGCGCTCCAGCGCGCGCCCGGCGGAGATGGCCGAGGTCGACCGCCCGGAGATTCTCCGGCTCCTGGGGAGGCGCTAGCCGATGGCCCGTGTCAAGCGTTCCGTCAACGCCCGCAAGAAGCGGCGCAAGGTCCTCGGCCAGGCAAAGGGCTACTGGGGCACGAAGCACTCGTCGTACCGTCGCGCGAAGGAGCAGGTGCAGCGGTCGGGCAACTACGCCTACCGCGACCGCCGCGCGCGCAAGCGTGACTTCCGGCGCCTGTGGATCGCTCGCATCAACGCGGCGGCCCGCCTGAACGGCATCACCTATGCGGAGTTCATCCACGGCCTCTCGCTGGCCGGGGTGGAGCTCGACCGCAAGATGCTGGCCGACCTCGCCGTGAACGAGCCGGAGCACTTTGCCGCCCTGTGCGCGCGGGCCGCTGACGCCCGCGCTGCCGCCTGACCGAAGGCACCGGGCCCGCGACACGAGACTCACGCGGCGGGGGCGGCCCGGGGCCCCTCCGCCGGGTGACCTCTCATCGAAATCCAGCCCTGCAGCACGTGCGCCGGCTGCAGCAAAAGCGCACGCGCCGCGAGGAGCGGCTGCTCGTGGCCGAGGGCGAGGATGTGGTGCAGGCCGCGCTCGATCGCGGCATCGCCCCGGTGATGCTGCTGGTGGATGAGGAGCGCGTGCCGCAGGACGACCCGCGCCTCGTCGCCACGGCCTTCGTGGCCGAGCGCTACGCGATCTCCACCCGCCTCATGGGTGGGGTGAGCACGCTCGCCCAGCCCCCGCGAATCATCGGGGTGTTCCCGCAGTCGGGGCCGCATCACTTCCGCACGGTGGCCATGCCGCCCGCGCTCGGGGTGTACCTGGCGGGCGTAGCCGACCCGGGCAACGTGGGCACGCTCATCCGCACCTCGGCCGCACTCGGCGCCGACTGGCTGGCGCTGGGGCCGGGCTCTGCCGATGCCGCGCACCCGCGGGCGGTGCGCGCCGCGATGGGCGCCACGTTCGCGCTGCCGGTGCTCGAGGGCGTGCGGCCCGACGATCTCGCCACCCGCGAGGGCTTCCGCGTGGTGGCCGCCGTGGCCCATGGCGGGCAGGCGCCGTGGGACATCGACCTCACCGTGCCTACCGTGCTGGCGCTCGGGGCGGAGCGGGCCGGGCTCGACCCGGTGATGGACTCCCTGCGGGAGTCGCTCGAGGTGGTGGAGGTGACGATCCCGCAGGGCGAGGGCGCGGAGTCGCTCAACGTGTCCGCCGCGGGCGCAGCGCTGCTGGCCGAGCGGGTGCGGCAGTGCTCTAGGATGCCGCGGTCATGAGCGGGATCCCCGACCTCACTGCGCTGGCCGACGAGGCCATCGCCACGATCGCCGCCGCGCCCGACCTCGAGGCGCTCGAGGCCGCGCGCGTCAGGTTCGTCGGCCGGAAGGCCCCGCTCACCGAGTTGCTGGGGTCCATCGGGTCGCTTCCGCCCGAGGAGCGCGGCCGCGTGGGCAAGGACGGCAACGCGGCCCGTCGGGCCATCGAGGACGCCCTCACGGCGCGCCGTGACGCCCTCGAGGCCGACGCCATGGGGGCCGCGCTCGAGGCCGACACCGCCGACGTGACCCTGCCGGGCAATGCCTTCCCGCTCGGCGCGCTGCACCCCATCACGCAGGTGGCGCTCGAGGTGGAGGAGATCTTCCTCGGCATGGGCTACTCGGTGGCCGACGGCCCCGAGGTGGAGACCGGCTTCAACAACTTCACCGCACTCAACACGCCAGACGGCCACCCCGCGCGCTCCGAGAGCGACACGTTCTTCATCGAAGGCGGGGACGACATCCTCCTGCGCACCCAGACCTCGCCGGTGCAGATCCGCACCATGCAGTCGGGGCCGCCGCCGGTGTACGTGATCGCCCCCGGCACGGTGTACCGCCGCGACGACGTCGACGCCACGCACAGCCCGATGTTCCACCAGGTGGAGGGGCTCGCGGTGGATGAGGGGCTCACCTTCGCGCACCTGAAGGGCACCATCGAATACTTCCTCACCCGCCTGCTGGGCGACCGCGACGTGCGGGTGATCCCGCACTTCTTCCCCTTCACCGAGCCGTCGGTGGACGTGAGCGTGTCGTGGACCGATCGAAACGGCCGCACCGACTGGCTTGAGGTCGCGGGTGCCGGCATGGTCGACCCGAACGTGTTCGCCAACGTGGGCTACGACCCGGAGCGGTGGACCGGTTTCGCGTTCGGCTTCGGGCTCGACCGCATCGCGATGATCCGCCACCAGATCAGCGACATCCGGCTGCTCTACGAGGGCGACCTGCGCTTCCTGGAGCAGTTCTCATGAAGCTTCCCCTCGAATGGCTGCGCGAGCACGTGGCCGTGGACCTCGACGACGCCGCGCTCGCCGACAGGCTCACCGCCACCGGCACCGCCGTGGAGCGCACGGTCACTCGCGGCATCCCGATGACGCAGGGAAACCGCGAGTCGTTCCGCATCGGCAAGGTGCTCACGGCCGAGCAGCACCCCGACGCCGATCGCCTGCGGGTGCTCACCGTGGACACCGGCGAGGACGCCCCGCGACAGATCGTGTGCGGCGCGCCGAACGTGGCCGCGGGCCAGACCGTGGCCGTGGCGCTGCCGGGCGCCGTGATGCCGGGCGGCCAGAAGCTGGGCAAGGCGAAGCTTCGCGGCGTCGAGAGCCTCGGGATGGTGCTCAGCGAGAGCGAGCTCGAGATGGCCGAGACCTCCGACGGCATCCTGGTGCTGGGCGACGACCTGGCCGCGGGCACGCCGGTGGTCGACGTGCTGCCCCCGCCCGGCACGATCCTCGAACTCGAGCTCACGCCCAATCGCGGCGACTGCCAGGGCGTCTACGGCATCGCCCGCGAGGTGCACGCCATAACCGGGGCGCCGCTGCACGACCTCGACCTGACGCTGCCACCCGAGGCAGGCGCGGGCCAGGTGACCGACTACGTGTCGCTGCGCGTGGACGCCCCCGACCTCTGCCCGCGCTACATGGCGAGGGTGCTGCTCGACGTGAAGGTGGGCCCGTCACCCGGCTGGATGGTGCGCCGCCTCGAGGCCGCCGGAATGCGCAGCATCAACAACGTTGTGGACGTGACCAACTACGTGATGCTCCTCACGGCCCAGCCGCTGCACGCCTTCGACCTCGACCGCCTGGCCGGCCCCGCCATCGTGGTGCGCCGCGCGGGTGACGGCGAGCGCATCGTCACCCTCGACGGGCAGGAGCGCACGCTCACGAGCGAGCACCTGGTGATCGCCGATGCCGAGAAGCCGGCGGTGATCGCCGGCATCTTCGGCGCGGAGTTCGCCGAGGTGAGCGATGGCACCACGCGCGTGCTGCTCGAGGCCGCCACCTTCGACGGCCCCAGCATCATTCGTACCTCGCTGGGCCTGGGCCTGCGCACCGAGAGCAGCGCGCGGTTCGAGAAGGGCCAGCCCACCGACCTGCCGCCCGTGGCCATGGCCATCGCGTGCCGGCTGCTGGCCGAGCTGGCCGGGGCATCGCTGGTGCCGGGTGCGCTCGATGAGCGCGCCCCTGAGGAGTCGCCCGCGCCCATCACCCTGCGGCACGACCGCGTGGCGGCGATCCTCGGAATCGACATCCCACCTGCTGAGGGCGCGGGCATCCTCGAGCGGCTCGGGTGCACCGTGGAGCGCGACGACGACGCCCACGTGGTCACGGTGCCCTGGTGGCGCACCGCCGACCTCGTGCGTGAGATCGACCTCATCGAGGAGGTCGGGCGGGTGCACGGGCTCGACCGCATCCCCGGTGTTCTGCCGAAGCTCGAGGCGCGGGCGTCGCTCAGTCCGCAGCAGAAGGTGGTGCGTCGCCTCACGCGGTATGCCTGCGATCAGGGCCTGAGCGAGGCCATCACCTACCGCTTCGTGCCCGAGGCCGACGCCGACCGGCTGCACCTTCCTGCCGACGACGAGCGCCGGCGCGTGGTGCGCATCTCCAATGCCCTCAGCGACGAGATGGCGGTGATGCGCCGCTCGCTGATCCCCGGCCTCCTTCGTGCCGTGGAGCGCAACCAGGCCCACCAGCGCCGCGACGGCGGGATTTTCGAGGTGGGGCGCACCTACGTGCCCGCCGAGGGTGGCCTGGCCGACGAGCCCGAGGAGATCACCGCCGTGCTGTTCGGCGCGCCCGGCGCGCGTGGCTGGCGCCAGGCGCCCGCCGACGTGGATGTGTGGGCGGCATCGGGCCTGGGCATCGGCCTGGCGGCGTCGGTGGGCGTGCATGCCGAGGCCGTGGCCGGCGTGAAGGAGCCCTGGCTGCATCCGGTGCGGCAGGCCCGGCTCACCGCCGGTGGGATCGTCGTGGGCGTGGCCGGCGAGGTGCACCCCGCCGTGCTCAAGGCATTCGACGTGAAGGGCCCGGTGGTGGCGGTGACGCTGCGCATCCCCGCCCTCACGCAGGTGGGTCCCGAAGAGCCGCGGCGCTATGTCGATCTCATCTCGGTGCCCGTGAGCGCGCGCGACCTCGCAGTGCTCGTGCCCGAGACCGTCACTGCGGCGCATGTGCTGGACGTTGCTCGCGAGGCTGGTGGTGACCTGCTGCAGCGCGCGGAGGTGTTCGACCACTACGCCGGTGACCAGGTGCCCGAGGGCCAGGTGAGCCTGGCGATCCGACTCACCATCGCCGAGCCCGGGCGTACCCTCACCGACGAGGAGATCGACGGGGTCACGGAGCGGGCCGTCGCCGCGCTGCGCGACCAGGTGGGAGCGGAACTGAGGTCATGAGCACCGTCCACGTGATCGGCGCGGCGGGCTTCACGGGAGCGCAGCTCGCGGCGTTGGTGGACGCCCACCCGCACTTCTCGCTCGGCCAGGTGACCGCCCGTGCCGACGCCGGCAGGCGCCTCGTCGACGTGGCGCCGGAGTACCGCGTGGACGCCGTGCTGCAGGAGCTCGACCTCGACGGCGTGGGCGCGGGCGACTTCGCCGCCGTGTGCTACCCGCACGCCGAGGCCGCGCAGGCGGTGGGCGAGCTGGTGGACCGGGGCGCCCGCGTGGTGGACGTGTCGGCCGACCACCGGCTGCGCGACGCCGCGCTGTATCCCGAGTGGTACGGCTTCGACCACCCCCGCCCCGACCTGCTGGCCGAGGCCGTGTACGGCCTGCCCGAGATCAACCGCGACGCCATCGCGGCCGCCCGCGTGGTGGCCAACCCCGGCTGCTACCCGACGGCGTCGCTCCTGGCGCTGCTTCCCGTGAAGGGTCGCGTGGTCGACATCGTCATCGACGCCAAGAGCGGCGTGAGCGGCGCGGGCCGCACCCCCACGCCCGACGTGCACTACTCGTCGGTGGCCGACAGCGTGCGTGCCTACAAGGTGCTGGCGCACCGTCACACCCCGGAGATCGCGCAGGAGATCGGCGCCGACGTGGTGTTCACCCCGCACCTCGTGCCGGTGGACCGCGGCCTGCTGGCCAGTTGCTACGCGCGCTTCGACGGCGATGCGCCGCACCCGGACGACCTGCGGCAGCAGTACGTCGATTTCTACGCCGACGCACCATTCGTGGAGGTCATCGGGCAGCCGCCGGGCATGCGGGCCGTGCAGCGCAACAACTACGCGCAGGTGTGCCCCATGGTCGACCAGGCCACCGGGCGGCTGATCGCCTTCGGGGTGATCGACAACATCATGAAGGGGGCAGCCGGACAGGCCGTGCAGAACCTCAACCTCATGGCCGGCCGGCCCGAGGACGAGGGGCTCCGCTGACCGACTGGTCTCCGGTGGAGCGCGTCGAGTGGATCGACGCGCCCGAGGGCCTCACGCGAATCGACGGCACGGGGGTCACGGCGCCGGACGGCTTCAGGGCCGCAGGCGTGGCAGCGGGCCTGAAGGGCGGGGGGCTGCCCGACCTGGGCCTGATCGTGAGCGACCGGGCCACGCAGTCGGCGCTTGTTGATACCCCCAGCGCCATGCCGTCGGCGGCCGTCACCTACACGCGCACGCTGCATGGCGGGAGCCTGCGCGGCGTGGTGGTGAACTCCGGCTGCGCCAACGCGGCCACGGGTGAGCAGGGAGTCATTGACGCCCGGGCCATGGGCGAGGCCGCGGCGGCAGCCGCGGGGATGCCCGTGGGCAGCCTCGCCGTGTGCTCAACCGGCGTCATCGGGGAGCGCCTGCCGATGAAGGTGGTCACCGCCGGCATCGACGCCGCCGCCGCCGCGCTGTCATACGAGGGCGGCCCCGACTTCGGCGAGGCCATCCGCACCACCGATGCCTTCGCCAAGGGTGGCACGTTCCGGTTGACCCTCGACGCGGGCGAGGTGACCATCGGCGCGGCGGCCAAGGGCGCCGGGATGATCCGCCCCGACATGGCCACCATGCTGGCCTACGTGACCACCGACGCCTGCGTACTGCCGGACGACCTGCTCGTGATCACCCGTGCCGCCGCCGCGGGGGGCTTCAACCGCATCAGCGTGGACGGCCAGATGAGCCCCAGTGACACCCTGCTGGTGCTGGCCAACGGCGAGGGTCCGCCGCTCGAGGGCGACGACCTCGCGCGTTTCGGCCACGCCGTGCGCGCCATCTGCCGCTATCTGGCGATCCTCATGGTGAAGGACGGCGAAGGCGCCGAGCACGCCGTTCGCGTGGTGGTGGACGGCGCGCTGGACGACGACGAGGCTGAGCGGGTGGCGCGCGCTGTGGGCGAGAGCGCCCTGGTGCGCACCGCCATCTACGGCCGCGATGCCAACTGGGGCCGGGTGCATCAGGCCGTGGGCCAGGCGCTGGCACCCACCGGGGGCCACGTGGACTTCACCCTGCGCTTCGATGGCGTGCTGCCCGATGGCGCGGGGATCGGCGAGGTGATGGCCCGCGGCGAGTACGAGATGCAGGTGGGCCTTGGCCGCGGCGACGGCCGGGCCGAACTCTTCGCCAGCGATCTCGGACACGGGTACGTGTCCGTGAACGCCGACTACCGCACCTAGGGGCTCGCCCCGCGCGATGGGCGGGTCAGGGTGGTAGGGGACGCGGCCGTTCCGGTGGCGCCGTAGGCTGTGCCCATGCGTCCCCTCGCGTTCCTCCTCGCCCTGCCCGTGGCTGCCCTGCTCCCGGGATGCGGTGGCGACCTCGACGGATCGGTGTCGGTGGCGGGATCCTCCACGATGCTGCCGGTGATGTCCTCTGCTGCCGGGACGTTCGCGGCCACCTCTCCGCTCACGCGCGTGAACCTCGAGATGACCGGCACCGGCGCGGGCTTCACCGCGCTCTGCGACGGCGTCGCGGACATCGCCGGGGCCAGCCGCGAGATCTCCGATGACGAGAAGGCTCGCTGCGCCGAGGAGGGCGTGCCGACGGTGCGCCTGCTCCTCGCACGCGATGCGCTGGTGTTCTTCACAGGGGCCTCGAACGCGAAGCCGGCATGCGTGACGCTGCCGGATCTCTATGCGCTTGTGGGCCCGGAGTCGGTGGGGGTGTCCCGGTGGTCGGCGGCCCGGGCGCTGGCGAAGTCGCTCGGCTCGGGCACCGCCCTGCCCGATGCCCGCCTGCTCGTGGTGAGCCCGGACGCATCATCGGGCACCCGCAAGCTCGTGGAGGAGACGGTGATGAAGCCCATCGCCGACACGCGCGGCAAGGACGCCGCAATCCGCCAGGACGCCACCCGGGTGGCCAGCGACCAGGTGATGCTCGCCCAGGTGGTGCGTGCCCCGACGGCGCTGGCGTTCGCGGGATACGCCACGGTGCGCCCGTGGGAGGGCACGGTGCGCACCCTCGAGGTGGATGGCGGAACGGGGTGCGTTGCGCCGACGCCGGAGGCCATCCGCGCCGGCACCTACCCGCTCACTCGATCGCTCTTCATGTACGCCAACGCCGACGCGCTTCGCGACGACGCCACCGTGATGGCGTTCGCCGAGCAGGTGGTGGCCACCGCGGCGGCCGATGACGATGGCTCGGTGCCACTCGGCGCCGATGCCGTGGGCGCTACGCGCGACGCGCTCGCCGCGGCGGCCGGAGGGGACCTCAGGGGCACATGACCAACTACCTGGTGTCCCTCAACGAGTGGGTGATGGTGCCGCTCATCATCGTGCTCACCCTCGGTGCGAGCGCGGTGATGATGTGGACTTTCTCGCGGTACATCCGCGGTGAGCACCGCGAGAAGTCGGGCGCCACCGCGGCCGCCTACATGACCGCGCTGGGGAGCCTGTTCGCGATCCTCACGGGATTCCTCATCAACAGCGAGTACTCCACCCTGCGCGATACCCAGCGCATCGTGGGGCAGGAGGTCGCGGCGGCGAGCCGCCTCGCCTACGCCAGCGCGAGCCTGCCTGCGGCCGACGCCGAGTTGCTGCAGGACGCCCTCGCGGCGTACCTGGACGACGTGCAGGTGGGTGAGTGGCAGGCACTCGGGCGCGGGACGGCCGGGAAGTCGCCGGCCATCGACAGCCTGCGCGAGCTCGAGCGGCGGGTGTCGCGGCTCTCGGATCGCCCCTACGTGCGGAGCGCGGAGCAGGCGGCGATCGGTGCCGCGCTCGACGGCGTCACCAGCGCCCGCAGGCAGCGTGTGGTGATCGCCACCCAGTCGCTCCCCATTGCGCTCTTCGCACTCTCCGTGATCGCGGGTATCGCGCTGGTGGCCAACAGTCTGCTGGTGTCGTTGCGCGCCGGACCGCGCTACGGGTGGGTGGCGCTCGGAATCGTGCTGGTCGTCGCGCTCGACCTGGCGGCCATCCTCGCCATCAGTGCGCCCTTCCGCGGCCCATTCCAGGTGGACATCGCCCCGGTGACCGAACTCGTCGCAGAGGTCCGCGCCGGCCAGTACCTCGACTGGGTGACGATCCGGTGAGCGCGCTGCGCGCGGCGATGCTCGTCCTCGCGTTGGTGGCCCTCGGGGGGCTGGCGGCGCTGCTGGCGGGCTGTGGCGGCGACCCGTCGGCCCAGCAGGTGGCCCAGGCGACGTGCGCCCGCGAGACGAGCGCCTGCGTGGAGGTCGGTGTGGGCCGGCCGATCTACCTCGGAACGCTGTTGTTCGAAGAGGATTCCGCCGGTGAGGACTCCAAGCGTGCGGCCGAGCTGGCCATCGACTACCTCGATGGCTCCTTCGATGGTCGTGCGGGTGATCTGCTGGGGCACCCCGTGGCGCTGCTCGCCGAGTCGGAGGACTGCACGCCGAAGAGCGGCATCGCCGGCGCAAAGCGGCTGTTGCTCGAGCCCGACCTCGTGGCGGTGATCGGCACCACGTGCTCGGCCGCGGCGTACGACGCGGCCGCGAAGGTGCTGAGCGCGAAGGATGTGCTCCTCATCTCGCCGAGCAACACCAGCCCGCTCCTCACCGATTCGAAGACGCACGAGCGCTTCTACTTCCGCACGGCCTTCAACGACCTCATCCAGGGCGCGGCGGTGGCGGCGTTCGTCAAGGAGAAGCTGGGCGCGACGACCGCGGGGGTCATCTCCGTGCCCGACGCCTATTCCAAGACGCTGGGCGATGCCTTCGCCGACCGCTTCTGGCGTGACGGCGGCAGGGTCGTGGCCGAGGCGTCGATGGCGCTGCGTGGATCACCCGCTCGTGCGGTGGCGAAGATGGCCGCGGCGCGTCCGCAGGTGATCTTCCTCCCGACCTTCGCCCCGGCGTGCCCGGCCGCCGTCAAGGCCATCCGCGCCACCCCGGCGCTCGCGAGCACGCGCATCGTGGTGTCCGAGGCCTGCCAGGCGCGCGATGCGCTGACGGCGATGGGCGCGGCGTCCGACGGCGTGTACGCCTCGGGCCCAGACGCCGGCGATCTGCGCGCCGACGACTTCTACAGCCGCAGCTTCATCCCGGCGTACCGACAGGCGTACGGCGAGTCACCGCCGAGCGTGTTCCACGCGACGGCATATGACGCGGCGAACCTCCTCTTCGGCGCCATTCGTCGCGCGTCGGTGCAGCTGCCGGGCGGCCGCCTGCTCATCGACCGCGCGGCGCTTCGGCGGTCCATGCTCGACGTGGAGGGGTACCGGGGCATGTCCGGCGTGATCACGTGCGTGCCCAACGGCGACTGCGCGCAGGCGGCCCGGATCTCCGTGTACCGGGCGCCTGCATGGCCGCAGGTGCGCCCGGGCGCGCGACCGGTGTTCAGCCGATCGTTCACGCTGGCAGAGGTGGCCACCTCGGGCTGATGCGCGGTGCTCGCGTGCGACGGGACGCCGCGCTACTCCTCGCCGGCGCCGGGCGGACGGAGGCCGCAGTACTCCGCGCCGAAGTCAATGGAAACCGCCTTTGGCAGTCGGTCCAGCACCGTGTAGTTGCAGGAGCTCCCCTTCATGGGCGCCCACTTCGCGCCGCTCTTCTTCCAGATGCCGCCGTCCTGCGCGAACCAGTCGTCCTTGGCTGGGCCCGCGGCCACCGCAACCTTCACCCAGGCGTAGTTGGGGTTGGCGGTAGCGATGCGGCTGCGCTGCACCGCGAAGGTGCTGGCGGCGCACTTCTGAGCATCCATGATGGCCGTGGTGCAGATCCTCTGGGCGACGGCGGCGGTGAGGGCCGCGCGAATTGCCCTGGCCTCCGCGGGCTTTGGCGCGCGCACGGCGACGGCGGCCGGCGCGACGGCGCAAAGTCCGGCCAGGCCGACAATGGTGATTGCGGTGCGCAGGCGGGGCAATGGGGGGTCCTTTCGCGAAGGGGAAAAGCGTGAGTCAGGTGCTTCAAAGGTTAGTACTTCGCGCGCGGGGCATTGCAAAAGGCCGCTGCGAGCAGGGGAGGCCGCAGGGCGGCTGATACCGTGCCGCCCCCATGGGCGAGACGAGTCGCAGGAACCTTCCCGACCGGGCCGACGTGCAGGCACGCGCTGCCGTGCTGCTCGAGGCGCTGCCGTATATCCGGCAGTTCGCCGGCGCCACGGTGGTGGTGAAGTACGGCGGGGCGGCGATGACCAACCCCGAGCTCAAGGCGTCGTTCGCGCGCGACATCGCGCTGCTCAAGTTCGTGGGGATGAACCCCGTGGTGGTTCACGGCGGCGGGCCGGACATCTCGGCCTACTCCGATCGGCTCGGGCTGGACGTCAACTTCGTGGACGGCCTGCGCGTGACCGATGAGCCCACCATGGAGCTGGTGAAGATGGTGCTCATCGGCAAGATCAACAAGGAGATCGTGGCCCAGCTGCAGGTGGCGGGGGCCAAGGCGGCCGGCCTCTCGGGCGACGACGGCGCGCTCATCCGCGCGCGCAGGGCCACGTCAGACAGCGGCGACCTCGGTTTCGTGGGCGAGGTGGAGCGCATCGACCCGGAGATCCTCGAGGCGCTCGGCGACTTCGTGCCGGTGGTGGCCTCGGTGGGCGTGGATGCCCAGGGGCAGAGCTACAACATCAACGCCGACACCGTGGCCGGCGCGCTGGCCGCTGCGCTGCGGGCACGGCGCGTGATCTTCCTCACCGACGTCGAGGGCGTGTACCACGACTTCGACGACAAGGATTCCCTCATCGCCAAGTGCGCGCTGCCCGATATCGAGGCCCTCATGGCCACGGGCACCGTGGACAAGGGGATGATCCCGAAGCTCGAGGCCGTGCGCACGGCGATCCGCGGTGGGGTGGAGGCCGCGCAGGTGGTGGACGGCCGCGTGCCGCACTCGGTGATCATGGAGCTGTTCACCGAGCAGGGCCTCGGCACCATGGTCACCGCGGAATAGCCCCATGATTCGCGAGGAGACCATCGCCCGCGAGCAGGCGGCGCTCATGCGCAACTACGGGCGCTACCCGGTGGAGTTCGTGCGGGGCGAGGGCGCGTGGCTGTTCGACCCCGAGGGGCGCGGCTACCTCGACTGCATGTCTGGCATCTCGATGATCAACGCCGGGCACTGCCACCCCGACGTCGTGGCGGCCATCCGCGAGCAGGCCGGCGTGCTCATCAACACGTCCAACCTCTACTACACCGATCCCATGATCGAGCTCGCGGAGTGGATCCGCGACACCTCGATGGGCGGGCGGGTGTTCTTCTGCAACTCGGGCGCCGAGGCGTCGGAGGCCGCGATCAAGCTGGCACGCAAGGCCGGCGGCGCCGACCGCACGGAGTTCGTATCCCTGGAGGATGGCTTTCACGGGCGCACAATGGGGGCGCTGGCGCTCACCGGGCAGCCGGGCAAGCAGGAGGCCTTCCGGCCGCTCATGCCGGGGGCGCGGTACGTGCCGCGCAACGACCAGGACGCCCTGCGGGCCGCGGTGAGCGAGCGCACCTGCGCCATCGCCATCGAGATCGTGCAGGGGGAGTGCGGGGTGTACCCGCTCGACGACGACTTCGTGCGCCTCGCGCGCGAACTCGCCGATGAGAGCGGCGCCCTGCTGATCGTTGACGAGATCCAGACGGGCATGTCGCGCACCGGGCCCCTTTACGCCTACCAGGACGTCGGCATCACGCCCGACGTCATGTGTCTTGCAAAGAGCCTCGGGGGCGGCTTCCCGATCGGCGCGGTCACCGCACGGCCGGGCGTGGATGACACCTTCCAGCCGGGCGATCACGGCAGCACGTTCGCCGGCAGCCCGCTGGCATGCGCGTCGGCGCTGGCGGCCGCCCACGTGCTGGACGACGCTGCGCTGCAGGATCACGTGCGCAAGGAGGGTGCGTGCTTCCTCGCCGGCCTGCAGGGTCTGGTGGATGACGGCCTGGCCGCCGAGGCCCGCGGCCGCGGCCTCATGTGCGCGATCGATCTTCCCGACGATCGCGGCGCCCAGGTGGTGAGCGACATGCTCGAGCGGGGCTTCCTGGTGAACAACACCAGCCCGCGCACCGTGCGCTTCCTGCCCCCGCTGGTGGTGACCGGCGACGAGCTCTCCACCGTGCTGGCCGCGCTGCGGGACGTGCTGGCCGCCTGACCCCGGTGTCAGGCACTTAACCGTTCGTGCACCGATGGGCGCCTGTCCGTCCGGGCCGCCGCCCTATCATCGCCGCAACGCGGAAAGGAGGTGGTCCAAATTCCTTCAGACCATATGTGCGCAGGTGGCGGCAGCTAGGGGGCGACTCCCCTGATGAGCAGCTGCAGCCGGGGGATCGAGCGAAATCGCTCCCTGGCGACTCCACTGCCGCTCACCGCTCTCGAGGGCCCGGTCGGACCATTCCGCCCGGGCCCTCGGCGCGTTCAGGGCCCGGCGATCGCGCGCGCCCGCTCGAGCACGGCGTCGAGCATGGCCGGGGTGAGCCGGCCCGTGAAGGTGTTCTGCTGGCTGGGGTGGTAGGTGCCGAGCAGGGTGAGGCCGCCCATCTCGGCTTTGGCGCCATGCGCGAAGCGTGGCTTCGGGCGGGGGATGGCATCGCCGCGGGCGGCCAGCACGCGCAGCACGCCGTCCCATGCGAAGGCGCCGAGGGAGAGCACCACCCTCGACCTCGGGCAGAGGTCGAGCTCCCTCGCGAGGAAGGGGATGCAGGCGTCACGCTCGGCGGTGGTGGGCTTGTTGTCAGGTGGTGCGCACCGCACCACCGCGCTCATGCGGCATCCGATGAGGCGCAGGCCGTCGTCGCGTGACACCGACTCCGCGTGGTTCGCCAGGCCAGCGCGGTGCAGGGCGGCCACGAGGAAGTCTGCGCTGCGGTCCCCCGTGAACATGCGCCCGGTGCGGTTGGCTCCGTGGGCCGCGGGGGCGAGGCCGACGATGAAGAGCCACGGGTCGGGATCGCCGAACCCGGGCACCCCGCGAGACCAGTACTCCTGCCCCCGGTAGCGCGGGGGAGGGTCGTCGCCCACGGCGGTGCGCCATGCCACCAGCCGTGGGCAGGCCTCGCACTCAGCCACGTGGCATCCCAGCGCACGAAGCGCGCGCGACTCCGTCACGGCACGACGCCCAGGTGCGCCGCGAGGAAGTCCACGGTGTCGGCCTGCACCGCCGGGTCGTGCTGCAAGCTGCGGTGACTGCCCCCCATGATGACGCGCAGATGCTTGGGCTGAGATGCCCGGGAGTGAAGGTTGAAGGTGTTGCCCCAGGGCACCACCTCGTCGCCGCGGGCGTGCCAGAAGCCCCGGGCGATGCCGTCGTCGCGCCACGTGGCGTGCTCGAGAGGATGGGAGAGCGGCCATTCGGCCTCGAGCCTGCGGGCGAGCGCTTCCGGGCGCGCAGGGCAGATGGCTACCAGCGCACCCACGCGCGGGTGCATGGGCGCGGCCACCAGGGCCAGGAAGCCGCCCATGGATGACCCGCGCAGCCCCAGCGCCCCAGCGCCGAGGAACTCGAGGTGGTCGAGGCATGCGAGTACGTCACCGATCATCCCCTCCTCCATCGGCCCGCCGGTCTCGCCGTGCCCGCGCAGATCCGGAACCAGCGCCCACGTGCCCGCGGCCGAAAGCCGCTCGGCGAAGTCGAGGTGATTCTCCTTGCGCGAGCCGAAGCCGTGGAGGACAACGACGCCCGGGGCCTCGGTGACAATCGCATCCGAATTGCGGTGACTGTCGCCGCCGGGCGCGTTCGCCCGATGGTGAGCGGGATCCTGGCGGTATCGCTGTCCGGTGGTGACTGTCACCGTTGGCGCCGGGGGCATCACCAGGGCGCTCAGCTCGAGGCCGTCGCGGGAGGTGATCGTCACGTGCTCGGAGGGCATCGCCATGGCGCGCGAGCCTACCCCGCATTGCTACTGTCCCCCGGCTTATGCAGCCGCTTTCACAGGTCCTTCCGCCGTCGGCCAGCACGACTCCGGAAGGTCATCTCTCGGTCGGCGGGTGCGATGTCGTCGCGCTTGCCGAGGAGTTCGGGACCCCGCTCGTCATCTACGACGGAGGGCTCCTGCGCGACACCATGCGCCGATACGTGTCGGCGTTTCGCGCGCATGACGCCCGGGCCGAGGTGATCTATGCGAGCAAGGCGTTCTGGGCGCAGGCGCTGCTGCGCATGGCGCATGAGGAGGGCCTGCGGGTGGACGTGGCCTCGGGTGGCGAACTCTTCATGGCCCTGCACGCCGGGTTCCCCGCGGGGAAGATCGTGATGCATGGCAACGCCAAGGACGCCCGTGAGCTGGGCGAGGCGCTGGATGCCATGGTGGGGCTCGTCGTCGTGGACGGCCTCGACGAGATCGCCCTGCTCGACCGCCTGGCCGGCGAGCGCGGCCGCACGCAGGACGTGCTGGTGCGCGTGACCCCCGGCGTCAAGCCGTCCACGCATCAGTACATCTCCACCGGCCAGATCGACAGCAAGTTCGGCTTCTCGCTGGAGGGCGGCCTGGCCGCCGGCGCGGTAGCCGCGTGCCGAGCTGCGCCCAACATCAACCTCGTGGGCCTGCACTGCCACATCGGCTCCCAGATCTTCGAGATCGGCGCCTACCGCCTGGCCGCGCAGTTGCTGGCCGCCTTCGTGAAGGAGCAGGGCGGGGACGACCTCACGATCATGGACATGGGCGGCGGCCTCGGCATCGCCTACACCCGTGAGGATGAGCCGCCCTCGGTGGAGGCCTTCGCCGACATGGTGATGGACTCCGTGGCCGAGGAGTGGGACGCCGCAGGCCTGCCACGGCCACGCGTGATGGTGGAGCCCGGTCGCAGCATCGTGGGCCGCGCGGGGCTTACCGTGTACCGCGTGACCGGTACCAAGGACATCCCCGGCGTGCGCCGCTACGCCGCGGTGGATGGCGGCATGAGCGACCTCATGCGCCCCATGCTCTACGGCGCCACCTACGAGGCCCTGCTTCCCGAGCGCCCGGAGGCCGAGGCCACCGAGGTGCTTCGCCTGGTGGGCAAGCACTGCGAGAGCGGCGACGTGCTCATCCAGGAGGCCGATCTTCCGCCCATCGGGCCGGGCGACCTGGTGTGCCTGCCTGCCACGGGCGCCTACGGTGTGGCCATGGCCAGTAACTACAACGGCGTCACCCGCCCCGCGGTGGTGTTCGTCGACAACGGCGAGGTGACCCCCGTGGTGCGCCGCGAGACCTACGCCGAGCTGGTGGCGAGGGACCTGTGAGCGACATCATCCGCATCGGCATGCTCGGCTGTGGCACGGTGGGGCAGGGGGTGCTGCGCATCCTCCACGAGACCGCCGGAACCATCGAGCGCGCCACCGGCCACCGAATCGAGGTGGTGAAGGTGCTGGTGCGCGACCTGCAGGCCGACCGCCCGGGCGTGGACCCGTCGGTGCTCACCACCGACCCCGAGGAGATCCTGGGCGACGACTCCATCGACATCATCATCGAGGTGATGGGCGGGGTGGATCCCACCCACGACTGGCTGCTGCGGGCGCTTGGCCACGGCACGTCGGTCGTGACCGCCAACAAGCAGCTGCTGGCCCGCCACGGCCCCGAGCTGCTGGCCGCCGCCGAGGAGGGCGGCAGCGAACTGCGCTTCGAGGCTTCGGTGTGCGCGGCCATCCCGGTGATCAAGGTGCTGCGCGAGAGCCTGCTGGCCGCCGAGATCGACTCGGTGATGGGCATCGTGAACGGCACCACCAACTACATCCTCAGCGAGATGCGGGGCAACGGCATGTCGTACGCCGATGCCCTCGCGCAGGCGCAGGACCTGGGCTACGCCGAGGCCGATCCCACCGAGGACGTCGGCGGGGCGGATGCCGCGGCCAAGATGGCGATCCTCTGCTCCATCGCGTTCCACACCCGGGTGCTCATCGACGACGTGCCCTATTCGGGCATCGATTCGCTGCAGTCGGAGGACGTGGACATCGCATCCGAGCTGGGCTTCGTGATGAAGCTCCTCGGCGTGGCCCGCCTGGTGGACGACGCCGTGTCGGTGCGCGTGCACCCGGCGCTCGTGCCGGCCGACCATCCGCTGGCGGCCATCGGCGGCGCTGACAACGCGGTGCTGCTCGAGAGCAGCATGGTGCGGCAGATCATGCTCGTGGGCCCCGGCGCGGGCGGCACCGAGACCGCCTCGGCCGTGGTGAGCGACGTGCTGTCGATTCTCGGCAGCCGTCCCGGCTCGTTCCTCGGCGGCGCCCTCGCCGACGCCGGGCGCCCGATGGCGGCCGACGACGCCCTCGAGAGCGCCTTCTACCTGCGCCTCGAGGTGGCCGATGAGCCCGGCGTGCTGGCCCGGGTGTCGTCGGTGCTCGGCGAGAGCGGCGTGTCGATCCTCACGGTGCTGCAGCGCGGTGAGGGCGACAGCGCGCGCCTGGTGATGATCCTGCACCGCAGCCCCGAGGCGCAGGTGGCAGAGGCCATCGGCCGCCTCGCCGAGATGCCGGAGGTCACCGCGCCGCCGGTGCTCATCGCGGTGGTCGGGAGCGGCGAGGCCCCGCGATGACCTCGTCGGCCCTGCGCGGCACGCCGCTCATCGAGCGCTACCGCGAGTTCCTCCCGATGACCGACGCCACGCCGGTGATCAGCATGGGCGAGGGCGCCACCCCGCTGGTGCGGCTCGACAAGCTCTCGGAGTGCCTCGGGCTCGATGTGCACGTGAAGCTCGAGGGCCTCAACCCCACGGGGTCGTTCAAGGACCGCGGCATGTGCTTCGCCATGAGCAAGGCCGTGGAGCAGGGCGCCACGGCGGTGATCTGCGCCAGCACCGGCAACACCTCTGCCGCCGCGGCCGCCTACGCCGCGCGCGCCGGGCTCACGTGCGCGGTGATCATCCCCGGCGGCAAGATCGCGCTCGGCAAGCTGGCCCAGGCGCTCATCTACGGCGCCAAGGTGCTGGCCGTGGACGGCAACTTCGACGATGCGCTTCGCATCGTGCGCGAGCTGTCGGAGAACCACCCCATCGCGCTCGTCAACTCCCTCAACCCCTTCCGCCTTGAGGGGCAGAAAACCGCCGCCTTCGAGGTGTGCGACGCCCTGGGCGACGCCCCCGACGTGCTGTGCATCCCGGTGGGCAATGCGGGAAACATCTCGGCCTACTGGATGGGCTTCGGCGAGTACCGCGAGGCCGGCAACTCGACGCGTCTGCCGCGCATGATGGGCTTCCAGGCCGAGGGATCCGCTCCGCTGGTGCGCGGCGAGGTGGTCACCTCTCCTGAGACCATCGCCACGGCCATCCGCATCGGAAACCCCGTGCGCGGCGAGCAGGCCATGGCGGCCATGATCGACTCGGGCGGGGGCGTGGATAGCGTGACCGACGAGGAGATCCTCGCCGCCTACCGCATGCTGGCGTCGAGCGAGGGCGTGTTCTGCGAGCCGTCGTCGGCGTCGAGCGTCGCGGGCCTCATCAAGGCGCATGCCGCCGGCAGGTTCACCACCGGGGAGCGCGTGGTGTGCGTGCTCACCGGCAATGGCCTGAAGGACCCCGACACGGCCATCGCCCAGAGTGGCGGCGTGGTCGAGATCCCGGCCGACTACGCCGCTGCCGAGAAGGCCCTCTATGGCGACTGAGCCCACCGCGCTCACCATCACCGCACCGGCCACGTCGGCCAACCTGGGCCCGGGCTTCGACGTGCTGGCCCTCGCGCTCGACCTGGCGAACGAGGTGATCATCCGCCGGCGCCCCGGCCCGCTCGAGGTGCACGTGGAGGGCGAGGGAGCGGGGGAGGTGCCCGAGGACGAGGGCAACCTGCTCTGCCGGGCCATGCTCATGGGCCTGTCCGAGCTCGACGGCCTGGAGATCACCTGCCGCAACCGGATCCCGTTCGGGCGCGGCCTGGGGTCGTCGGCCGCGGCCACCTGCGCGGGCCTCGCCGCCGCAAACGCCCTGGGCGACCTGCGCTGGGCGCCGTCGGACATCCTCGCCCGCGCCATCGAGCTCGAGGGGCACGGCGACAACGCCGCGGCGTGCCTCGACGGCGGCATCACGGCTCTGGTGCCCGGCCCCCGTGCCCTGCGCGTGGAGCCGCCCGACGGCCTCGCGCTGGTGGTGGTCATCCCCTCATCGCGCGTGAGCACCGACGAGGCGCGCGGGTCGATGCCCGCCGAGGTGCCGGTGAGCACCGCCGCCCACTCGATCTCCGGAACCGCCGGCCTGCTGCTCACCCTCGAGCGCGGCTGGGTGGACGAGATCCCCGAGTTCCTCGAGGACCGCTTGCACGAGCCCTACCGCGGGCCCTTGTGCCCGGGTCTGGATGCCCTCAAGGCAATCGAGAGCCCGGGCCTGCTCGGGGTGACGGTGTCAGGCTCGGGACCCAGCATGCTCATGTGGGTCACCACCGACGGCGCGTCCGAGGTCGCCGCGGCGGCCCGCGAAGTGCTGGGCAGCGAGGGCGTCGACGCCGAGGTGCGCGTCGAGCGCGTAGCGCCCACCGGCCTCAGGGCGCGCTGGCAGTAGGGCACCAAGGATCCCCGTGCGGTACCCGACGATGCACGCCCCGGGCACCAGTAGCGTGGGCGCATGGCCGGACTCCGTGACTGCCCGATCTGCGGCACGCCCTTCGTGACCCCGGACACCGGGCCTCGTGAGCGTGAGCGGCTCGCCGCCGCCGGCTACGCGGCGTCTGGTGGGAGTCGCTATCGCGACGAACCGGTGTGCGTGCACTGCTCCCAGCGCGAGACCCTGGCGATGTTCGAGTTCCGCGATCAGGTGCTCGGCGAGGACGAGGCCGGGGTGTAGGGACCGTGCAGATCCCGCCCATGCGCCCGCCCCTGCGGGGCGACGATGATGAGTCGGAGCCCGCCCAGGCCTCACCCGTGGTGTTCGTGGTCCTCGGCGTGCTGGCGCTGCTCGGCCTCGGCCTCATCATCGTCGGCTTCGTGATCTAGGCGCCGGGCGCGCCCTCGTTGAGGTAGTCGAGGATCGCCCCGTCGGTCATCTGCTCCACTGGGGCGTGGTCGTCGGTGAACACCTCGCCGCCTGCGGGCACCTCGGTGAGAAGGGGGGAGAGGATGCGGGCGGCCTGAGCGGTGTCACCCTGCGCGGTGGCGAGGCGCGCCCGGGCGTCGGCGGCGTCCGCGGCGTTCATGAAGCCCAGCACCACGCTGTTGAACTCCCCGTACCGGGCGGTGAGCACGGCGGGGAACACGCTGCGCATGGTGGCGGCGATGCGGTCCACCACCTCGGTCTGGTCGGGCGGCGTGCCCACGTTGATCGCCACCACGCCGTTGGGGGTGAGCCGAGCGCCCACCTCCTCGAAGAACTCCACCGTCGAGAGGTGGAACGGGATGTACGGCTGGCGGTAGGCGTCGACGATGATGGCGTCGAACGGGCCGCGGTCGCCGGCCAGCCAGAAGCGGGCGTCGGCCTCATGGGTCGTGAGGTTCGGGCCCGCCATGTCGAGGTAGCGGCTGCCCGCCTCGGTGACCACCGGGTCGATCTCCACGCCGTCCACGCGCACGCCGGGCCAGGTGAGGCGGAATGACCGCGCCGTGGTGCCCCCGGCGTTGCCGAGGATGGCGATGCGGGCATTCGGGTTGTTCGTGAGCAGCGGCAGGGTGAGGAACGCGTCCCAGTACCCGCCGGTCAGCGCCCCGCCACCCGCGGGCACCACCGAGTGCAGTGCCCAGCCCTCGTTGAGCCGCAGGATGCGCTCGCCGTCGGGCGCCTGGGTGACCTGCACGTACTGGTACGGCGACTCGGCCTCGAAGAGGATCGTCTCGCCGGGCTCCTCCTTGATGGTGCCGAGCGGCAGGGCCATCATCGCGAGCAGCACCACGGGCGCGGCGATGGCCTTGGCCCCCAGCAGCGGAACGGCCGCCAGCGCCAGCACGCCCGCGATGAGGAAGAGGGTGGCGCGGGTGCCGATGGCCGGGACGAGCACGAGCACCGGCAGGAACGTGCCGAGGATGCTCCCCACCGTGGAGATTGCGTACAGCCGCCCGGCCACCGACCCCGCCGTCTCGACATCCTTCACCGACAGCCGGATTGCCCACGGCGACACCGTGCCGAGCAGCGTGATGGGGATGAGGAACATCAGCATCGTCCCGACGAACGACGCCACGAAGGCCCCGGCAGACAGATCGGCAAAGGCCCCCTGCGCCGCGCGGAAGATGGGGGTGAGCGCCAGCGGCAGGATCGCCACCGTGACGGCGGCCACGATCACCACCCCGCCGAGCACCCGCGGGTTCGGGTAGCGGTCGGCGGCCTTGCCGCCCAGCCAGTAGCCCAGTGAGAGGTAGATGAGCGTGAGCCCGATCACGTTGGCCCACACCAGGTTGCTCGCGCCGAACCACGGGGCGAGCAGGCGCGCCCCCGTCAGCTCGGCCGCCAGCGTGGCGGCCCCGGCGACGAACACCAGGATCGGGAGGGAGAAGCGCAGCGGCACGGGGGCGAGCATATGCCAGAGTCACGCACCATGCGGGCCAACCTCATGCTCCCCCTCACCCTCACCCTGACCACCGGCGTCCACGCCGCCTCCCGCGCATGAGGCGACTGCTCTGGCCGGTGGCCGGCGTGCTGCTGGGACTCCTGCTCATCGCCGGCGGCGTGGCCTGGCTGGTGAACCGCGACCGCGCGGCCGATGCGCTCTCGGGCCCGGAGGCCCGCTGGGCGCTGTTCTTCCCCACGGGGCAGTTCGCGGGGTGCGCGCGCTACGGCATCCAGCGCTACTGCTCATCCACCCCTACCGGCAACATCAACGACGGGGGCAGGGTGGTGGCGCGCGGCGTGCTGCTGCGGGCCGACGGCACCGACTTTCGGTGGACGGTGAGCCCGGACCAGGTGGAGGCCGCCAATAGGGCCAGCCAGGCGAGGTACATCGCCTGCGCGTCATCGGGCCGCAGCGACTGTCCCGACCCGGTGTTCCGCACGCCGTCATGGAACAGCGGCATGCGCGTGCGCTGGGCGCCGAGCGCCGATGGGGCATACCCGCCGGGCGCCGAGCCCGGCGGCTCCGACAGCCGCACCATCGCGATCTTCCTGCTGGTCGCCGGCGCACTGGCGACCGTGGGGTCGGGCGTGTGGCTTCGCAGCGCGATGCGCCGCCACGGGGGCGCATGACGCGGCTGGTAGCCTCGCCCGAACGCGTTCACGCCTCCGGAGGCCCACCGTGAAGCTGTACATCGACACCGCGAACCTCGCCGACATCGAGGAGATCGCATCGTGGGGGGTGCTGAGCGGCGCCACCACCAACCCGACCCTGCTCTCGCAGGTGGAGGGCGATGAGGACGACATCTACCGGCGCATCTGCGAGATCGTCGACGGCCCGGTATCGGCGGAGGTGGTGGCCGACGACGTGCCCACGATGATCTCCGAGGGCCAGCGCCTGGCGGCGATCGACCCGCGCATCGTGGTGAAGCTGCCCACCACGCGCGAGGGGCTGAGCGCCACCTCGGCGCTGGCGCGCGATGGCATCCGCGTGAACATGACCCTCTGCTTCACGGCCAACCAGGCGATCCTCGCCGCGTCGGCCGGGGCGTCGTTCGTGTCGCCGTTCGTGGGCCGCTACGACGACATCAACGAGGACGGCCTCGGCCACCTGCTCGAGATCGTCGAGGCCTTCGCGGCATCCGACTTCGACTGCGAGGTGCTGGCCGCGAGCATCCGCACCCCCGTGCACGTGATGGAGGCCGCCCGCATGGGGTCGGACATCGCCACCATTCCCCCGAAGGTGTTCCACCAGATGCTCCACCACCCGCTCACCGCGCAGGGCATCGACAAGTTCAACGAGGACCACGCCGCGCGGCTGTCGCGAAAGGACGCATGACCACCAACGACGTTCCCGCCCCTGTGCCCGTCGGGCTCGAGGGCCACGAGATCGTGCCGGCCACCGACTTCCTGCGCGTCACCGAGCAGGCCGCCCTGGCGTCGGCCCGCTGGGTGGGGCAGGGCGACCGCCACGCCGCCGACGGCGCGGCCGTCGATGCCATGCGCAAGGAGTTCAGCGCCATGCCCATCACGGGCGAGGTGATCATCGGCGAGGGCGAGAAGGACGAGGCCCCCGAGCTCTACGTGGGTGAGGTTCTCGGCACCGGCGGAATGCCGTGCGAGATCGCGGTCGACCCGCTGGAGGGCACCGACCTGGTGGCCCGCGGTGACGCCGGGGCGATCGCCGTGTGCGTCATCGGCGCGCCGGGCGGGGTGATGGCCGCGCCCGACATGTACATGCAGAAGTTGTGCGTGGGGGCCAACGCCAAGGGTCGGGTGGACATCACCGCTCCCATCTCCGACACGCTCGACACCATCGCCCGCTGCTACGACCGGCGCATCCGCGACCTGTCGGTGGTCGTGCTCGACCGACCGCGCCATGAGGAGCTCATCGAGGACATCCGCGCCCTCGGGGCGCGCATCAAGCTGATCCCCGACGGCGACATCACCGCGTCGATGTCGGCGGCGGTGCGCGGCACCGGCGACCACGTGTACATGGGAATCGGCGGCAGCACCGAGGGCGTCATCACCGCCGCGGCCCTCGAGTGCCTGGGCGGCGAGATCCAGGCCCGCATGTGGCCGAAGGACGACGCCCAGCGCGAGCGCCTCAGGCAATTCGGCCTCGAGGACACCAACCGTGTGCTCACCGCCCGCGACCTGGCTCCGCAGCCGATGTACGTGCTGGCCACGGGAGTGACCGATGGCCACCTGCTCAAGGGCGTGCGCTACTTCAGTGACGGCGCGAGAACGCATTCCATCCTCATGGACCTGCAGTCGCGTACCGTGCGCTTCGTGGACACCATCCACATGTTCAGCCGCACGCCGCTGAGGGAGATCAGGCTGTGAGTGACGAGGAGTTCCCGTTCGGCTTCGCCTTCGGCGAGGGCGCATCGGAGGAGTTCAAGGAGCGCCTCAAGGAGATGATGCGCGCCCAGCGCGAGGCCATGGAGGAGATCCAGGCCGAGGGCGGCGGGCACATCCAGCCGGTGGACCGCTTCCAGGTGATCCAGCTGGCCGTGCAGATGGCCACCGCCGGCATGGGCGCCATCAAGCCCGTTGACACCGCCGACGAGGCCGCGGATGCCATGGGCCTGCTGTTCGCCCGGGCGATGGCCGCGCTTCAGGGGAGCATCGGGCACCCCGAGTAGGGGCTGGGGCGTGACGGTGCCATGACGCACCCGGCACGGTCCGGGCGCCACGGCTGCGCTCGCGCCCCGCACGATGGCCACATGGGGATGTGGCGCATTGACGCGCGGGCACGAGGGGCTGGCGAGCTTCGCGCTCGCCCGGCGTCACGTGTGGCGCGACGGGCCTACGTGGCCGACCGCATGC
>JAURGT010000120.1 GCA_030833665.1 Miltoncostaeales bacterium
TGACTGCACCCGCAGCTCCTTCACCCGGACGGGCCACAGACGGAGCGGGTTGGCCCGCCTGCGAGGCTTGCGGCGCCCGAGGCGGGTTTGGTGCATCGCCCTTGAATTCATAAGCCACGGTGCCGGCCGGGTGGCGGAACCATCCCGGGTCGGTGTAGTCGCCAGGCTTCTGGTCCTTGCGGACCTTGAGCACGCTGAACATGCCGCCCATGCCGATGGCCCCTCCGCAGACGGGTGGGGCGCCGCCGGCCTTTTTCGTGCCCCCTGCTGCGGCCGCCGCCGGAGACAGCGGCGCAGACGGATCGGCACCAGCGGCGGCGGCGGCGGCCCCGCCCCACCACCCGAACGCTGGGCCGCCTTGGCCGCCTTGGCCTCCACCGTGGACGCCGCCCTGGAAGCCGCTCGCTCCCACCGCGCGGCCTGGCGGGCGGCGCACCCCGCCGCCGCGGCGTTGGCCCTGCGCGGCGACGGCGGGTCGCCGGACTGGCTGTCGGGCGGCCAG
>JAURGT010000121.1 GCA_030833665.1 Miltoncostaeales bacterium
GGCTTGTGGTGTTCGGTGCAAGGTGCACCGCCTTCGCGCCGGTGTCCTGGTGCTGACCCTTTGAGGCCACAGCGACCGAGACGATTTCGGCGTGGGCCTTCTCGCCCAGCAGGTAGATGCCTGGGTACTTCATGGTGAGCTGTGCGCCCGTGTTGGCGTCAATCCATTCAACCGTGGCGCCGGCGTGCGCGTGCGCGCGCTTCGTTACTAGGTTGTAAACATCGTTCGACCAGTTCTGAATCGTGGTGTAGCGAACCTTCGCGCCCGGAAGTGCAATCACCTCGACGACGGCAACGTGCAGTGAGTCGGTTGCCCAGTTTGGCGCGGTGCAGCCCTCGATGTAGTGCAGGCTTGCACCCTCATCGACAACGATCAGCGTGCGCTCGAACTGTCCGGTGTTCTGGCCATTGATGCGGAAGTAGGCCTGGAGTGGCAACGGCACGTCGACACCCTTTGGCACATACACGAACGAGCCGCCCGACCAGACGGCCGAGTTGAGGG
>JAURGT010000012.1 GCA_030833665.1 Miltoncostaeales bacterium
TGGACGGCAGCCACGACCTCGGCGGCATGCAGGGCTTCGGCCCGGCCACCTGGCCCGGCGCAGATGCGGCCCTGCAGCACGACTGGGACATCCGCGCGTTCGCGTTGGCGATGACCAGCGCGCCCCGTTCGACGCACGCCTTCCGCCACACGATCGAGCGGATCGGCAACGCTCGCTACCTGCAGGCGAGCTACTACGAGAAGTGGCTGTGGGAGGCCGAGCAGGCGCTGGTGCAGGCGCTGCTGGGCGCCGGCGAGAGCACCGCGGCCGGCGCCCGGCGGCCGGCGCCATGACCGGGTGGGGCAGGATGACCGGCCCGCGCGGCTAAGTTCGATGCGATGACGTCCCCGTCCCGCCGCCGGCCTGCGCAGCGCCGCCGCCCCACGTCCACGCGCGCGAAGCAGGACCGCGTGCTGGCCCTCCTGTGCGTGGTGGCCGTGGGCGGACTCGCGGCCGTGGTGGCCTCCGGCAACGGCTCCAACCCCACGGTCACCACCGCCAAGGCCGAGGGCACCGCCGCATCCGGCGCGGGCGCGCCGTCGGCAGATGCGGCGCGTGCCGCCGACGCCCCGGGCGGCAGCCAGGCAGAACAGCAGGTGGCAGCCACCAGCGGGCCGTCGACCACGCAGGGCACAGCAGCGCCGGGGGCCTCGAGCGTGTCGGTGGCCGCCGTGGGCGACACCGTGATGGGCACGCCGGAGTTCGGCCTCCCCCCCGCCGGTGGGTCCACCCTGTTCAACGCCGTCAGGCCCCTGCTCAAGGGCGACGTGGTGTTCGGCAACCTCGAATCCGCGCTGGCTACGGGGCCCAGCGCCAAGTGCGGCAGCGGCAGCGGCGGAAGTTGCTACGCGTTCGCCAGCCCGCCGTCGTACGCCCGCAACCTCAAGAACGCGGGCTTCACGGTGATGAGCATCGCCAACAACCACTCGAACGACTGGGGGCCCGCGGGTATCCGCTCCACGGTGCGCGCGCTCGATGCCGTGGGCATCCTGCACACCGGCAGGCCCGGTGAGATCGCCGTGCAGACGCTCCCCAACGGCACCAAGGTGGCCGTGGTGGGCCTCGCACCGTACGCGTGGAGCCAGAACTCCCTCGACATCCCGGGTGCGCAGAGGCTGGTGCGCAGGGCCGCCGGCGTCGCCCCGATCGTGATCGCGAGCTTCCATGGCGGCGCCGAGGGCACCCCGTACCGCAACGTGCCGCAGGGCGCGGAGACCTATCTGGGCGAGCCCCGCGGCGAGACCCGGCGCCTCGCCCGCGGCCTTGTGGACGCCGGCGCCGATCTGGTCATCGGCCACGGCCCGCACGTGATGCGCGGCATGGAGTTCCGGGGCGGCCGCCTGATCGCCTACAGCCTCGGCAACTTCCTGGGCTACAAGGTGTTCGGCACGGCGTCATATTCCGGCCAGAGCGGCGTGCTGAAGGTGACCATGGCGCCCGACGGGCGCTTCGAGTCGGGATCCCTCGCGCCGGTGCGCCTCTCGGGCGATGGAGTTCCCTCGCCGGGCGGATCGAGCATCCGTGACGTCGCGGCGCTCTCGCGCGCCGACTTCGGGAAGTCCGCCGCCAGGATCTCACCGAGCGGCGCCATCACGCCGCCCTAGGCCAGCGCGCCGTCCAGCGGGCCGCCCACCGCGGGCGTGAGGCCCTCCACGCGCGCCACCAGCACCGCGGGCCCGTGCTCGGCCCGGGCCAGCAGGTCTGCAATCGCAGATGGCAGGTCGGCAGGGTCGGCCACCGTATCGGCATCGGCCCCGAAGCCCCGACAGATCGCCGCGATGTCGAGTGGCGGGTCAGTCACCGCGAGCCCCGGCCAGCCACCCTGCGGCACGCCGGTGAGCCCCTCCATCCCGGCGCGCAGGATCTCGTACCCGGAGTTGTCGGCCACCACGAGGGCCACGCGGCAACCCTGGTGCGCGGCAGTCCAGAGCGCATGGACGCCGAACATGAGCGAACCGTCGCCCTGGGCGCAGACCACTCTGCGGGTGGGGTCGGCGACAGCCGCCCCCACCGCGGCCGGAAGCCCCCAGCCCAGCGCGCTGCCCCGGTGCCACATGCATGAGCCCACGTCGCGATCGCCGAGCGCCACGCGCAGGTCGCGGGTGGACGTGATGCCCTCATCCACCACCAGGTCGGCGAGCGCTACGCCTTCGCCGAGGGCGGCCGAGAGCGCTGCCGGGGTGATGACCTCCGCCCCATCGGCGCGCGCGTGCAGTTCGGCGCGGGCGCTGGCACGCGACGCCTGATGCGTGGCGGCCAGCGTGGCCCGGCGCACGGCCGCGGCATGGGTGCTGCTCCCCGCAGGACCGGCGCGGTTGCCATCGCCGTCGCCGAGCAGGGCGGCGATGCCGCGCAGGGCGTCAGCGGGCTCGGCGACCATTCCCACCTCGGGGGTGATCATGCGCCCGATCTCCGCAGGGTCGACATCCACGTGGATGAGCCGTGCGCCATCGGGCATCGGCGACCCGGGGCTCCACCCGAACAGCCGAAACACCGGCATGCCGACGGCGAGCACGACGTCATGGCTCGACAGGGCCTCGCGGATCGGCGCGGCGGCCCGGGGCATGGGACCCGCCCACGCGGGGTCGTCGGTGTCCAGGGGCATCCGGGCGGCGAACGGCTCGCCCATCACCGGAGCCCCGAGCCGCTCGGCGAGGTCCGACAGTTCGCCATGCGCATCTCCATGCGCCACGCCGTCGCCGGCGAGGATCACCGGCGCCGCCGCACCAGCCAGTAGCGCCGCAGCGCGCGCGAGATCGGCGCCGTCGGGCGGGTCGAGCCGGCGCATGCCTGCCGGAAGGGGCGGCAGGGCCGCGGAGGGCCCGGCCTGGGTCTCCAGCGGGATGCTCAGCACCGCGGGCCCGGCGGGTGGGCCGAAGGCGGCTTCCACGGCGTCGCGGAGCATCGGCCCGAGCAATGCGGGCTCGGAGACCTCCTCGGCATAGCGCGCAAGCGGCCGCGCCATCTCCACGATCTCGCCTCCCAGGAAAGGCGCGCCGGACAGCATCGAGGAGACCTGCTGCCCCACGATGACCAGCAGCGGCACGCGGGCGCGGTGGGCGTTCAGCACGCCGCTCATGGCGTTGGCCATGCCGGGCTGCACGTGCACGAGCGCCACGCCGAGGCGTCCGGAGGCCTGCGCGTAGCCATCGGCCATGCCCATGACCACGGGCTCGGTGAGCCCCAGCACGAACCGCGGCCGCCCGGGGGCGGCGAGCGAATCCATGAGGGGGAGCTCGGTGCTGCCCGGGTTCCCGAATATGACCTCGACGCCCTGCGCGACGAGCGCGTCGAGCAGGGCGTCCGAGCCGGTCATGTGCCTACCTGCCGCCCCCGCCGAAGATCTGCAGGAAGAACAGGAAGACGTTGAAGATGTCGAGGAAGATCCCGAGCGCGATCGGCACCGCCACGTTGCCGGTGCTCGACCTGCGCAGGCGCTGGAAGTCGAAGGCGGTCCAGAAGGCGAAGATCGCCAGGCCGAGGATCGACCAGATCAGGTAGCCAGAGGGGATCTGCACGAAGATCATCACGATCCCGAACACGATCAGGCCGATGAGCGCCCAGAAGAAGAAACGCACGTAGGGGGCCAGGTCGCGCCGGGTGGCGTAGCCCCACGCGCCAAACGCCGCGATGAACAGCGCGGTGGCACCCGCGGCCTGCCAGAGCACCTGCGCACCATTCACGGAGACGTACACCTGGAGGGCCGGGCCGACGGCCATTCCGAGCAGCAGGCCGACGACGAACAGGAGCGTCATGCCGAGCGGGCCGCTCTGCTTCTTGATGAAGCCGCTGGCCAGAATGAGCGCGAATGCGCCGATCCAGCACGCGATCATCGCGCCGCCGCTGAAGTCCTTCGCGATGAAGGCACCTGCGGCAGTGAACGCGCAGGTCACGGCCACGAGGAACATCACCCGGCTCAGCAGCGCCTTCTGCGTGACCTGCTCGAGTTCCTGCGCCTGCGCCTGCTGCGCGGCCGTTGCCTGGTCGTACCAGGTGGGTTCGCGTGTCTCCTCGGCCATCCGGCCCCTCTCCTATCCGTCGGTGAGCGGCGCCATGGTGAGCCCCGCCCCCTTCAACTGATCCCAGATGAGTTCCGCGCGCTCATGATCACCCCTCCACACGGTGGCCTGCCCCGAGTTGTGGATGGTGTTCGCGAACTTCATCCCCTTGGCGTAGTCCACCCCGGGAACGAACTGCGACAGGATCGTCGCGACGCCCTCGAAGGTGTTGTGGCTGTCGTTCATCACGATCACCGAGACCGGCCTTCCCAGGCCGGCCCCTGAGCCGGTGCTGCGAATCTTCTCCGCAGGCGGCGTGAGGACGTCGGAACCCACGCGGGCAAGTGTAGTCGGCGACACCCGGTGACAGTCACCCCTGCCGCCGGGTGACCATCACCGCTCGGGCACCGTCCCTCCGCGCGCGGCGATAGCGTTCTCGCGTGACCACGGCACCCGCCCCGGATGTGCTCGCCCCATTCCACCCCGCGGTGGCCGACTGGTTCGCGCGCGCCTTCGAGGGGCCAACGCCCCCGCAGGTGCTGGGATGGCCGCATATCGCCGCGGGCGAGCACACGCTCATCGTGGCGCCCACCGGGTCTGGGAAGACCCTGGCGGCGTTCCTGTGGGGGCTCAACCAGATCGCGTCCGCACGCCTCGCGGGTGACAGTCAGCGGGAGGCGCCCGCGACCGTCACCGAGGCCGGTCGCATCCTCTACATCTCACCCCTCAAGGCCCTCAACTACGACGTCGAGCGCAACCTGCGCGGGCCGCTCGCGGGCATCGCGGAGTCGGCCCGGCGCATCGGCCTTGAGCCGCCTGAGATCACGGTGGGGGTGCGCACCGGCGATACGCCGCAGGCCGAGCGGCAGCGCATGCTGCGCAACCCGCCGGACATCCTCATCACCACGCCCGAGAGCCTCTACCTGCTGCTCACCAGCAAGGGCGAGGAGATCCTGCGCGGGGTCACCGGGGTGATCGTGGATGAGATCCACGCGATGGCCGGCACCAAGCGCGGGAGCCACCTCGCGCTGTCGATGGAGCGGCTCGAGCAGGTTGCGGAGCAGCCCATCCAGCGCATCGGGCTGAGCGCCACGCAGCGGCCCCTCAGCGAGATCGCGCGGTTCCTCGGCGGCCAGGACGACGAGGGCGCGCCGCGGCCCGTGAGCCTGGTGGACGCCGGTCGCGTGAAGGAGCTCGACCTCGAGGTGATCGTCCCGGTGGACGACATGCGCGACATGGCCGAGCCCGGTCGTGGCCCCGAGGACGGCGGCGGGCAGGACCTGCTCGACGTCATCGGCGGCGGATCCACCCGGCGCTCGATCTGGCCCGCGATGTACCCGGCGCTGCTCGAGCTGGTGAAGGCCCACCGCAGCACCCTGATCTTCGTGAACAACCGCCGCTCGGCCGAGCGGCTGGCACTGCGCCTGAACGAGCTGGCCGAGGAGGAGGTGGCGCGCGCGCACCACGGTTCGCTGGCCCGCGAGCAGCGCACGATCATCGAGGAAGACCTCAAGGCCGGGCGCATCCCCGCGCTCGTGGCCACCAGCAGCCTCGAGCTCGGCGTGGACATGGGCGCGGTGGACCTGGTGATCCAGGTGGAGAGCCCCCGAAGCGTGGCGCGTGGCATCCAGCGCGTGGGCCGCGCGGGGCACCGCATCGACGTGCCGAGCAGCGGGAGGATCTTCCCGAAGTACCGCGGCGACCTGCTCGAGTGCGCGGCCGTGGTCGAGCGCATGCGCGAGGGCGCCATCGAGGAGACCCACGTGCCGCGCCTTCCGCTCGACGTGCTCGCCCAGCAGGTGGTGGCAATGGTCTCGGGCGACGAGCCGATGGCCGTTGACGACGTGCTGGCGACGGCCCGCCGCAGCTACCCGTTCGCCGACCTCTCACGCGACCAGCTGGAGGGCGTGCTGGACATGCTCGCCGGCCGCTACCCGTCGGACGAGTTCGCCGAGCTCAAGCCGCGCGTGGTGTGGGATCGCGCCGAGGGCACCCTGCGCGGCCGCGACGGCGTGCGGCGCCTGGCCGTGGAGAACGCCGGCACCATCCCCGACCGGGGCCTCTTCGGCGTGTTCCTCGCGGACGGTCGCACGCGCGTCGGCGAGCTCGACGAGGAGATGGTGTACGAGGCCCGTGCAGGCCAGGCGTTCATGCTCGGTGCCTCGACCTGGCGGATCGAGCAGATCACCCGCGACCGCGTGCTGGTCTCCCCCGCGCCGGGAGCCCCCGGCGCGGTGCCGTTCTGGCGCGGCGAGGGCGTGGGGCGGCCCTATGAGCTCGGCGCCGCCGTGGGCCGCATGGCCCGCGACATCGCCGCCGCCGACCCCGCCGAGGCAACGGAGCGCCTCAAGGCCGACAGCAGGTTCGACGACCGCGCGGCCGCGAACCTCATCCAGTACGTGCGCGACCAGGTGGAGGCCACCGGCACCGTGCCCAGCGACATCGGCATCGTGGTGGAGCGGTTTCGCGACGAGATCGGCGACTGGCGCCTGTGCGTGCTCTCCCCCTTCGGCGCCCGCGTGCACGCCCCGTGGGCCCTCGCCATACAGGCCCGCCTGCGCGAGGCCACGGGCACCGACCCGCACGTGATCTGGAGCGACGACGGCATCGCCTGCCACGTGGTGGACGGCGACACCCTGCCCCCCACCGACGTGCTGCTGCCGGATGCCGCGGACGTGGAGGACCTCATCCTCGGCGAGCTCGGCGGCACGGCGCTGTTCGGGTCGCGCTTCCGAGAGAACGCCTCGCGCGCGCTGCTCATCCCCCGCCGGCACCCCGGCCGGCGCACCCCGCTGTGGCAGCAGCGCCTCAAGGCGTCGTCGCTGCTCGAGGTTGCGCGCCGGTTCGGGTCGTTCCCGGTGATCCTCGAGACCTACCGCGAGTGCCTCAACGACTGGTTCGACATGCCGGCACTGCGCGATCTTCTCGGGCGCATCGCGTCGCGCGAGGTGGCGGTTACCGAGGTGGAGACCGACTCGGCCTCGCCCTTCGCCGGGGCCCTGCTGTTCGAGTACGTGGCGTCGTACATGTACGACGACGACACCCCGGCCGCCGAGCGCCGGGCGCAGGCCCTGGCGCTCGACCGCGACCTGCTTCGCGAGCTGCTGGGCCAGGACGAGCTGCGCGAGCTCATCGACCCCGACGCCCTCGACGACCTCGAGGCCGACCTGCAGGGCCTCAACCCCGAGCGCGCGGCGCGCGGCGCCGATGGCGTGCACGACCTGCTTCGCCGCCTCGGGGACCTCTCGGAGGACGAGATCGGGCGGCGCGTGGAGCAGGCCGAGGCACTGCCCGCGCTGCTCGATCAGCTCGAGCGCGAGCGCCGCGCAGCGAGGGCGCGCGTGGCCGGTGAGGACCGCCTCATCGCCGCCGAGGATGCCGGCCGCTACCGCGACGGCCTGGGGGTGATGCCCCCAGCAGGGCTGCCCGATGCCTTCCTCGAGCCCGCACCGCGGGCGCTCGAGGGCCTTCTGGCCCGCTACGCGCGCACCCACGGCCCCTTCCGCGCCGCCGACGCCGCCAATCGCCTGGGCGCCTCGCCATCGCTCGTGGAGCAGACGCTCAGGCTGATGGAGGCAGAGGGCAGCCTGGTGCGCGGCCAGATGCGCCCCGGCGGGAGCGGCGAGGAGTGGTGCGATCCCGAGGTGCTCCGCCGCCTGCGCCGCATGAGCATGGCGCGCCTGCGTCGCGAGGTGGAGCCCACCGACCCGGAGGTGCTGGCGCGTTTCCTTCCCCAGTGGCAGCGCATCGACCGGCCGGACTCCCCGCCGGGGCCCGACGCCCTGCGCGACGTCATCTCGGGCCTGCAGGGAATCGCGCTGCCAGCCGCCCAGTGGGAGGGCGAGACATTCCCGCGGCGCCTCGGCTCGTACTCGCCGGCATGGCTCGACCAGCTGGCCGCGGCGGGCGAGATCACCTGGGTGGGCGCCGGATCGCTCGGGTCGGGGGGCGGCGGTCGGGTGGCCATCTACCTGCGAGAGGACGCCGCGGTATTCGGCCCGCCATCGGCGGATGCCACGCCGGAGGGCGACGCCGCCGACCACATGCGGAGCGCGCTGGCCATGGGTGCGCAGTTCCTCGACGACCTCATCGACATCGCCGATGTGCCGCGCGAGGAGGCCGTGGCGTCGCTGTGGGCGCTCGTGTGGGCCGGCGAGGTGACCAACGATCTCTGGACGCCCCTGCGCTCAGGGCCCCGGGGCACCCAGCGCGCGGCGTCGGCCCGTGCGCCACGCGGGCGCGCCTGGGGCCGCTCGGCGCGCATGCGCGGGGGACGCGCCGCGCTCACGGGCGGGCGCTGGGCGCTCACCGCACCACTCTTCGAGCGGGCCCCGTCGGTGGCCGACCAGCGCAGGGCACTGGCCGAGATCCTCCTCGACCGCCACGGCATCGTCACCCGCGGGGCAGTGATGGGCGAGGGCATACCCGGGGGCTTCAGCGCCGTGTACCCGGACCTCGGCCAGATGGAGACCCTGGGCCTCTGTCGTCGCGGATACTTCGTGGAGGGGCTCGGCGGCGCGCAGTTCGCGCTGCCCGGTGCCATCGACCGCCTGCGCGACCTGCGCGTGGACCGCCTCGAGGGCGACGAGCCCGACGTGCTCATCATCGGGGCTGCTGACCCCGCCCAGCCCTACGGCGCGGCCCTGCCGTGGCCGAAGCGCGAGGGCGCGCGCTCGCCGTCGCGAGTGTTCGGGGCGCAGGTGGTGTTGGCCGACGGCGTTCCCATCGCCCACGTGGAGCGCGGCGGGCGCACCATGACCACCCTCGTGGATCCCGGCCACCCGTTCCTCGAGCCCGGCCTGCGCGCCCTGGCGCAGTGGGCCATGGCCGACCGCGCGCGGCGCCTGCGCATCGAGCGCATCGACGGAGGGCCGGCGGCCGACTCTGCCGCTGCCCCCGCCCTGGAGCGCGCGGGGTTCCGGGCCGGCTACCGGGGCATGGAGGCCGGCGAGTAATGCCCGAGGGGCAGGTGAGCCACCGCAACGCCATCGTGCTCACCCGGGCGATCGCGGGCAGCCCGCTGGTGCGGGTAGAGGTGACCGAGCCGCGACTCGCTCCGCAGCGCATCGACGAGCGCCTGATGGGAGACGTGCTCGAGCACATGGAGGCGCGTGGCAAGCACCATCTGTTCCGGTTCCGCAGCGGACGGGTGCTGCACTCGCACCTGCGCATGGGCGGGGTGTGGCGCACCTATGCAGCGGACGCCGACATCCCCCAGCGCGGCCTGTGGCTGGCGCTCGGCACCACCGAGGCCGTGGTGGCGCAGTACCGCGGGCCGGACCTCGCACTGCTCGAGCCCGGCGAGCCCATGCCGCGCATCGACGCGCTCGGGCCAGACCTGCTGGCCGATGACGCCGACCCTGCAGCCATCGGCCTGCGCCTCCTCGCCATCGAGCCCACGCGCCCGGTGGGCGATGCGGTGATGGACCAGCGGGTGATGAGCGGGATCGGCAACGTCTACAAGAGCGAGACGCTCTTCCTCGCGGGCGTCGACCCCTGGCGGCAGGTGGGCAGCCTCACCCGGGAGGAGGCGGAGTCGATCGGGGTCATCGGATCGGAGCTGCTGGCCACCGGCGTGCGTGACCGGGGGCGCATCCGCACCTACCGCCCCCCGCTCGGCACCGCGCGTCCGGGCGAGCGCACGTGGGTGTACGGCCGCAGGGGGCGGCCCTGCCGCAGGTGCGGGGCGCCGGTACGCTCATGCGGGCAGGGCGATGCCAACCGCACCACGTACTGGTGCCCCGGCTGCCAGGAGTGATGCCGTGAGCGTTCCCATGATCCCCATCAGCAGCAAGCGGCTGGAGTTCTTCTCGGACGCCGTGCTCGCCGTGGCCATCACGCTGATGGTGCTGCGCATCACGCCCCCGATCGCGAGCGGCGGCGAGACGCTGGGCGAGGCCTTCTGGTCGGACACCGTCCCCCAGATCCTCTACTTCCTGGTCACCTTCGCGGTCATCGTGAGCTTCTGGGTCGGCCACCACGATGTCTTCGCGAAGATGGGCCCGGAGGCGTCGCGTCGGGTGGTGTCCGCGAACATGGTGTTCCTCGCGCTCATCTGCCTCCTTCCCTTCGGGCTCGAGTTCTTCTCCGATGAGCCCTCATCGGTGCTCACCACGGCCGTCTACGCCGGCCTCCTGGCGCTCAGCAGCCTCGCGATGACCTGGCTGCAGTGGGTGGCGGTGGACGACCACAGCCTGGACGGCATCGGCCGCGCCGTGGTGTTCGTGCTGGCCATCCCACTCGCGCCCCTCATCGGCGGCTTCTCGCCGCTCATCTGGATGCTCAACTGGCCCGTCACGAACTACTTCGACCGCACATACCCCGGGGGCAGGCGCGCCTGATCAGGCGGGGGCGGGCTCTCCATCATCCTCATCGGCGGCGGCGAGTTGCGCGGACGTCTCACCGCCGATGAGGATGGCCAGGCCGGTGAGGTAGAGGAACACCAGGAAGATCACCACGGCGCCGAGGCTGCCGTACACGCGGTTGTACGACCCGAAGTTATCCACGTAGAGCCGGAAGAGGCTCGCGACGATGATCCAGCCGATCACGCCCACCACGGCGCCGGGCACCGCGTGACGGGTGTGAGCGGCGGCATCGTTCGGGGCGTAGCGGTACAGCAGCACGAGGAACCCCCAGAAGATCGCCGCGCCGGCGACGGCCACGCCCACCTGCACGAGTACCTGCGTCGCCGCGCCTGCGCCGAGCTGCTCGGCCACCCACTGCAGAATGGGCGGGCCAACGACCGACAGCAGCGTGGCCACCACGAACACCAGCGCGGTGATGACCGCCGTGACGATGGCGCGTGCCTTGCCGCGCAGCCACGGGCGGTGGGGACGCTCGAACGCGTCATCGAGCCCGTCGGTGATGGACCCGGCCACGTTGCCCGCGAGCCAGAGGCCGATGAGCAGACCCAGCACGAGGAAGATGATCGACTGACCGGTACTCGACGATGCCGACTGCAGCAGGTCGTCGAGGAAATCCGCCAGCTGATCGGGGATCGTCCCGCGCGCCCTGTCGATGAGCCCCGAGTAGGCCGACGGGCTCGCCACCAGGCCGATGATCGAGATGAGCACGAAGGCGAACGGGATGGAGGCCAGGAAGGCCACGTAGGCGAACTGGCTCGCCCGGGCCATCTGGGAGTGCCGGATCACACGGTCGGTGACCGCTTTCGTGAGCCCCCAGAGGCGCCCGAACGCGGTCATGGCTCCGTGCGGGGCGGGCGCCTAGCGGCTCTGCGAGAGCAGCACCGCGAGGTCGGCATACGAGAGCCCCTCGGCGGTCGGCGGCAGCCCCAGGTCGTGCTCGAGCGCGGCGGCCAGCGCGCGGGCGCGCGACAGCACGCTGTTGTGCACCGGCTGCCCCGGAGCGGCATCGGCGATGCGCTTGGCCTCGTTCCTCAATTGGTTGAGGTCGGCGGCTGGCGAGTTGAAGGTGGGGCGGCTTCCCGGCGACCAGTTGGCGCCGGTGGCATCGTCTCCCCCGGCCTCGGCGGTGACGCCGTCCGGGGCCTCGGTGGTCTCTGCGTTCTCAGTGCTCACGTCGCGCACGATAGCGCGTGCGCGGCCGTCAGCGGTCGCTTCGGGGCGCTGCCTCGGGGCGCGGGGCCGCGCGGTCCATCAGCGCCTGCTGGCTCGAAAAGGGCTCCTCGCCCGGGGCCGGGGCAACCCGCTGCCACGAGCGGTCGGGGTGCAGGCGCCACGCGCTGGCGGTGTCGGCCAGCATCACGTCGACGATCGATACGAGCTCGTCGGCCACGACCTCGTCATCCACCCGCGCCACGAGCTCCACGCGGTCATCGAGATTGCGGGCCATGAGGTCGGCCGATCCGGTGAACACCCGGCGCTCGTCGCCACTGCTGAACACGAAGATGCGCGAGTGCTCGAGGAACCGCCCCACCACCGACGCGACGCGGATGTTCTCGCTCACGCCGGGAATGCCGGGCAGGAACCCGCAGATGCCGCGCACGCAGATCTCCACGGGCACCCCGGCACACGAGGCGCGGAAGAGCGCCTCGATGATGCGCCCGTCGATCATCGAGTTGAGCTTCATGCGGATGTGGCCGGGCTGGCCCTGCTCATGCCGGGCGGTGACGCGGTCGATCTCCTCGACCAGGGCGTCGCGAAGATGCTCCGGCGCAACGAGCGACTGCCGGTAGCGTGGCGGGCGTGCGAACCCCGTGAGGTAGTTGAAGAGGTCGGCGACGTCGTCCACGACGTCCTCGCGGCAGGTGAACAGCCCCACGTCCGTGTAGAGCCGCGCGGTGGTGGGGTGGTAGTTGCCGGTGCCGATGTGCGCGTAGCGCCTCAGGCGGTTGCCCTCTCGGCGCACCACAAGGCAGAGCTTTGCGTGCGTCTTGAGGCCGGGAAGGCCGTAGACCACATGCACCCCGGCGCGCTCCAGTGCCTTGGCCCAGCGGATGTTCTGCTCCTCGTCGAAGCGTGCCTTCAGCTCGACAAGGCACACGGTTCCCTTGCCGCGCTCCGCCGCGCGGATGAGCGCGGGCACGATGGGCGTGTCGCCGCTGGTGCGGTAGAGGGTCTGCTCGATGGTGACCACGTCGGGATCGTCGGCGGCCTCCTGCACGAAGCGCGCGACGCTGGCCTCGAACGAGTCGTACGGGTGATGCACGAGGATGTCCCCGCGGCGGATCTCGGTGAACATGCCGCCCTCATCGCCGCCGCCCGTGAGACGCGCGGGCACGCGGGGCTCCCACGGCACGTACTTGAGATCGGGGCGGTCGAGGGCCGCCACCTGCGAGAGGGCTGTGAGGTCGAGCATGCTCGAGACCGGGTAGACCTCGTCGTCGGTCACGCCGAGGCCCTCCTTGATCTCCTCCAGCAGCGTGCTGCTGCTGCGGGCCTCCACCTCGAGGCGCACGGGGCCGCCGAAGCGCCGGCGGCGCAGCTCGCGCTCGACGGCATTCAGCAGGTCATCAGCCTCATCGGAGATCGAGAAGTCGGCGTCGCGCGTGACGCGGAAGAGAACCCGGCGGGTGATCTCCATCCCCGGGAACACCTCGCTCAGGTTCGTGGCGATCACCTGCTCCACCGGCACCAGCAGCTCGCCGGCCCGCACGAACCGCGGGAGCATGCGGGGCACCTTCACGCGGGCGAAGCGCGACTCGCCGGTCTGCGCGTCGCGCACGGTCAGCCCGAGGTTCAGCGACAGGCTGCTGATGTACGGAAACGGAAGGCCCGGGCCCACCGCGAGGGGGATCAGCATCGGCTGCACCTCGCGCTCGAACCGCGTGCGCAAGTCGTCCTGGGCCCCCTCGGGCAGGTCGTCGATGTTCGTGACCACGATGCCCTCGTCGGCCAGGGCCGGGCGCACCTCATCGCGCCAGATCGACGCCTGCAGCGCCGTGAGCTCGAGCACGCGCTCACGGATTCCCCTGAGCACCTCCTCGCGCGGCAGCTGGTCGGGCGTGGACGACGCCCGACCCGCCTCGAGGGCGTCGATCACGCTGGCCACGCGCACCATGAAGAACTCGTCGAGGTTGCCTGAGAAGATCGAGAGGAAGCGACACCGCTCGAGCAGCGGCTGCGCGGCATCGGCTGCCAGTGCCAGCACGCGCGCGTTGAAGTCGAGCCACGAGAACTCGCGGTTCACGAACAGCGCGGGATCCGAGAGGTCGCGCGAGGTGGTGCCGAGGGTGGCCATCGGGCTATGAAAGCCTGTTTTTCCCGACGCTTCCAGCCCGAACGCGGTTTCCGCAACAACCGCGAAACGCAGCGCTCAGCCGGTCGCGGTGCCCGTTCCCCCGCTGCCGGCGACGCCGCCGCGCGAGCCCGTAGCGCCCCCTGGGGACGTTCCGGTGGTGCCTCCGGTGGTGCCGGAGGTGGCCCCGTCCCTCGTGACGGTGGCCGTCACGAGGTAGCGAGGGCGCACCAGGCGCTGGGCGCCCGCCAGGCGCACCTCGAGCAGGTACTCGCCCTCCTGCGGCGCCCGGAACGTGAGGGTCTCCGCCCGACCCTTGTTCACCGCACCGGCAAGCAGCCACTTGCGCGCGAACTTCGCGCCCTGCCGGTAGAGCGGGGTCCCAGGCCTCCAGAGGTAGAGATCGACATCGTTGCCAGACTGCACCGTGGCCTCGGCCGTGAGCTGCTGGCCCTTCTTGATGTAGACGACCGAGTAGTCACGCAGGTCGGCCCAGGTGCGAAGCCGCCCCTTGCGCTGCCCATATGAATAGCCGCGGGGCACGAGGGGCCTGAGGCTGCGGGCGCCCGGGGCATCGTCGTCGGGCTCGGTGGTGTCGAGCCAGGGCGCCTTGGCGGCGAGCGCTCGGGGCAGGTCGACCACGCCCGACCCGCGTGCGCGGTCGAGGCCACCCGCCGCGGTGCGCGCGGTGGACATGATGATCTCGGTGAGTTGGTCGGCCGTGAGCGACGGCCGTGCGGCCAGCAGGCGTGCCGCCACGCCGGTCACCACCGCGGCGGCCATCGAGGTGCCGCTGCGGGTCTCGAAGCGCTGGCCGCCCTCGGGGCCGCGCGCGCTGCCGACCACGATGTCGCGACCGGGTGCTGCAACGGCCACATGCATGCCGCGCGTGCTCTCGGGCAGGGCGTTGCCGGCCTCGTCGGTGGCCCCGACCGCCAGCACGTGGCGGTATGCGCCCGGGTACTCGCACTGGGTGATGCCCACCACCCCGCAGGTGTCCTTGCCGCTGTTGCCGCTGGCGGCCACGACGAGGATGCCCGCGCGCACCGCGGCGTTGATGGCGTCCTGTTCCACCTTCGATCGCGATGAGCCCTGCAGGCTCAGGTTGATGATCCGCACCCGCTGGCTGACGGCGTAGTAGATGCCCTCGGCCACGGCCTGCGCCGACGTCTGCCCGGTGGGGCCGGCGATCTGCACGGGGAGGATCGTCACGCCCGGATTGACCTCGGGACCCGACGCCACGGTGGCGATGATCCCGGCCACCACGGTGCCGTGGCCCTGGGTGTCCACCAGCGGGTCTCCGCCCGCGAAGGCAAACGACTTCGCGCGCGTGGTGTCCACGCGGTTCACGAGGCCGGCGGCCTGCGGGGCAACGCCGGTGTCCAGCACTGCCACGACCGGCGGCTTGTTGTAGATGCGGCTGGCGGGCGTCCAGCGGATGGCGCGCAGCCACGCCTGCCCGGTGAGGGCCTGGACGTCCTGGTCGAATACCGGGGTCTGCGACTCGCGGGCGGTCTCGCGCGCGCGAACGGGCGCGATCATGGCCGGCGGCGGGGCTGCGTGCACGGCGATCACCGGCGCTTGGCCACCGCGACGAATACGAGCCCGGCGATGAGCAGGATGCCGATGATCACCGCCACGATCACCCCGAGCCCGAGCAGCAGGGGGATGCCCACCACGATTGCCTGGGCCCCGCCGACGATGATGAGGGCGTCGCGCCCCAGACCGGCTGGCACGCGACTGAGCAGGCCCACCGAGAGGGCGAGCACGATCACGGCGCCGAGCAGCACCCACAGGAATGAGGGACCCCAGAAGAGCAGGAGCACCGCCTCGGCGGCCGCGAGCAGGATCGCCAGGAGCAGGCGCCTGCCCACCAGGGCACGGTGCCATCTCGCCCCTTCGCGGGGGGGTTCCTCTTCGATCACGATCTGCATTTCCGACACCGCGCCGAGGGTAACAGCGAATGCCACGGCGACGGTCGCACCCGGGCGCGTCGGCACGGTGCCGGCGGCACCGCGTGCTTCACTACCCCGAATGCGTCGCACCGCCGTCCTCATTGCCACCGCATCGACCATCCTCGCCCTGCCGGTGGCCGGCCTGGCGAAGGGGCCCGCCATGCCATCCGAGGCCGAGCAGCAGGAGGCCGTGGCGCGCGTGGCCGCGCTGGGCGTGCCCATCTACGAGGCGGGCACCCAGGGCAAGTACATCGCCATCACGATGGACGATGGGCCCGGGCCCTATACGGCCAAGGTGATGGACGAGTTCAAGAAGTACGGCTTCCGGCCCACCTTCTTCGTGAACGGCAAGAAATTCGCGCAATGGAGCGACACCCTGCGTCGCGAGAGCCGGGAGGGCTCGGTGGGCGATCACACCTGGTCGCACCTCTACCTGCCCGACCTGCCGGTGTCCCGCCAGATCTCCGAGGTGTCGCGCAGCATGACCGCCTCGAGCAACATCACGGGTGACCGCGTGCAGCTGTTCCGGGCACCGTATGGATCGACCACCCTGTCGCTCAACGCGTGGCTCAAGGGCAAGGGCGTGCTGAACGTTCTGTGGTCCACCGACAGCCGTGACTCCCTCGGCGCGAACCGCGAGGAGATCCTCAGGATCAGCAAGGCGGGCGTCAAGCCCGGGGCCATCATCCTCATGCATGAGAACCGCGGGCAGACCTACTGGGCGCTCAATCGCCTGCTGCCGTGGATCAAGAAGCGGGGCTTCAAGGTGGTCACGGTGCCCGAGCTCATCGCCCTGAACCCGCCCGACCTCGCCGCCGTCAAGCGCCGCGCCGGATCCGGCGTGGGCTTCCGCTAGGCCGGCTGGGCCGTGGCGCCGGGGAACCCGGCGCGCAGCACCTGCATGCCCGGCCGGGCGCCCGCGATGCGCGCGGCGAGTCCGTCCGCCGCGTCGGCGTCGGGAGCGATGGCGCACATCGCCGATCCGCTACCGCACAGCAGCGCGGGCGCCGCGCCGACCGCCTCGAGGTCCGCCTGCAGGACCTCGAGTGACGCATCGAGCGACCGCGCGGCGGCCCAGAGGTCGTTGCGGCACCAGGCCGCAAGGCCAGCGGCCGACTGCGGCACGGGCAGCTGGTCGTCGGGCGGCGGGGGCGGCAGCGCATCGAAGGCGGCGTACACGGCCGCAGTGGAGAGCCCGGAGCCCGGCGCGACGATCACGCACTCGAATGGTGGGGCATCGGCGGGGCGCAGTACCTCGCCGCGCCCGGTAGCCCACTGCGCGCCGCCCCGGATGAAGAAGGGCACGTCCGACCCCACGGCAGCTGCGGCGCGCTCGAGCCGCTCCGGGCCGAGGCCCAGGCCCAGCAGGCGATCGGCCGCCGTGAGCGTGGCGGCGGCGTCGCTGGAGCCGCCGCCGATGCCCGCCTGCGCCGGCAGCACCTTCCCGATGTCCACGGCGAGTGGCGGCAGGGCCTCCCCGGCCTCCGCCTCCAGCGCGTCGAGCGCCGCCCACGCGAGGTTGGCGGGGCCCTCGATGCCCGGGCAGGCGACCCAGCGCGCGTCGGCGCGGGCCACGGTCACGCGATCCGCCGGGCCCTGCAGCGCCACCATCAGGGTGGTGAGCGGGTGGTAGCCATCGCGGCGCACGGCACCCACCAGCAGCCGCAGGTTCACCTTGGGCGGCGCCTCGACCGTGACAGACTCGCCGGTGCTCATGGCCGAATGCCGTCCCGGCCGAGGGCGGCGGCGAGGCGCGGGTAGTCGGCGGGCGCCAACTGCTCCGGACGCACCGCGGCGTCGAGGCCAAGGTCGGCCACCGCAGCCCTCACGGCGTCGCGGTCGGCACCTGCCTGGCCGAGCGCATTCACGAGGGTCTTGCGACGCACGGCGAAGGCCGCGCGCACGATCCTCCGCGTGGCGGAGTCGGGTGCCGGGGCGACGCGTCGCAGCCCCACCAGCGCCGAGTCCACCCGGGGGCGCGGGGAGAACACCTCGCGGCCCACGGCGCGCCGCCCGGAGGCCTCGCATGCGAGCTGGATCACCACCGACGGCCCCCCGTAGAGCCGTGACCCCGGGGCAGCCAGCCAGCGGTCGGCCACCTCGCGCTGGGTCATCAGGGCCCAGTGCGCCACCAGGGGCAGGCGGCAGATGGTCTCGATGAGGATGGGCGTGGCCACGTGGTACGGCAGGTTGCTCACCACGCGGGTGGGCGGCGGGTCGAGCGCCTCGAGGTCGACCTTCATGCAGTCGCCCCAGTGGATGCGCACGCCGTCGATGCCCATCGTGGCCTCGGCCAGGGGCTCGGCCATGCGCTGGTCCACCTCGAGCGCGTGCACCACGCGCGCCGCGCGTCCCAGCGCGGCCGTGAGCGTGCCGAGCCCCGCCCCGATCTCGAGCACCACGTCGTCCGGGCCCACCTCGGCCATGCGCACGGCGAGGTCGGCGAGGTTCTCGTCCAGCAGGAAGTGCTGGCCCAGGTCGGTGTCCGGCCTGATGCCATGTCGCTCCATGAGGCGCTGGGTGCCGACGCGCTCGGGGGGCTCGCTCACCATCCGAACACGCGTGCCGCCGTGGCAGTGGTGGCCGCATCGAGGGTGGCCACGTCGTCACCGCGGAGCTCGGCCACGCACGCGAGCGTGTGCGCCACGAACGCCGGCTGGTTGCGCTTGCCGCGCATCGGAACGGGCGCCAGGTACGGCGCATCGGTCTCCACCATCAGCCTGTCGGCAGGGATGCGCGGAACCACGTCGCGCAGCACGGTGTTCTTCGGGAAGGTCACGGGGCCCGCGAGGCTGATTGTCCATCCGCGCTCGAGCGCCTCGTCGAGGTACTCCGGGATCGAGAAGCAGTGCAGCACCACGTCGGTGAGGCCGAGGTCGCGCAGGATCACCATGGTGTCGTCGGCCGCGTCGCGGGTGTGGATGACCAGCGGCATGCCGAGGTCGGCCGCGAGCTCGCCCTGCGCTCGGAAGGCCCGCGGCTGGTCGTCGGGCGTGGTGCGCTCGTGGAAGTAGTCGAGCCCGGCCTCGCCGATGGCGACCACCTTCTCGTGCGCGGCGAGGTCGCGTATCCAGTCGACGTCGGAGTCGCGCCAGTTGCCGCGCCCGGCATCCACAGGATGCACCCCCACGGCGGCATACACCTCGGGGTGCGCGTCGGCCAGGGCCACCGCCTGCTCGCTCTGGTCGCGGCCGCAGCCGATCGTCACCACGCGCTCCACCCCCGCCGCGGCCGCGGCCGCGATGAGGTCGGGCACGGGGTCGTCGCACGACGGCAGGTGGCAATGCGAGTCGACTACGCGGTCACCTCGTCCACCTCGATGCGCGGGAACAGCGGCTCGGGAGGGCTCACGCGCGCGCGCGGCGTGCCGGCGTCCCACGCGGCGCCCGCGAGCACCACCCCGTCGAGGGGCTCCCCGAGGGCCGAGAACACGGCCTCGCACGACTGCGGGATGACCGGCCACAAGATGATCGCCGCGATGCGCAGGCCGTTCGCGAGGCTGAACAGCGCCTGGTCGAGCTCGCCGGCGCGAGCGTCATCCTTGGCGAGCGTCCATGGCTCGCGCTCCTCCACCAGTCGATTGAGGCGGCGCACCCAGGCCCATGCGGCCTCCACCGCACCCGTGACGTCGTCGCGATCGAAGTGCGCGAGTACCTGTTCGCGGGCGGCCAGGGCCTCGTTCGCCAGGTCGACGTCGCCACCCGGATCGGCGGGCACCACGCCGTCGCGGTAGCGCTCGATCATCTTCGTGGTGCGCGAGAGCAGGTTGCCGAAGTCGTTGGCGAGCTCGGTCGTGTAGCGCTGGTGGAAGCCCTCGTCCGTGAAGGTGCCGTCGTCGCCGAAACGGATCTCACGGCAGAGGTAGTAGCGCAGGGCGTCGAGGCCGTAGCGCTCGATGTACGGGAACGGGTCGACGATGTTGCCGGTGGTCTTTGACAGGCGCTCGCCGCCCTTCAGCACGTAGCCGTGCACGAACAGGCGCTCGGGAAGTGCGAGGTCGGCGCTCATGAGCAGCGACGGCCAGATGACCGCGTGGAACTTGAGGATGTCCTTGGCCATCAGCTGCAGGGTGGGCGGCCAGAGGCGGTCGACCAGGTCGGTGCCCGGATCGGCGTACGTGAGGGCCGTGTAGTAGTTGAAGAGGGCATCCACCCACACGTACACCGTGTGCGCGGGGTCCCACGGCACGGTGACCCCCCACTCCACCTGCGCGCGGCTCATCGAGAGGTCCTCGAGCCCCATCTCCACCATGCTGCGGGCCTCGTTCATGCGCGACTTCGGGCGCACGAACGCCGGCACGGCGTCGTAGTGGGCCAGCAGGCGATCCCGGTAGGCCGAGAGCCGGAAGAACCAGTTCTCCTCCTCGATCCACTCCACCTCGCGGCGGTGCGTGGGGCACGTGCGCCCGTCGGCGAGGTCGCCCTCGTTGTAGAAGGCCTCGCACGAGGTGCAGTACCAGCCGCCGTACGATCCCTTGTAGATGTCGCCCTTCGCGTGCATCCGCACGATGAGATCCTGCACCACGGCCCTGTGCTGCTCGTCGGTGGTGCGGATGAAGAAGTCGTTGCTCGCGCCGAGCACGCGCCCCATCTCGCGGAAGCGCCCGGAGAGCTCGTCGGCATGCTCCTTGGGGGTGCGACCGGCATCCTCGGCGGCGCGGGCGATCTTGGCCCCGTGCTCGTCGGTGCCGGTGAGGAAGAACACCTCGTCGCCCCGCTGGCGGTGGTGGCGGGCGATCACGTCGGCCATGATCGTCGTGTAGGCGTGCCCCACGTGGGGCTCCGCATTCACGTAATAGATGGGCGTGGTGATGAAGAAGCGGCCGGGCACGGAGGAGGCAGCATAGCGGCGGCATCCCCACCCCCCGCGCGGGTGCTGGCGGTGGTGCGGGCCGTGGCCCTGCGCCTCGACGACGCCGGGGTGCACTGGCTGCTCGCCGGCGGAGCGGCCCGCATGCTGCGCGGCGCCCCGGTGCGCCCGCGCGATGTCGACGTGGAGGTGCGCGAGCAGGACGCCGCGCGGGCGGCCCGGGCACTCGGCCTGCCACCGCCCGCGCTCGCCGAGGGAGGCGGCTGGCGGTCCCTGCGGTCGGAGGGCCTGCTGGCCGGAGTCCCGATCGACCTCTCGGGCGGAATCACGGTCAGCGGCCCCGGTGGAACCCTGAGCGGTCCAGACCCCGGGCCAGGCACTTCACGGGGACATTCATATCCACGCGACTGTCCACCTGGACTGACTGTCCCCCTGCTGCCCGACGGCGAGGCGCTTGCCCGTGCCGTGGTGTGCGGGGATGCGGACCGGCGCGCGCGGGCCGACGCCGCGCTTCCCGCCGACGCCGCCGCGCGGGCGGCGGCGCTCGCCTACGCCGAGTCGCGCATCGCCGCGGCGGCAAGCGCCGCGCGGTAGGCGGCGTTGCGCGGGGCGGCGCCGAGCGCCGCCACCACGTCTGCGGCGCGTGCCGGACTCATGCCGGCATCGAGCATGGGCACGATGGCCTCGGCCAGCGCATGTTCGTCGGGCGCGGGCGGGGCGGGCGGGGGCGCTACCACCACCGCCACCTCGCCCTTCAGCGGGCCGGTGACGCGCGCCGCCAGATCGGCAGCGCCGCCGCGCAGCACCTCCTCGTGCACCTTCGTGAGCTCCCGGCACACGGCCACCGGCCGGTCCGGATCATGCGCAGCGATGGCGGCCAGCAGGGCGCCCACCCGACGAGGACCCTCGAACACCACCACGGGCTCGCCCCACCGGTCGAGGCCCCGCACGAACTCCCGCAGCTCACCGGCCTTGCGCGGGGCGAAGCCGGCGAAGGCGTAGCCGGTGCCGGATGACAGCCCCGACGCCACGAGCGCCGTCTCCACGGCGCCGGCACCTGGGATGACCGTGACCGGCAGGCCTGCGTCCACGGCAGCGGCCACGACCCGCGCCCCGGGATCGCTCACGCCCGGCATGCCGGCATCGCTCACGAGGGCCACCACCGCCCCTTCTCCCATGCGCCGCACCAGGTCAGCCGCCCGTCGCGCCTCGTTGTGCTCGTGCGCCGGCACCATCGGCGCATCCGACCCGGCGTGGCGCAGCAGCACGGCCGTGCGCCGGGTGTCCTCGCAGGCCACCACGTCGGCATCGCGCAGCGCCTGCGCGGCGCGCGGCGAGAGGTCGTCGAGCGTGCCGATGGGCGTGGCCACCACGATGAGCCGCCCGCTCACGCGCCCAGGCCCTCGTGCGCCATCAGCGCCGCGCCCACCATGCCCGCATCCGGCCCGAGTGCGGCCAGATGGAGGGGCGCCTGGCGCGTGGGGGGAAGCGCGCGCTGCTGATAGACGTCGCGGGCTGGACCCAGCAGCAGTTCACCGGCTGCCGACAGGCCACCGCCGACCAGGATGATGTCCGGGTCGAATGTGTTGGCGAAGGACGTCACGGCGACTCCGAGCCACTGGCCTGCCGTGGTGACGATCGCCAGCGCGTCGGCATCGCCGTCCTTCGCCAGGGCAAGCCCCGAACGGCTGTCGAGGGCCCCCTCGGCGTGCAGCCTGCCGAGGGCCGTGCCGGGGTTGGCATCCGCGAACTCGCGGAACTCGCGCCCGAGCGCCGTGCCGCTGCACATGGTCTCGATGCAGCCGCGGTTGGGGCAGCCACCCTGGCAGGGTGGGCCGTTGCCATCCACGGAGACATGGCCGAGCTCGGCCCCATGACCGCGCGCGCCACGGAACAGCGCACCGTCGATGATGAGTCCGCCGCCGATGCCCGTGCCGATCGTGAGCAGCACCACGTTGGCGTGCCCTCGGCCGGCCCCCACGCGATGCTCGGCGAGGGCCGCCAGGTTGGCGTCGTTGTCGAGGAGCACCGGCAGCCCCACCGCTGCCCCCAGCGCGCCTGCGGCGTCGAAGTCGTCCATGCCGGTGTGCACGGAGTGCGCCACGCGACCGGTGACCGCATCGATGGTGGCGGGCAGCCCCACTCCCACGGCGCGCACGTCGTCGGGCGAGTCGGCCACGAGGTCGGCTACCAGCGCCGTGATGGCATCGATGATGGCCATTCCCCCATCGGGAGTGGAAATCACCGTGGGTTCCGGGGGCACCAGATCGGGGCCGAGGCGCCCCGCGGCGATCTTCGTGCCACCGACATCCACGCCGATGACGCTCATATACCCCCCGCTCGCCGGAACACCCGTGGGCGACGGTACCATCGCCAGCCGATGCCGCCCCAGGGCAAGCCATATCGCCGCTTCAAGGCGCGCGGATCCGCGAAGTCAGCCGAGGGGCTCGAAGGCCTCCAGCACCTGACAGAGGGGGCCGGCAGCGCCGAGCGCCCCGAGCCCAAGCCAGAGGTTGACCCGTGGGCGCCGCAGCCCAGCCGCCGATGGTGGTCGCTGCGTGGCATCGGCGCATGGGGCTGGGCCTGGCGCGTGGGCGCGCTGCTGGTGATCGGCGTCATCACATGGGGCGTGATGGGTTTCCTCGCCATCAACGGGGCGGTCTCCACGGCCAACGGCCGCGTGCCGCCGAGCGCCCGCGCGGCGCTGTCGCCCGCGGGCCCGCTGCTCTCATCGCCGCAGAACACCCTCGTGATCGGCTGGGATGCCCGCGGCGGCGAGTCGCTCGGGCGCGCCGACACCATCATGATCATGCGCACCGACCCCGGCGCGGGAAAGGTGAAGTGGCTGTCCATCCCCCGCGATTTCCGCGTGGAGCTGCCGGGCGTGGGCACCGAGAAGATCAACGCGGCCATGTACCTGGCAGGCCAACCCGGGATCATCAAGGCGGTGCGCGACCTCACGGGCCTGCCCATCCACCACCTCATCGTGGTGCGCTTCAACGGCGTGAAGAACATGGTGGATGAGCTCGGCGGGGTCACCGTCAACAACCCCACCGAGGTGCGCGACTGCCCCTATTCGGGCGGCATCACCGTGTCGTTCCCGCGCGGCCAGGTGGAGCTCGACGGCGAGCGCGCGCTGCAGTACGTGCGCGTGCGCAAGTGCGACAACGACTTCAACCGCGCGGCCCGCCAGCAGGCGTTCGTGACGGCCCTCAAGGCGAAGATGGCCTCCATCACCTCCATCCCCTTCGCGCCCTGGAACGGCGCGGCCGCCATCCGATCGATCGGCACCGACATGGGAACGTCCGACCTCATGAAACTCGGATGGCTGCAGTGGCGACTGCAGTCGGACTCCAAGGACCGCATCGTGCTCGCGGGCATCCCGCGCACGGTGAACGGAGTCTCCTACGTCGTCGGCGAGCCCGATCTCGACGAGCAGCAGCTCGCCGAGTTCGTCGGCCGCTAGCTAGACGCTGTCGAGCCCCACGGTCTTGCCGCTGCTCTTGCCGCCGCCGTCCGACGATCCGCCGCCGCCCGAGTCTCCGCCCGAGGCCTTGGCGCTCGAGGGCGCCGCTGCGGGCTCCTTCGGCCGGCTCTTGGTGCCGTAGTCGGTGTTGTGGAAGCCGCTTCCCTTGAAGTGGATAGCGGGCGCGTGAAGCACGCGCTGCGCGGCGGCGCCACACTCCTCGCACTTGGCGAGGGGCTTGTCGGACATGCTCTGGATGGCCTCGAAGCGATGGCCCTTCTCACAGCGGTAGTCGTAGACAGGCACCTGTACTCCTGGGACGGGTCGAGGCGCGAGTATAGACCCGCCCGCGAGGCTCTGGCACTCTCATCCGTCGGGTGCCACCCGCCGGCCGCCCCATGGCCCCTTGCTACCCTCGGATGAGAGCCCCGATGACCGAGCCGATGACCAAGAACCGGACCATCCGCCGCGTCGTCGCCACCGAGGTGGCCGTCCTGGCCGCCGCCGCGACCGCACGGCGAAGGAGTCCCCTGCTCGCAACCGCCATCGTCGGCGCGGGCGCGCTTGGCGCGTGGGCCGCGTTCCGCCCGGGGTCGCCGCTCTTCGGGCCCGTGGTCACCCGCGGCCCGGCCGCCAGCCCGCGCGCGGCCCTGACCTTCGATGACGGCCCGGGGCCGTCCACCCCGGCGATCCTCGACGCCCTTGCCGAGGAGGGCGTGCGGGCCACGTTCTTCGTCCTCGGCCGCCAGGCACGTCGCCACCCAGAGCTGGTGCGTCGCATGCACGACGAGGGGCATCAGGTGGCGAGCCACGGCTACGACCACGGCATCCTGGTGATGCGCGGGCCCGGGCACGTGCGCGATCAGCTCACGCGCACCGAGGAGGCCGTGGCCGACGCTGCCGGCACGGGCGTCCTCACCCACGTGTTCCGCGCGCCCCATGGGTTCCGCGGGCCGGCAACGTGGGCCGCGGTGCGGTCGGCCGGCTACCGCATGGCGGGGTGGACCAAGGGCGTATTCGACTCCGCCGACCCGGGGCCCGACGTGGTGGCCGAGCGCTCGGCCCGCGCCCTCGCCCCCGGATGCATCCTGCTGCTGCATGATGCCGACGGCTGGGACCCCGACCGGCCACGCACCCACACCGTCGCGGCGATCCCCGACATCTGCGCCAGCGCGCGTGAGAAGGGGCTCGAACTCGTCACCCTCGACGAGCTCCTGGCATGAGCGAGGAGACCGCCAAGCGGCGTGCCATCCCCAAGTGGGCATGGCACGCGATCCGCCTCGGCGTGATCGCCGTCGTGGTCGTGCTGCTCATCTGGAGAATCGACTGGGGCGCCGTGGTGGCCGCGTTCCGCGTGGACAGCATCTGGCTGCTCGTCATCGCCGTGCTGGCCAACTTCGTGTCGGTGCTCCTCAAGGGACTTGCATGGAAGGGCGTCGTCGACGGCCTCCCGGGCCTCAAGCGCAGGACCCGCTACATCGACCTGCTGAGTCCGCTCATGGTCGGCTTCCTTTTCAACACCATCCTGGCCGCGCGCGTTGGCGAGATCGCCAAGGTGCTGCTGGCGAAGCGACGCCTCGTGAAGCGGGACGAGGATGTCTCCACCACCGTGCTGCTCGGCACGGTGGTGGTGGAGAACATCGTCACCACCATCGCCTGGGTGGTGCTGGTGATCCTCATCGGCATCTTCCTGCCACTGCCGTCGTATGCGTGGATCATCACGGCGGTCCTCGGGGTGATCTGCCTGGTCATCGTGGTGGTGGCCCTCCTGCAGAACCCCAACCGCCAGGTGCCACCGTGGCTGTCCACGGGATCGATCTGGCGCCGCGTCACGCGTGCGTTCCAGCGCCTGTGGGGCGCCGTGCACGAGAGCCACGCCAGCCTGCGCGACCCGCAGCAGTTCATGCGCGTGGCGGTGCCGAGCTTCGGCACCTGGCTCGCCCAGTGGGCCGGCATCTACGCCACCCTCGGAGCGTTCGGCCTGGGCTACGTGGGCTGGGGCGGCGCCGGCCTGCTGCTGGTCACCATCACCCTCGCCCAGTCGTTCCCGATCCTCCCCGGCAATCTGGTGGTGTTCCAGGCCGCGGCGGTGGTGCCCCTCACCGCCTCCTACGGCGTGAGTGCGGCCGATGCCCTGGCGTTCTCCATCGTGCTCCAGGCCACCGAGATGGCGGTCGGCGTGGTGATCGGCTTCATCTTCCTGCTCTTCGAGGGCGTGAGCTTCAAGCAGCTCCGCCGCGAGGCCGAGGAGGAGGAAGGCGCCCTCGAGCGCTAGGCCGCCCCTGTGCCCTAGCCGAAGCGGCCGGTGACGTAGGCCTCGGTGCGCGGGTTCTGCGGGTTGCCGAAGATCTCTCGGGTGGGGCCGGTCTCGATGAGGCGGCCCGGCTGCCCCTCTTCCTCGATCGTGAAGAACGCCGTGTACTCCGACACACGGGCGGCCTGCTGCATGTTGTGCGTGACGATGACGATGGTGAGGCGCTCGCTGAGCTCGCGGATGAGGTCCTCGACCCGAAGGGTGGACTGCGGGTCAAGGGCTGAGCACGGCTCGTCCATGAGCAGCACGTCGGGTTCAACGGCAAGGGCGCGGGCAATGCACAGGCGCTGCTGCTGCCCGCCCGAGAGACCGCCCGCTGGGGCATCGAGGCGGTTCTTCACCTCATCCCAGAGCCCGGCACCGCGCAGCGTGCGCTCGATGAGCTCGTCGCGGCCATCCCTGCCCATCTTCACGCGCATGAACTTCGGCCCGGCGAGCACGTTGTCGGCGATCGACTTCGTCGGGAAGGGGTTCGGACGCTGGAACACCATGCCCACCGCCCGGCGCACGGCGACCGGGTCGGCGTCCTTCCCGTAGATGTCCTGGCCGTGGAGCTCGACGTCGCCCGTCGCACGGGCACCGGGGATGAGCTCGTGCATGCGGTTCAGGCACCGCAGGAACGTGGACTTGCCGCAACCAGATGGGCCGATCAGGGCGGTCACCGTGTTCGACGGGAACACGAGGTTTACGCCCTCGACGACATGATGGGATCCGAAGTAGGCGTTGAGATCGCGCGTGAGCATCGGATGCGGGCCGGCGACCTCGTCGGCGCGCGGGACCGGGCTCGTGCCACCGGCAGTGACCGTCACCTGCGTGGGCGGCGCGGCAGGCGCCCGGGAATCGTCGGTGGCCACCTTGGGGTCCTCCATGATCGAACGGGCCTCACGGGTCGACATCAACGCCCCTCCAGCGTGCGGGACCTGCGAGCGAGGAGCGCTGCCCCCAGGTTCAGGAACATGATGATCGCAACCAGCACGAGCGCAGCGCCCCATGCGAGCTGGAGCGACGCCGGCGTCTGGGTGATGATCGTGTTGTTGTAGATGAGCTGCGGTATGGCGGCGATGGGTTCGGTGATGTTCGTCGACATGAACTGATTGCCGAGCGATGTGAAGAGGAGCGGCGCGGTCTCACCGGAGGCCCGGGCCAGGCCCAACAGGATCCCCGTGAGGATGCCCGGGCCGGCGATCGGCAACACTACCGACCAGGTGGTGCGCCACTTCGGGGCCCCAAGGGCGAGGGCGGCTTCCTGCTGACCCGACGGCACGAGCCTGAGCACCTCGTCGGCGGCGCGCACCACGATCGGGAACATGATCACCCCGAGGGCGATCCCGCCGGCGAGCGCCGAGAAGTGCCCCTGCACCACGACGATGCCGAGGTAGACGATGAGGCCCACCACGACCGACGGAACCCCGAGGAGGATGTCCACGATGAATCCGACCACTGACCCGATGCGGGAGTTGAGCGAGCCGCTTTTCCCGACATCGCGCATGTAGAGCGCCGTAAGGACGCCGAGGGGGGCCGCCACGACCAGCGCGATCGCCATCAGGATCAGCGTGCCGACGAGGGCGTTGGCGATGCCACCGCCATAGCTCGCGGGATCGGTGGGCGGCAGTTCCGTGAAGAAGGCGACCGAGAGCGCCGGAAGACCCTTCATGAGCATCTCCACGAGCACCGCGATGAGCGGAACAAGCCCGAACAGCACGCTGAGCCAGATGAAGCCCTCCGCGATGCGCGAGCGCACGATACGACCACGTGAGATCGCGCCGGGCCCCGAGATTGCAGCGGGCTCTCGCACCGGCGCCGGTTCGGGCGCCGCCGTCACGGGCGACGGCGGAGGCGGGGGCTCGGCACCGCGATCAGCCCTGGAGGGCGCACGCACGAGCCCGGCAACCCACGAACCGCCCCGACGGAACAGACCGCCGGAGGCGCCGCCCTCGGCCCTGCGCACGAGAAGGCGGGCGGCGGCGTTGATGATGAAGGCGATCACGAAGAGCACGACGGCCAGCGCGGTGAGCGACGACAACTGGAGGCCGCTGGCCTCGCCCGTCTGCATCGCGATCACCGAGGCCAGGGTGGACCCCGGGCCAACGAGCGGCGTGAAGATGCCCGGCGTGTTGCCCAGCAGCATCACGATCGCGATGGTCTCCCCCACCGCGCGGCCGAGGCCCAGCGCAGAGGCGCCCACGATGCCCGACCGCGCCCATGGCAGCATCGAATGGCGCACCATCTCCCAGCGCGTGGCGCCCAGGGCGAAGGCGGCCTCGCGCTGGTCACGCGGGACCGTGAGAAGCACCTCGCGGGTGATCGCCGTGATGATCGGCAGGATCATGATCGCGAGCACCAGGCCTGAGATCAGGTACGACCCCGACGTCACGGGACCCTCGAAGGGACGCCAGCCGAAGAGGTTCACCCAGCCGAATGTGTCCGAGAGCCAGTTCAGCGCAGGCTTGAGGAACGGCACCAGCACCGTCACGCCCCAGAGGCCGAAGATCACGGACGGCACGGCTGCGAGCAGGTTGATGAGGCCGCCGACCGGACCGCGGAGGCGGCGGGGCAGGAAGATCACCGTCGCGAGCGCGATGCCGATTGAAGCGGGCACGGCGAGGACCAGGGCGATGATCGAGGTCATCAGCGTGCCGTAGATGAACGGCAGCGCCCCGAAGAGCGCCTCGTTGAGGTTCCACTCGGTGCCGGAGACGAACCCCCAGATGCCGAAGGTTGACCACGTCTCGCCGGTGTTGTCGATGGTGGTCCACAGCAGGTAGCCCACGAAGACGACGGCGAAGAGCGCAGCCACGCCCGCGATCACGGCGTACGAGCGGTCGGCGAACACGCTGCCGCGGGGACGGCGCAGCCTGGCCGGGGGCGGCTCCGCGGCCGTGGGTGGCGGCGGTGGCGGCGGTGGCGGCGTCACGTCGGGGATGCTGCCCCACTCCATGTGAACGAGGTGTGAAGAACATCGTTCCCGCGGATTCACGGCGTGTTCACGCCGCGTTCACGATCCGCGACACGACCGGACCTACGCTGGTCGCGATGACGGTCCCGCATGCTCCTGATGCCGACGGGCGGCGCACGATCCTCGTGGTCGAGGATGATGACTCGACGGCCACCGCGGTCGCGTACCACCTCACCCGCGCGGGGTTCAGCGTGAGCGCCTGCCGCGACGGGCTCTCGGCCATGACCACGCTCAAGGGGTGGCGGCCCGACGCCCTCGTGCTCGACCTCATGCTGCCGCACGTCGATGGCTGGAGCATCATCCGCGACGTGCGCCGGTGGTACCCCGACCTCCCCATCGTCGTCATGACCGCGCGGCGGGAGGAGCCCGAGCGCCTGGACGCGCTGCGCCTCGGAGCCGACGACCTGCTGCGCAAGCCGTTCTCGGCGCGCGAACTCATCACCCGGCTCGAGTCGCTCTTTCGCCGCCTGGAGGCGCGCGGGGGCGACGAAGCGGGTGAGGTGCACATTGGCGACCTCGAGGTGGACCGCAGCCGCCTCGAGGCAAGGGTCGCCGGGCAGCGCACCGCACTCACCGCGCTCGAGACGAAGTTGCTGTGGGTGCTGCTCGAGGCGCGGGGCCGCACGCTCGGGCGGGATGAGATCTACGACCTGGTGTGGGGAGGTGCGCGCAGGGCCGGAGATCGCTCCGTGGACGTTCTCGTGCGTCGCCTGCGTCGCAAGGTCGACGAGGTCGGTGGGCTCTACACCTATGTCCAAACGGACCCCGGCCGGGGCTACAGGCTCGAGGCCGTCCCCCGGACGCTGCCCACCACCTGCACGGCGAGCACCGCGACGTCGTCGCGGAGGTTGCCCTCGTCGTAGCGCTGGGCCGTCTCGGTGAGGTAGGCAAGGCGCTCCTCCAGGGGCACGTGGGCCGTGGCCAGCAGGGCCTCGGCCGCACGCGTCGCCCCGAAGATCTCGTCGCTGCGGCGCGCCTCCACGAGGCCGTCGGTGTAGATCACCAGCATCCCCCCGGGCGGGACCGTCAGGTGGGTAACCGGCCAATCCACCTCATCGAGCAGGCCGAGGATCGGCCCGCGGGCCTCCACCTCCACCAACCCGGCCTCATCGCCATGCACGAGCAGCGGGCGCGGGTGCCCCGCGAGGGCGAACTCCGCGGTGCCATCCGGCGAGATGACGCAGTGGCACATGGTGGCGTAGACGCCCTGGTCTCGCTCGTGCGGCTCGGCGATATGGGCGTTCATGATCTCGAGCACGTGGCGCGGATCGGGGTCCAGCTCCATCAGCGCGCCCCAGCCGAAGCGCATCCGCGCTGCACGGGCGGCCGACTCCGCGCCGTGTCCGGCGACGTCGCCCACCATCACGGCGAGGCGGCCGTCGGAGAGCACGCGGGCGTCGTAGAAGTCGCCGCCGATCGCCAGCCCGGGACTCGAGGGCAGGTAGCGCGAGGCGATGCGCAGGCCGGGCACGGCCGGCAGGCTCTCGGGCAGCAGGCCCTGCTCCACGGTCTGCCAGAGGCGGCGCTCGGCACGGGCGGCCTCAGAGCGCCGGGCGCTGGCCTCGGCGGCCTCGCGCTGGTCCACCACCCGGTTCTGCATCACGTTGAAGGCGTCCACGAGGCCCACCACCTCGCGGGCCGCGAGCTCGGGGTGCGGCACGGCCTGGTCCTGGTCGCCCTCGCCCACACGCCGCACGCCCTGCAGCAGCGAGGCCAGGGGGCCACCAACGCGCCTCCAGAGCGACCGCGTGGCGGCCGCGACCACCAGCACCGCGAGCAGCACGCCCGCCAGCACCGCGAGGATCGTCCAGAGCCGGCGCTGGTCGGCGGTGGCAAGGGCCTCCTGGCGTTGCTGCTCCACCAGCTCGCGCAGGTCGGCATGCTCCTCCCGCAGCTGATCGAGCGTCTGCTTGTCCACCCCGTCGCCGATGCGCGCGACGGCCTCCGACACCTGCCCCGACCGGCGCAGCTCCACCAGCTCGCGGGCCTCGGCGAACCACTCCTTGGCGGCGGTGTCGAACGCGCCCACGGCCTTCACGAGGGGCGGGTTGTCCTGCACCAGCGAGCGCAGGTGGCCAATGTTGCGCGGGTAGGTGTCCTCGGCGCGCACGTAGGGCACGAGGTACGACGCGCCCCCCGTGAGGGTGTATCCCCTGACGCCGGTGACGGCGTTGAGCAGGTCGGCCAGGATCACCTCGGACGCCTTCGCGCGCTCCACGGCCACCTGCTGGTCGTCGCGATACGACGACGTGGCGCCCACCAACCCGATGATGGCCAGCGCGGCCAGCACTCCCAGCACCAGGCCCACGCCAACCACGGCGCGCATAAGCAGCCCGCGCAACGACGGCGTGCCCTGGCCCCGCAGGACCTGCCAGAGGGAGCGGCGGCCGGGATCCGTCATGTGCGGGGGAGCCCCGGCCGGGGGCTCAGGACACGTCCGGGGCGGGGCCCTCCGCCACCAGGCGCTGCAGCGCCTCGAAGGTCTCCGGGGTGGTGATGACCACCAGGGTGTCACCGGCCTTGATCACCTCATCCGGGTGCGGCATCGCCACCGAGTTCTCCTTGCGGATGATCGCGACGATGGTGCCGCCGGTGGTGGTGCGGATTCGGCACGTGGCCACGGTGAGCCCCACCAGCGGGCTCTCGGCCGGGATGTCAATCCAGTCGATGGCCAGGTCCTTCAGGGCGATCTCGAGCTTGTCCAGCAACTCCGGCCGGTACACCACGCCGCCGAGGATCGAACCGAGCTCATGGGCCTCGTCATCCGACAGCACGATGACCGACTGTGCGTCCTCGTCGGGGTCGGGCCGGTGGTAGAGCTCGCGCCGGCCATCGATGTGCACCACCGCGCATACATCCTCGCCGAGGTGGGTACGCATGGTGAACTTCTTGCCCACGCCGGGAAGGCGGGTCTCGCGCACCTCGATCACGTCTGCTGCCTCCTGGCGGAGCCGAAGATTGCCCGTCCCAGGGTGCGGGACTCCCTCATAAGTAGCACTCCTATGGCCGCGGTGACCAGCACCAGCAGTCCGGCGAACGACACGATGCGCTCGCGGAAGTCCGGTGAGAGCGCCGTTCCGAGGGCCGCGAGCTGCGCGAGGATGAGCGTGAATTCGCCGCGCGCCACCAGGCTCGTGCCCACCGTGAACGACTGGCGCTTGGTGAAGCCGGTCATGCGCCCGGCGATCCACCCTGCCGCGAGCTTGCCGACAATCGCCACCACCACCCCGAGGGCGAGCCAGGTCCACACCTCGCCCACCGCCCCCAGGTTCACCTGCAGGCCGAACGTGAAGAAGAAGATGGCGGCCGTGAAGTCGCGCAGGCCGAACAGGTGGCGCTCGATGCGGTCGCGGGCCTCTGTCTCCGACAGGAGGATGCCGGCCAGCAGCGCGCCCACCGGCGCCGACAGCCCCGCCACCTCGGCGAGGGCGGCCGAGCCCACCACCAGCGCCAGCGCCGCCAGCACCAGGCGCTCGCGCTCGATCTTCGCGGCGATGCGATCGATGAACCGGGGCAGCTTGTGGCTGGCGAACAGGAATGCCGCGACGAAGCCCACCACCAGCAGCGCACGCCATGTGAGCGCGCCGCCGTTCACGGCCGTGCCCACCGCGAGGCCCGACGCCAGGCCGAGGAACAGGGCGATGGCGATGTCCTCGAACACCAGGGTGCCCAGCACCAGGTCGGTCTCGTCGTCGGCCAGGCGCCGGAAGTCGAACAGCGCCTGGGTGATCACCCCGCTGCTCGAGATGTACATGAGGCCGGCCATCAGGATTGCCTCGGGACCCACGCCGAAAAGCAGGAACCCCATGCCCAGCCCCAGCCCGCCGTTGATCACCAGGTCCACGCCGCCACCGGTGAGTACCAGCTTCCTCGCCTGCAGGATGCGCTCCAGCGAGAACTCCAGGCCCAGGTAGAACAGGAGCAGGATCACCCCGATCTCGCCAAGCAGGAAGAGCGGCTCGCTCATCTCGATCACGCCGGGGAACGGGTGCGACGGGCCAAGCAGGACGCCGGCCAGGATGAAGAGGGGGATGGCCGAGATGCGCAGGCGCACCCCCAGCACGGACATCACGGCCACTGCCACCAGGATGATGGCGAGTTGCTCGATGATGCCCATCAGCCGTCCAGCGCGCTGCCGATGAGCTCCGAGATGTGCGACACGCCCTCGTCACGCATGCGTTGCATGAGCCCCAGCGTGATGTCGCGCGCGATGAGCGGGCCGCGGTACACGAGGCCCGTCCACACCTCCACGAGTGATGCGCCGCCTGCGATGCGATCCCATGCATCGGCCGCGTCCATGATGCCCCCGACGCCCACGATCACCAGCTGCCCGCCGGCGCGCCGCGCGGCCACCCGCACCGCCGCGCTCGCCCGGGCGCGCAGCGGTGGCCCCGAGAGCCCGCCCTGCTCGGACGCCGCAGGCGAGTCGGGATCCCGCAGGCCGTCGCGGGTGATCGTGGTATTGGTGAGCACCACGCCCGCGAGGCCGAGCTCGCCAGCCAGGTCGACGGCATCCTCGATCTGCTCATCGGGCAGGTCGGGCGCGAGCTTCACGAGGAATGGCATCGGCAGGCGGCCGTCGCGGCGGCGCATCGAGGCGTCGTCGTCGCGCAGGGCACCGAGGATCGCCGTGAGGTGGTCGCGGTCCTGGAGCTCGCGCAGCCCGGGCGTGTTCGGCGATGACACATTGACCACCACGAAGTCGGCCACGCCGCGAAGCAGGCGGAACGACGCCAGGTGGTCCTCCGCCGCGCGATCGAGGGGCGTCACCTTCGACTTGCCGATGTTCACGCCGATCGGCACGCCCGCGCCCGAGCCGCGCCGCGCATCGGCGACGCGCCGCGCAGTCACGGCCGCGCCGTCGTTGTTGAAGCCCATGCGGTTGACGATGGCCTCATCCTCGGGCAACCGGAAGAGGCGCGGGCGCGGGTTGCCGTCCTGCGGCTGCGCGGTGACGGTGCCGATCTCGGCGAACCCGAACCCGAGCCGGCCCCACGCCCGCACGGCACGCCCGTACTTGTCATACCCGGCGGCGAGCCCCACCGGCGAGGGGAACTCCATGCCCATCACCTGCTGTCCCACCGTGCCGTCGCGCTTCGCGAGCCACGACGACGCTGCTGCAAGCGCCGGGCCCCCCACCTGCAGCGCGCGGAGCGCCGACTCATGGGCCCTCTCGGGGTCCATGCGAAAGGCGGCACGCCGGAGCAGGGCCGCGGCGTCGACCGTCACGCCACCGCCAGTCGATCGCATTCGGCGGCCAGGGAGGTGTCCTTCTCGGTGATGCCGCCCTGATCGTGCGTGACCACTGCGATGCGCACGCGGTTCCACCGGATATCGATGTCCGGATGGTGGTCGGCCGCCTCGGCGGCGTCGGCCACCCGGGTCACGAAGGCGACGGCGGGCAGGAACCCCTCGGGGAACACGTACTCCTTCACGAGCATGCCGTCCTCGATGCCCCAGCCGGGAAGGAGCGCCAGGGCAGTGCTGAGTTCATCGTCGCTGATCAGGGCCATGACGCAACCCTACCGGCGAGACTTGCGGCCATGGATGTCATCGCATCGCACCCCGGCTTCCTCGGGCTCGAGGGCCGCCGAGCGCGAAGGCTGGCCCGGCACCTGGCTGGACCCGGCCCGGGGCGCCCCGCGCCCCTGGCGGCGCTGCGGATGGCAATCGCGCTCGCCGGCCCGCTCGCGGTGGGCCTGGCACTCGGACGGCCCGATCTCGCCGTGCTGGCGGCCCTGGGGGCGGTGTTCACCTCGGTGGTGGAGCCCGGGGGCGGCTACGGACGCCACCTGCGGGTGTACGGCGTGATGACTGCGCTGAACGCCGTGGTGGTGATGCTCGCCCTCGCGTGCTCCGGTCACGCCGTGGCCGCCGGAGTTGTGATGCTCCTGCTGGGAGTCGCCGCCGGGGTCTCGACCGCCTGGGGGGCGATACCCGCGGCGGTGGCACCCACGTGCCTCGTGCTGTTCATCATCGCCCAGGCGTTCACCCCGGCCCCGTCATTCGGCTGGTCCGTGCTGGCGGTCACGGTCGGCACGGCGTGGGTGGCGTTCATCGCGGTGATCCCGTGGCCGATCGCCCCATATGCGCCCGCGGAGCTCGCCACGGGGCGCGCGTGGATGGCCGTGGCCGACTACGCCGCGAATCCCGCCGACGATCGCCTCGAGCAGTCGGCCCTCGAGGCGATCGAGCAGGCGCGCGACACCGTGGCGTCGGTGCGCAGCCGCCGACCCGGGTGGTCGTCCACGTCCGCGCGACTCTGGGCCACGCTCGTGGCGGCATCGCGCGTGGTGTCGCTCATCGCGAGCCTCGAGGACGAGCGGCGACGCGAGCAGGCCGGCCCCGCGGTGCGCGGCGCCATGGATGACGTGCTCGCCCAGGTGGAGTCCGCGTCCCGTGACATCGCGCTGGGCACCGTGGACAGCGGATACGTGCACCGGGCGGCGGGGCTGGACGCGGCGGTCGAGCGGCTGCGGGCGCTCGCACCCGACACCGACGGCCTCAGCGGACCGGCGCTTCACGCCGCGCTCATCGACCGCGGGCGCATGCGCACCGCCATGCGCATCAGCCGCCGCATCGGCGACGCCATCGACGCCCTCGGACTGCCCGACCCGCCGCGCGTGAGCATCAGTCGCCCCCGGAGGCCCACGAAGGGCGCGTCGCTGCGCGCGGCCATCGATCCCCGCTGCACCTCCATGCGGCATGGCCTCAGGCTCGGCATCGCCGCAGGTATGTCGGTGGGCATCTTCACCGCCCTCGCCGGCACCCCGGTGATCGGCATCACGCATGGCCAGTGGGTGTCCATCGCACTCGTCGGCGTGCTGCAACCCACCTTGGGTGACTCGGTGCAGATCGCCGCGCAACGCGCGCTCGGCACGGCCCTCGGCGCCGTGGTGGCCATGGTGCTGCTCGCCATCGCCTACGGCGAGCCGTGGGCGATGGCCTCGGCAATCGTGCTGGTCGGAGTGGTGGCCGCGCTGCTCCAGCCCGTCAACTACCTGTGGTTCATCGCCCTCTTCACGCCGCTCTCGCTGTTGCTCTCGGCCTTCGGAGCGGGCCTCGACGCCGCGATCGCCAGCGAGCGCATCATCGCCACGGGGGTGGCGTGCGTGATCGGCCTGGTCGTCGCCGCGCTCGCCTGGCCCACCCGCAGCGGCGAACAGTTGCCCGGTGTGCTCGCGAACAGCCTTGACACCTCGGCCGATGACCTCGACGCGGTGCTGCGCGTGGCGTCGGGTGAGATGCCACGCGGGGCCATGAGCGAGGTGCACCAGCGGGCCATGCTCGGGGCCGACGACGCCGCCCGCGTGCTGCAGGCGCGCATGGGCGAGTCGATCGAGGCCTTCTCGCGACCGGATGCCCTTGCCGCCCTCGAGGCCACCGCGATGCAGCTCGTGCGCGACATCGGCACCCTCGCGGGCCGCATCCCCATCGACGGCCTGGCGATTCCCGATGCCGCCGCGGTGCGGCCGGCGCTCTCGGGCGCCCTGCGAAACGTCGCCTCCTCGGTGCGGCGCGGGGCGCGGCCATCGTCGCCCGGGGACCTGCTGGACGTCCTTGCCCCGGCCCACGCGATGGTGGATGACGCCAGGTCGGCCGCGGACATCCCCCGTGGCCTCGCCGGCACGGTGGACATGCTCGACACCATCGCCTTCGCCGTTCAGCGCCTCGCTGACGAGGCCGACGCGTGGGCGGCCGAGAGCGCGCAACCGCGCCGGGCCTGGTGGCAGCGGCTCGTCCCGGCGCCGGCCGCGAAGACGCCCGTGTGAGCACGGCGGCGGCCCTCGGGACGCCCCGGTCTCGTGGCCCTAGCCCCGGAAGCCGGGCGCCTCAGGGAGCTGGGCGCTCTCTCCGAGAACGAGGCCGATGATGTAGCGCAGCGAGATGAGGCCCACGGGCTCATGGCCGTCCATCACGAGGCAGTGGCGCAGGCCCTGGCGCAGCATCGTCCGACCCGCCGACTCGAGGGTCGTGTCCGGGCTGATCACCGCGACGTCGTGGCGCATCCACCGCTCTACCAGGTCCTCAGACGGATCGGCGCCGGCCGCGATCGCGATGGCCAGGTCACGCTCCGAGAGCAGCGCCGGCCCCTGCATCGAGGGGTCGAGCACGATCACCGAGCCCGCGCGCTCGGCCACCATGGCCCGGGCGGCGTCGACGAGGCGGTGCATGGGCCCGACCACGGCGGTGAGAGGCGCCATGTAGTCGCGCGCCTGCTTGTCGCCGAGATCAGTCAGTGCCATACCGGTTTGCTACCAGTCCGCCGCGCCTCGCGCCGCATCAACCGCGCCCGCGGGACCGATACGCTTCCCGCGGGCCGTTAGCTCAGTTGGTCAGAGCAGGGGACTTTTAATCCCAAGGTCCTGGGTTCGAATCCCAGACGGCCCACTCGGGAGACCACGTGCGCCGCGCGCGAGCCCTAGCGGCGGACCAGCGTGAAGGAGTGGGTGGAGGTGCCGTCGGGGTTCGGCGTGACCACCACCTGCCCGCGCATGCCGGCGTAGGCGCCGGTGCCGCCGGTCACCACCCTGCCGGAGGGCGCGAGCGCACCGGGCGCCGAGGCTGCCGCCCGCTGGTACGGGCCACGGGCCATCAGCGTGCCGTCCGCGAACACGTAGCCGAAGGCGCCGACGAACCACTCGTAGGTGCCCGCCCCGTAGACATACGCCAGCGTCGAATCAACGGCGTAGGTGCCCACCTGCGTGCCACCCGCGTCGAACACGGTGCCGGCGATGACCCGACGGTTGCCCACGCCCCGCGCGCCGCCGTTCTGCGTGGTCTGGGCAGGACGCAGGCGCACCACGTAGCTCATGGTCGCGCGCCTGGTGCCGCGCGGCGGCAGCGTGTAGGTGACAGCGTGGGTGTAGATGCCCCCGACCTTGCGGCTGAGCACCATGCCCCGGGCGCCGAGGTACGGGCCGGTGCCGCCCACCACCTGCCGGCGGAACACGGCCGGGCCGCTCGCGACCTCCGGCAGCGCGTTGCGCGCCACGAGGCGGGCGCCCGACCCGAACGCGAGCATGAGGGTGGACCCCGCTGCCCCGGCGTCCGAGCCCATCACGTGCCCCCGCGGATTGCCCGCGGCTGAATACATGCCCGTGAACCACGTGAACGCCCCGCCGGCCGTCACACCCGGCGTGGGCCCCTCTTTCACGGTGAACTCCGCGGCACCGAGGGCCGGGGTGCCGGCGATCGCGCATGCGGCGATCGCGAGGAGGACGGTGCGAGCGGGAGTAGGCATGACGAAAGAGTACGGATTGCCACCGAACACCGACGGGCCGGCGGCACCTGCGCCGGCGGCGGCGCCCGCGTGGTTCGTAACACCCGCGCGCATGCGGAGGGCGTGGCGCCTAGGTTTCGGCGGTACCCACGCGCGGAGGACCACATGGCGCATGTGCTGTTCGTATGCCTTCACAACGCCGGCCGCTCGCAGATGAGCCGGGCGCTGTTCGACCGCGCGGCGGACGGCCGTCACACCAGTGACTCGGCCGGGAGCATCGCCGACCCATCGGGCAGCGTGCACCCGGAGGTGATCGAGGTGATGCGCGAGATCGGCATCGACCTGTCCGATCGGCGCCCGCAGCGGCTCGACGACGCCCTGGCCAAGAGCGCCGACCTGGTGGTGACCATGGGCTGCGGCGACACCTGCCCATTCATCCCCGGCACGCGATACCTCGACTGGGATCTCCCCGATCCGAAGGGCCAGGAGGTCGACGCGGTGCGGGCCACGCGCGACGAGATCGATCGCCGCGTGCGCGAGCTGGTGGTGGCGCTGGATGCCGCCGGATGAGGCGCTAACGTCGAAGGACAGCACCGCGCGATACGGGAGGCGTCATGGGCGATGAGACGAGCACCAAGCAGTGCCCCGACTGCGGCAGGGAAGCCGTGCTGGAGTCGGAGCAGGACGCCAACCAGGAGATAACCCACTGCGAGTGGTGCGGTGCCGCCTACCCGGTTCCGGAGGATGATTCCGCCTAGGGCGACGTCCGGGCGCAGCATCTAGGGTGCTCCACCTATCGGAGGACGGTCGCCCCTCGGGGCGCTAAGTGGGAAGCCGGTGAGAATCCGGCGCGGTCCCGCCACTGTCACCCGGGAGTGATCGCATTGGGCTTCGGCCAGCCACTGGGGCATCCGCCCCGGGAAGGCGATGCGCATCGCGCCTGACCGGGAAGCCAGGAGACCAGCCGTCGCTCCGTCACGAGCAAAAATCACCTCCGAGGAAAGAGGGATCAGTGATGATTGATGCGCGCTTCGCGTGGGCCGCGGCCTGCGCGGCCCTGCTGGCGACGCCGGCGGCGGTGCTCGCCAGTGACACCGCCAGCATCCGGGCGGAGGGCCCGGATGGCACCGTGCTGGCCGAGCGCTCGGCCAACGTGCCGACCGGCGGCACCACCACCCTCGTCGACCCGGTCGACGGGGAGACCACGGTCGTGCCCAACAACCGGGGGACGTCGTTCCTCGTGCGCGCTGCCGAGGCGGCGGGGGTGTCCATCGGGTTCCGCGTCTACAACTTCGGAACGCCGAGCGCGCTGATCACGCGCATCGGTCCCGTGTCCTCACCGCTCGACTGGTCATGGTCGTGGAAGCTGAAGGTGAACCACCGCGAGACCTCCGTGGGCAGCGACGACGTCGTCATCAGCCCCGGAGACACCATCCTCTGGATGCCCAGCGTGTACGGCGTGCCTGATTCCGAGTTGGATGTGGTGGCCCCAATCGCTCCCCGGGCCATCGGTGAGACGTTCGGCATTCGCGTCGATCGCTACGACGACAACGCCGTGCGCACGGCGGGGAGCGCCGTGACCGTCACGTACGCCGGCCAGACCGTGACGACCGGTGCCGACGGCACCGCCACCCTCATCAGCGTGCCCGGATGGAGCGACGTCGTGGCAACGGCCCCGCATCCCGGGGGCATCGGCAACATCCGCGATTCGGCTCGGGCATGCGGATTTGCCCCGGGCCGACCGGAGGAATGCGGCATGGACCCGCTCGCGGTGCGGCTGCCGGATGTCGCCCCCAACGCCAGCATCGCCTCATCGGTCGGGCTCGTGCGGGCATCGATCACCGTCGGCGGACGCGCGATCACCGTCGAGGTGCCCATGCCCCTGCGCGGTCGCGCACCGGTGGCCATCTCGCCGGATGACATCAGGGACGAGTCCCTCACGCCCCGCGAGCGCCGCGATGCGGCGGGCAGGCTGGCGTCCTCCCTCGCCGCCGACCTCAACGCGCGCGCGGCTGGCGGCGACACCTCGCTTGCGCTGCCCAGCGGGGTCTCGTGGCAGGCCGCATGGCTGTCCGGTTCGCCATACGTGGCACCGCTTCGACGCGGGGAGTCGCTGATGGGCATTCGCACGGGCGGCCCGCGCAACACCGCCGCCATCCGTCGGCGCGTCCGGGGCCTCAACGCGCACTTGAATCGTTGTGGCATCAACGCCACGGCATCGGCCGTGCGCCGGCACGGTTACGCGATGACCACCGTGCGCCCGGCGCGCGTGCGCACCCCGCTCGTGAACTGCATCACCAGGCGGGAAAGGTGAGCACCATGGGTCGCAGGCGTTCTGTCAGGCTGTCCCTCGGCCTGATCGCAGGCGTCGCGCTCGTGGCGACGCCTGCGGGAGTGGCCGTGACGGCGGCTGACGACGCAGCCGCCTCGCGCGCCGCCGCGTGGCTCGCCGGCAAGAAGCCCGGCGTCCTGCCGGCCGGCCAACAGGCGGATGTCATGGTGGACATGCGCATCACCGGCACCTCCCCGAAGGCCCTCGCGCCGAGGCTCGCGATGCTGGCCAGGGCGGCGCCGGGCTACTCCACCGAGGCGGGCCGCACCGCGAAGGTGATCCTTGGCGCCGTTGCCGCTGGTGGCAACCCTCGGCGCCTCGGCGGCACCGACTACCTCGCGAAGCTCGCGTCGCAGCAGTCGTCACCCGGCAGGTATGGGAATACGGCCTTCGACCAGGGGCTCGCGATGCTGGCGCTTCGCGCCGCCACGGGTCGCGTGCCGGCGGCGGCGGCCCGCGTGCTCACCGGCGCGGCATCAGGCGACGGCTGGAACCTGGGGCTCGACGCCGCCGACGGCCCCGACGTCGACAGCACCGCGCTGTCGGTGGTGGCCCTTCGCGCCGCGGGCACCCCGTGCTCGGCGGCGCCGATCCGGCGGGCACGCGCCTGGCTCGCCACGCAGCGCACGGCCGGCGGCTGGACCGCCTACGCGGGTTCAGCGCCCAGCGCCAACTCCTCGGCACTCGTGGCCCGCGCCGACATCGCCTGCGGCGCATCGGCCTCCGGCGCCCTCGCGCTCATCCGGTCGCTGCAGCAGCGTTCGGGCGCCATCGCGTTCACCCGCGCAGAGCCCGAGAGCCGCCTGCTGGCCACCAGCGAGTCGGTGCCGCCCCTCGCGGGCGTGTCACTGGCCCGGGGGCTGCGGCCGGGCTAGGGGCGCGGGCTCACCGGCCCGGCCCCGCCCGGCGCCTGCCTACCGTCCGCGGGCCGGCATGCTGCCAGTGCCACGGAACGCAATGGCCTCGTGCCTGCCCAGCTTGGAGTGCTTGGCGTTGAACTGGAGCGGCATCGAGGTGATGCCCTTCCATGCTCCCGTGCCGCCGGTGATGCGACCCGCGCCCGTGAAGGTCCAGGTGGTGTTGGTGGTCGTGTAGTCGGTGCGGCAGGTGCCCGAGATCGTGCCGCCCTTCGTGGTGATGAGCCACCTCACGTTCGCCCGCCCCGCCCTGGGGTTGAGCCGGTACGTGAGCGTGATCGCGCCGGTCTGCCCCCTGGTGATGGGCGAACCCTTCACCGTGCCCGTGTCCTGCACTACCAGCGGCGACTCCATGGTGGTGAGCTGGGTCTTGCCGACGATCCCGATGTGGATTGCCTGCCTGGACGCCGCGAAGAGCGTTGTCGGGGCGGCGATGGCGGCGATGGCGGCGATGGCGATGGCGGCGAGGGTGGTGCGGGGAATCATGACGAGGCCCCCTGCGGTGCGGCCGGAAGGCTGGACGACCCGATGAAGGCGATCTCCCCCCGCTGCCCCGTGAGCGTGTGGACGTCGAGGTACTCCATCGGCCCGCTCGTGATGCCGGCGTAGGCCCCAGTGCCCTCGGTGAAGCGCGACGTGCCCTTGAACCTGAGCGTCGCACCCTTACGGGTGAACTTCGAGTCGACCGTGCCGTTTATCGTGCCCTGGGCGTTGGTGATGGTGAATTGCGCCGTGGCCACCGACGTGACCGGATTGAGCGTGAACACCATCGTGATGTCGCCCGAGCCGATGGGCGTGCCGGTCACGGTTCCCTGGTCGGTGATCACGTTCCCGTTGGTGCTGACGGTCTTGGTGGGCCCCTTGAGCCTGACGTCCACGGGTCCCACCCTCACCGGAAACGGCACGGCCGGGCCTGACAGCGGCTGAAGCCGCGTGTTCCACACCGCGATCAGCTTGGCCTGCAGGCGCCGGAACTGCCTCTCCTGCGCTGGCGTGCGCTTGGTGCCCGGCCATGCGAGATTGCGCTGCTCGAGCGGGTCGGTCCTGAGGTCGTACATCTCCCACTGGCCCGGCACCTGCCCATTGACGTCGTAGTAGAGGCAGATCTTCCAGTTGCGCTCGCGGATGCCCACCAGGTGCTGGGGCGGCGGCACATATGGACCGCTGTTCTGGCCCGCCTGGTAGTCGTCGTAGGTGAACACCACGTAGTCCTGCACGGGCTTGGGCGAGGCCCCGAGCACGATTCGCGAGTAGTCCACGCCCTGCCAGGCCGCCTTCGCGCTGGCGGGCACGCCGAGCAGCGACGCCATGGTGGGCACGAAGTCCACGTGCGACACCAGCGCGTTGGTGCTGCGCCCGCGCTTCCAGAGCGTGGGGTTCGAGAACACCAGCGGAATGTTGGTGGCCTCGTCATACATCATGAAGTTCTTCTGGCGCTGGCCGCCATGGGCCAGGCCCATCTCGCCATGGTCGGCGGTGCGCACGATCACGCTGTCGTTGTAGAGGGTGCTGGCGCCGTTCTGGGTGGCCACCGACTTCAGCGCGGCGATGGTGTCCACCAGGTACTGGTCGGACGCCTTGATGAGGTTGCCGTAGAAGTTGCGGTAGTTGCGCTTCATGGTGTCGTTCCTGAGGATGCCGAGGCCCTTCGACAGCTGCAGGAACAGGCGCTGCGCCGTGGGCTTGGTGCGGAGCGACTCGTCCACGGTGGCCGGCAGCCCGATGTCGCCCGCCAGCCAGTTGGGGCTGTAGCCCGCCTGACCGTGCTTGCTGGGATAGGCCAGCACGTCGTGCGGGTTCACGAGCGAGATGACCAGGAAGAACGGCTGCATGGTGGCCGCCACCTGGGTGATGAACTGCAGCACGCCCTCAGAGGAGTCCTGGTAGTCGCCCACCGAGGTCATGAAGCGGCCGTCGTTGTTGGCCAGGCCCCCGCCCATCTCGGGGATCGACTGGTTGGCGCCGGCGTCCTGCGGGTTCCAGCGGCTCCAGCCATATGTCGCGAGGTCCTGGGGGGTCCACACGAAGTCGGCTGCGGCCGGCTTGCTGCAGTGCCACTTCCCCTTGTAGACCACGTTGTAGCCCGCGGCCTCTGCGATGGTGGCGAGGTTGGCCATCGTGGGCGGCGGCGGCAGCTCCACCTGCGGGTACTGCGGAGAGGGCATGTCCTCCTCGAGCGTGTACTTCACGCCGTGCTGCGCCGGGAGATACCCGCTCATGAACGTGCTGCGCGCTGGCGAGCACATGCAGGCGTTGGTGTAGGCGTGGGTGAAGGTGATCCCGTGGCGCTGCAGCGCTGTGAGCCCCGGCAGGTTCTCCTTCGTCCAGTCGGGTGGGAAGTGCTCCGTCGCCCCCTCCTGATCGGTCATGAACACGATCATGTTCATGCCCTTCAGGGATGAGGGCGCGGCGGCCTCGGCTGCGCTGGTGGCCACCTTGCCTGCCGTGGTGGCGGCGGCGATGGCACCGGCGCCAATAGCGCCCTTCTTGAGGAACTGCCGGCGGGTGGTCATGGGGCTCCTTTGAGGGTTTCCGGCAGCAGTCCATCACATGTGGCCAGGTCGGACAGCGTCGGGTGCCCGGGCCGCCTGACGCCATCGCGATGGAGCCCCTGGGCGACGATCACCTGCTGAACGCATCCGCGTGCGCGGACGGCCCGGCGCAGCCCGCTAGCCCGTGGCCACCACCGAGCGGGCGATGAGCACCGCCAGCATCACGATGGCGAGGATCACCTGCAGCGCCATCACCAGCTTCGTGCGCCGCGACATCACCACCTCGCTCGTGGGTCCGTAGGTGGAGTTGGCGTTGAGCGCGATGAAGAGGTAATCGATGAAGGTCGGGGTGGGAGCCTCCTGCCCATCGCGTGCCGGCCACACGAACGCCCCGCCCTTCACCGTCACGTCGAGCGCGGCATAGATGAACGTGAACACGATCACGCTCATCGCGTACACGGCCCCGACATCCCAGAGGCCCGTGAGTCCGCTGCCGCTCTCCTGCAGGTGGGCGGTGACGAGCAGGCTCCCCACGTTCACGATGACCTGCACGACCGAGAAGCCCAGGTACACGAGCACGAGCCATGGCATCCATCTGTGCGAGCGCGTGAGCACGGCGATGATCAGCGAGATGGACACCACGATGAACGCGATGGTGCTGGCGTTCTCGAAGACGCTCATGATGTCGCGGGGGTTCCCCGTGATGCCGCCGTTGTCCACCAGCCGACGCGAGAGCGCAAAGTCCACGAGCCACACGAGCACCACCGCACCGATGATGAACAGCCGCCCGCCCCGTGTCTCGAGCCGCGCGATGAGCCGCTCTTGGGGGGTGTCCTGCGGGCTCATCCCGGCTTGCGCGCCACCGCGTAGAGCTTGACGAAGTCGTAGGTCCAGCCGCGCGGGCCAGACCGCTCGCGCATCTTCTGCTCCACGCGATCGAGCCAGCCGGCCACCTCGGGATCGGACGGGTCGCCGATGATGTGGCCGGCCACCACGCGCATGCGCTCCATGTACTGCTCCACCGGCACATGGCGCACGCGGCGCTCCATCCAGATGTCGATGGGCTCGAGGCCCGCGCCCACCAGATAGCCCTCCATCTCGCCGATGTCGCGCAGGTTGCCGTCGAAGGCGCCGAGCCACGCGTAGTTGATGGGCTCCACGTCGGCGATGACATCCCGATACGCCTGCTCGCCGCCCTTGCCCGAGCAGAGGATGGCGATCACCCCGCCGGGCTTCATCGCGCGCGCCATGGCCTCGGCGGCCTCCCAGCGCCGCTGGAACCAGTGGTAGGCCATCGAGCACACCACGAGATCGAACGACTCCGGCGCCACGGGCATGTCCTCCACGCCGGCCTGCACCAGCGACACCTCAACGCCCTCGATGGAACCGACCTTCGCCTGGAACTGCTCGAGCATGCCCTCGGAGGGGTCGACGCCCGTCACCCGCGCGGGGTGGAAGCGATCGATCACCGCCTGCGCGGCCCAGCCGCTGCCGCAGCCGACATCCAGCACGTCGTCGTAGCTGCCCGGGGGGATCGAGAGCACCATGCGCTGGGCGCCCTCGAGGTTGTAGCGGACGGCGCCCTCGTAGTCGGAGGCGGTCTCGGTGAAGCCCCCGGCGATGGTGTCACGGCGTTGTGTCGACATCTGCAGATTGTCCCCCACGTCGTCGCGGCCACGCCCGCGCGCCCCGTGGCCGGGGTGCAGCGGCGGGCGGTGCGCTCCTAGTTGCCAACCCGGCGGGGCACTCCCACCAGGAACATCTCCACCAGACGCCTGGGCGCGTTGGTGAGCATCGGGAAGAGGAACGCGCGGGCCGGCATGCGCACCGACCGCTTGCCCTTCTCCACGGCCCGCACCGTCTTGCGCGCCACCTTCACCACATCGGCGTCGGCCAGCAGCAGCAGCCGGTAGAAGCGCCGGAACGACGCCTCGGTGGGCGGGTACGACAGCACCGAGTCGGCCATGTCGGTTGGAGTGATGAGCCCGGTCTCCACCACCGTGAGCCCGATCGGCAACCCCTTGGTCTCCAGCCGCACGCCGGCGGTCATGTGGGTGACGAAGGCCTTCGTACCGCCGTACACCGAGATGCCCGGGAACGTGCCGGTGCCGGCCAGCGACGACACCTGCACCACGTGCCCGCCGCCCCGCTCGATCATGCCGGGCAGCACTTGCCGGGTGAGCTCGGCCACGGTGATGGCATTCAGCTGCACCATGCGCTGGATATCACCCATGGGCATGTCGGTGAAGGCGCCGGTCAGGTCTATTCCCGCGTTGTTCACGAGGATGTCCACGGGGCCGTGCGCGGCCTCGATGCGACCGATGAGGCCATCCACCTGCGCAGGTTCGGCCAGGTCGGCGGGCACCGCGTTGCCGCCGGTACGCTCGGCCACCGCCGAGAGCGCATCAACACTGCGCGCCACCAGCGTCACCCGCGCGCCCTTCGCCGCGAACTCGTCCGCGAGCGCCGCGCCCACACCGCGCGACGCCCCGGTGATCACCACGTGCCTGCCTGAGGGATCCATGCGCAGGACGCTACCCCGGCCCGAGCGAAAGGAGGCCGGGAACCGGCGCTCCCGGCGGGGGAACGGTGCCCGGCGGGGCGACGATGCATGCCGCGCCGCCCCGTCGGGACATTGACACCGGCGGGATGGACCCCGCTCGGTCATCAGCCGGTCCCTGACCGGTTGGCCTCATGGTCGCGCGGCTGCCGAGCCGGGGCAAGGATTCTCTGCGTTCCTTGTGAGGAACCGGCGAACCGATCCCGCCGGTGGGCACCCATCCGTTCGGGCGGCGCGCGGAACGCCCCGGGCGCGTATCACCCGAGGTCACACCGCGACCCGATTCGGGGAGGACCCATGAGCCTGATGGGACGCATGCGCGTGCGGCTGCGCCAACCACGCCACCGCGAGGCACCTGCGCACGACGTGCCGCGCGACCAGGTGCCGACGAAGGCCGAGACGGCATCGGACTGGCACGAGCGCAAGGACATCCACGTGCATCACGACCACCACGAGCATGCACGGCCACGGGGCGGGGGGTCAGCAGGAAGCGGCACGACCTGATGCCTCGCCCGGTCCCGGCGCTCCCACGCCGGGACCGGGCGGCCTCTCACATGCCGCAGCGAGGGCCTACGGGATGTTCGCGCAGTCGGCGGCCGACGGTGCGTTGGCCAGGCACTCCTTCTTGGCCTCCGAGAGCCCGGCGCTCTCCTCGGCGCGGCCGATGGCCTCACCCTCCACCTGGCCCTGGTTCTGGTTGTTGTTGTTCTGCTGCGTCACCGTGGTCTGCTCGGTAACGGTGGTGGCCGCCTCAGTGGTGGTGGGCGCGGGAGCCTGGGTTTCCACCGTGGTGGTGGCGGGGGCGTCATCGCCGCCCATCGAGCAGCCAGCGGTGCCGACGATCACTGCGCCTGCGGCAAGCACTGCAGCGGCCATTCCGAGACGGCGATTCATGAGGGTTCCCTTCGCAGCGGGGTGGGTAGTCGGGTTCACGGTACGACCACGCGTCCGGCAGCACACGCCGCCGCATCGCGCGACGGCGGGCGGCCCGCATAAGATCAGAGCTGCGGGCGCGTAGCTCAGTTGGTTAGAGCAGGGGACTCATAATCCCTGGGTCGCAGGTTCGAGTCCTGCCGCGCCCATCGAGATTTCCAGGCAGTTTGCTTGCTCGCTGCTGGCGCGGTTACGTGTCCTATCGCGTCTGTGTGCGGCCCCGGGTGCGGCCGGCCCTGGAAGCAGCAGCTGAGGAGAAACCGGCAGCACAGGTATGACGTGCCTCCACCGGTGCGTGACGCGTCCAGGTGCTGGTGGGTGACGCGGCAACCGGGGTCACTCTGGCGGCCAGGCAGACACCCACCCCCGGCACACTGTAGGTTTGATCGCCCCGGAACGGAGTGGCCGTAATGCGTCGACAGAACCTCCTCGCCCTCGCCGTTGGCTCAGTGGTGCTTGCAGCGCCAGCCGCCGCGAGCGCAGCGATGGCCTACATCACGACACCGCGCGACACCAAGGTGCAGGGACAGGTGGTGGTCGCGAATGACGACGGCTCCGGCGCGCGCGCCGTCGCCGCGGGGGAATTCGCTGCCATCTCGCCCGACGGCACGAAGGTGGCCTACCAGGACTACGGTAATTTCAGCAAGCCCCGGAAGAGCAAGGCCGCGGTGGTGGATCTCGCCACCGGCGAGAGCGCGGTGCTCACGGGCGAGGAGTGCATTGGCGACCTCATCTGGGCGCCCAACTCGCAACTGATCGCGTGCCAGACGCAGTCGAGCAATGCCAAGGGCTATCTCAGCGGCAACGGCCTCGGGCTCGTCTCCGTGCCTCCGAGCCTCGCCGGGGTGGCCGGCCTCGAGGTGAAGAAGTACATCCCCGCCCGGGGCAACGCCGTCGATCGCAGCGTGTCGTTCTCACCCGATTCCGCAAACATCGCATTTGGATGGCGGCGGTATTCGGACGACGAAGGCGCCACCGGTGTGTACGTCGCGCCCGTTGCGACCCCCTCTGCGCGCAAGCGGGTGCTGGCGCGAGCTACCAATCCCGTGTGGGGAGCGCCCGGCATCGCCGCATCACGACTGGGGAAAGTGCGCAGCGATGTGACGCTCGAGGGCAGGTCATTCCCCATGATCGACACCGTGCCCACACAGGTATGGATCGTGCAACCTGACGGCACCGGGGCGCGGCGCGTTACGAACTTCCGGTGGCGCGCGCAGGGATTCAGCGCAGGGCTGGTCGTGGCGGCGTGGTCGCCTGCTGGCACCCACATCGCCAGCACGGTCGGCGAGGTCTCGTGCCCGGCCGCGCAGGCAGGGGTCGCAAACATCAGCGTTTCCACCGGAAGCGTGCAACTCCCGATGAGCAAGACCTCCATGATCCCGGTCGCCTACTCGGCCGACGGCCAGCGCATCCTCGTGACCGACGGATGCAGGGGCCGCCGGGCGAGCATCCGGGTCGTCAGCGTGACTGGCAGCGCACAGCGCACCCTCGTGGCGAACGCCGGCGTGGTATCCGTGAGCGCTGGCTGGAACGGCTGAACCGGAGGCGGTCCCGAGCGCGGTTGACGCGGAGATCCCTCTGACCATGCGGGGTCGCAGGGTTGAGTCCTGCCGCGCCCGCTTCGAGGGGATCCGGTGCGGCCCCTACTGGGCCACGGCCTCCACGAACAGCTCCCAGGCCAGCACGTCGGGGTCGTCACCCAGGCGGTAGTAGTCGCGCGCATGGTCGGCCAGTTCCGGGGAGTCGAAGAACACCACCTCCATGCGCTCCAGCCGGAAGCCCGCCTCGCGCAGCTGCTCGACGGTCTCCTTGTAGGACTGCACGACCGCGGGGTCGCGGTGCTCGCGCCACATGCTCTCCAGCAGGATCGTTGCGCCCGCCTTGAGCTCGCCGGCCC
>JAURGT010000013.1 GCA_030833665.1 Miltoncostaeales bacterium
AATTGCACCTCGACGTGCCTGGGGAGTAGCCGTCGCACGCAGGCCCCAACGACCGGGACGGCATATTCGTTCCGTCCCGAACAGTGGGGCGTATCAGGCTGCACATCACGCGCGGCGAGTGCGCTCCACTGTCGCACGACCGCCTACTACAAGCTGACCAGCACCGGATCGAAGGTGCAGAAGCGGGCTAGCGGCCTCGTCGGTGCCAACGCGAGGATGAGTATCAGGTCATCGGCCACGAACCTTCCGACGGTCAGCTGCAACGGCCTCCGGTACGTCGAGTGCACGAACCCCAGGACGGGCCGCGCCGCGGGGTCGGTCGAGAATCGGGTGGACCGCATTTATCTTGACACCCGACTCATCACGGTGCGCATTCACAACCAGATCAATCAGCGACTCAACCTCACGGACCAGAACTTCGGGAACTGGGTCCGCGACGCGCGCGCGGAGTTCCGCTCGGATACGCGTCTGGCTAACGGGCTGTACAACAACTCATACTCGGTCGCGCCGTTCTGGGGCATCGAGGGCGTGGCGCAGTGGGGGGCACTGCTTCCGATCGGAGTCGCGTCGACTGCGTCCTTCGGGTACACGTTCGTCAACACCGACCTCAACGGCCGGACGAATACGGCCTTCACCGGCAGCGCGATCCGCCTGACGGTGAATCTCGATGCGTCCGGCAACAACCTCAGCAGCGACCCGAGTTTCTGCACGTCTACGGTGAGCGGGCAGGCCGGCCGCCCCGTGTGCCGAGGCACTGCCGCCGACGGCTCCGTGGCGGTCCGTCCGGCCGGCAACGACAGGGTCATCGACATCTTCATCGAAGCGAACTAGGAGCCACCGGTGATCCCCCGCCGGGCAGGTTGGTCCCCCCGCATCGTCACCCGGCCTGTCGCGCTCGGGCTCGCCTCGCTGATGCTGGTGGCCCAGCCGGTCGTGATCATCGGGGTGTCGGGCGGCACCGGTTCCGCCGCTGCCGCCCCGGCGGGCCAGTGGGATGCCCAGGCGCTGCCGGCGCTCGCAGGCTCGGATGGGTCCGGCCCCCTCCTGCGCGAGCTCGACGGGGTCACCCTGGACATGACGGCCAACGCGGTCGCGACCACGACCACCCCCACGCTGCTCGCCCGCCTCACGGGTTCCGCCAACGGGCGCAGGGTGCAGTTCCGCATCCTCGATGCCACCGGCACCCGTGTGCTCAGCCAGTCGGGACAGATCACCATCGCGCAGGCGCAGGCGCAGTGGCGGGTGCCGCGCGCGGTTCTGGTGGCCGGGCGCGCGTACCGCATGGAGCTGGTCGACGCGGCGAACGTCCGCACCGCGGTGATCGCCCCGCGCCCGCTCACCGTCGACATCCAGCGCGCTGATGAGCAGCAGCTGCACGGGTTCGCCGGGGTGAACGTGGCGAAGGTCACCGGCGCGCCGGTGCTCATGTTCTCCTCGCCCGGGGTGACGACCCTCTCCGGTACCGCGGGCTTCCAGCTGAACTGGCGCCCGGGCAACGCGAAGATGGCGGGGCTCCCCGGCGGCTGGAGGATCAACCCCTCGGGCCCCACATCGCGCTGGACCACCCTGACGCTCACCGGCGCCAACACCGCCACGGTGGCGCGCGCGGACGGCTTTGCGGTCACCTACACCCGTTCCGGCGCCCGGGGGGCGTTCGTGCCGATGACCGGGCCCCACCATGACTTCCCCGGCGGGGGATATGCCGATCTGTTCCAGAACGATGACGGCAGCTTCACCATCATCGACGTCAACCAGATGGTGAGCACCTACCCGGCGCCCCCGGCCGGCGCCTACCCGGTATCCGTGCACCCCAATCGATCGTGGACCGAGGGAAGCCCGAGCGTGCAGCAGTCGTGGACCGGCGATCGGCTGAGCCTGCTCACCGACTCGGTGAGCGGGCGCAGGATCCGCCTCTTCTACGGCGGCTCGCCACAGTGCGCGGCGCCTGCGCCGGGCTTCATCGCCGCGCCGAAGGGAATGCTGTGCGCGGCCACCGACTGGGCGGGCCAGTGGACGCGGATCTCCTACGTCAGCACGCCCGCGGGGCCGCAGGTCGGGCGCATCACCATCCAGGCCCAGGCAGGAACAGGGGCGGAGGTGACCGACATCGGGTGGGATGCCTCGGGCCGCCCGGCCGCGCTTCGCCAGCCGCTCGCGGCGGCTGCGGTGGCGAGCGGGGTGGTCGGCGGTCTCGGCCCCCAGGATGAGCGCGCCACCACGCAGATCGCATACGACCAGTTCGGGCGCGTTGCGAAGATCACCCCGCCCGCCTCGCTGGTGGGCGGCCAGGAGCAGACCGACGCCCAGCAGGCGCGTCCGGCCCAGAGATTCGCCTACGGGCTCCCGGTGCAGGGCACCCAGACGCTCACCATCACCCAGGAGGGCTTCGGCGGCCCATTCGTCGAGCAGTCGGTGGCGAACCTGGCGACGATGGACCAGACGATGGTGGTCGGACCCGATGGGTGCCGGATGCGCACCACCTTCGATGCTGATGACAACGCCACCATGACCGAGAACACCTGCGACGGCACGCGCTCCCAGACACGCTATGACGCCTCGGGCCTGCCGGTTGCGTCGGTCGGGCCCACCCGCCGCGCCCTCACCGATCGCCAGGCGCCGAAGATGCAGACGGCGTATGACACCACCAAGACCGGGCGCACCTCACGGCGCGCGGGCGATCCCGCGCGCGGCCTGATGATGGTCAGCTTCGACAACGATCGCTTCGCCGGATCGCCTGCCGTGCGCACGATCGGCCCGAGCGTGGCCGGTCGCACCCCCGACAGGATGGCGCTGAACTTCCCCGCCAACCCATCGGGCGCAGACGGGCCCTGGAGCGCGCGCATCTCCGGTGAGTACCTGGCCCCGCAGAAGGGCGAACACCGCTTCCTCTCGCGCAGCAGGGGCGTCCGCCTGTTCGTCGAGGGCCGCGAGTGCGCGCCGCGTGAGTGCACCGTCCCCCTGGCGAAGGGCCAGCGCGCTCACATCCAGGCCTCGGTCGAGTCGCCTGGTGGTGGTGCGGAGGTGACGCTGGAGGTGGCGTCTCCGGGACGTGCGCTCCAGGTGATCCCCGCCTCGGCCACCCGCCCGGCGCTGCAGCAGCCGACCGAGCAGTGGATCGAGGATGAGACCGCCCTCGGCGGGGCTGCCCAGTCGCTCAAGGAATCGCTCGAGTACGACAACGAGGCCGGAGGCAACCTCATCCGCGAGACCTCCTCCCAGGGCACGACGGTCAGCTACCAGTGGGACACCTACGATCCGGCCCGCGGGAAGTTCGGCCAGCGCACCGGGTGGGTCAATCCCCGTGGCACGCTCACGCGCGAGGCCTACTTCGGCCCCACCCAGAAGGCCACCACCTGCGCGTCGAAGGTCGTGCAGGGCGGCCTGCTGCGCTCGACCACCCCGACGGGCGCACCGGCGGATGAGCAGGTGTATGACGCGGCGGGCCGGACCGCGAAGGCAACCGGAGCGGGAACGCAGATGTGCGTGGCGCGCGATGCGGCCGGGCAGGCGACCTCCGGCGCGGTCAGCAGCCCCGGCACATCCTCCTATGCGATCTCGAACGATCCGATGAGGGGTGGCAACCCGCTCATCGCCGCCGGCACCACCACCGCACAGGGGGTGACCACCAGCGCGCTGACGGAGATCTCCATCACCGGCGCCGCGCACCGGATCACCGATACCCATGGCACGGTGAGCACCTACGCCTACGACCCGGCCACCGGCAGCCCGACGCAGGTCACTGAGCGCACCGCCACGGGGCAGGAGCGCATCCGCACCTACCAGTACGACGCGCTCGGGCGCCTGACGCAGATGGCCGTCAACGGGGTGGTGCTCCAGACGGTCACCTACCGCAACGACGGCTTCCCCCTGCGCGTGGACTACGCCAACGGCACCTTCGCGACGCTTGAGCTCGACCAGAACAACAACCTGACCGCCCGCACCTACGCGGGGTTCGCCGGAGGGGTGAGCGTCGGCGAGCAGAGCGTCTTCTCGCGCGGCGGTTCGGTTCTGGGGCGCACCCTGAGCGGCCCGGATGGAACCGCGGAGTTCTCCTACGCCTACAACAAGGACCATCGCCTGACGCTCTCGAGCGTCAGCGGCACCATGCCGCTGGCCGTGCGCTCGAGCAGGGTGGCCTTCACCGGCCCCTCCGGTGCCAATGGCAACCGCCAGCAGCAGACGCGCGTGGCCACCGACGGCACCACCTCGACGTGGACGTTCTCCTACGACGGGACCGACCGGCTGATCTCATCGACCAAGCCGGGGGTCAACCCGCTCGACTACGACGCGACCGGCCGCGCGGTGCGCGTGGGCGCGACCGCGCTGGCCTATGACGCCGGGGGCAACCTGACCTCGCTCACCAGCCCGGAGGGCCAGATGGCCTTCCTCGGCAACGGCGACATCCAGTACCGCCCGAGCGGCGGGGCGCCCGTGACCCTGCGCCAGTCGGGGGACCTGCTGCTCGACCAGGACGGCATGATCGAGGGGCAGGTGATCGCCCTCACGCAGGGGGTGAGCGTCGCACTCGATGCCTCCGGCCAGCCGGTCGCCTGGAACTACAGCGACCTCCAGGGCTCGACCGCCTGGAGCACCACCGGCAACGCCGCGCCTTCCGGCACGACCGTCTACGACCCGTGGGGCGAGCAGATCTCGACCCGCGCCCCGGTCGCCCCGGCAACCGCGCGTGATCTTGCGATGTCGATGCAGGGCTGGGCGGGCACCGGGCGCATGCCGATCGGCGACGACCTGTACACGATGGGCGCACGCGCCTACGCGCCACGCTCCGGGCGCTTCGTGCAGCCCGACCCCGTGGTGGGCGGATCGCTCAACCGCTACGAGTTCGCCGCCGGTGACCCGCTCAACAACCGTGACGCCTCCGGGCAGCTCACTACTGGTCGGTGGGCGGCGATCGGCATATCGATCGGCATCGCCGCGGTTGCCGCGCTCACCGTCAAGTTCGGGGGGGTGGCGCTTCTCACCGTCAAGAAGGGCGCCATCGTGGGCGGGGTGACCGGGGCCACGAGCGGAGCGGTGTCGAGCACCGTGCAGCAGGGCATCGACAACGGGTGGGACGCCATCGACTGGAAGGAATCCGTGCAGGCGGCGGTGATCGGCGGCTCGGTCGGCGCCGCGGTGGGCGGCCTGAGCACGAAGGTTGCACTGAGCAAGCAGTCGGCGGCGCAGGCGGCGTGGAACGACCAGATGGCAAAGGCGCAGACCAAAGCAGACCAGTGGCTGCAACGGATAGCCGAAGGAACAGGCCGGTGGGACCACCTGCGCGAACAAGGACTGCAAAAACTGGGACGCACCATCAAGGCGGCTGGTGGCACTTTCGCCCTGGAGGCAAATTTGGATAATTCGTACCAAGCCATCATCACGGCGCCCACCGCACCCTTTCCCACCGGCCTGGCCTCCGCCGGGTTCTTCGTCGCAGGATCCGGCACCCCGGTCACGCCCTTCGTGGGCAACCTGATGTTCCCCTCAGGACCCCCCGCGCCCGACCCGGGGTCGGGTACGCCCGAGGACGGGACCTATGACGCCGGCTCCGCCGGTGGTGCGGCGCTGCGCTCGGTGGTCGGCGGTTGACCGAGGGCGCTCATGGTTCACCGGTGATGCCGGTGCCCCCTCGGGATTGAGGCGGCGTGGCCACGGTGGCAGCAGCGCCGGGCACGACAGGGCGTTAACCTCACCCCATGCCGGTCGCCCTTCGGAACACGCTGATCATCCTCGGCATCGCGGTTCTCGTCGTGTGGTGGGAGCGTGCTTTCAGCGTGCTGCTCGGCACGATGTCGCAGGTGATCTCGGTGCTGTTCGTCGTGGCGATCCTCGCGGCGGGCGTCGCGTACTTCCGCCGGAACCCGCTCGCCTGGCTCGTGATGAAGCCCTGGCAGCGGTTCGTGGTCGTCGTGGCAGCTCTGGGTATCGCCTTCCTGCTGATCGCGGGCTACCCGCTGCTGGCGGATCGCATCACGCCGTTCGGGTACATCGCGCTGATCGCGGCCCTGGGGCTGCTCATCTGGTGGGTGATCCGGGACAGCAGGCGGCTGTAGCCGCGGAGACAGGGGTGCAGGCGGCACGTATGCGCGGCTGATCCGGCACGCCTCGCGTGCCTCGTGCGCGTGACGCCCTCGTACGGTGCGCTGCATGCGAGGCGTGGCGTTGGTTCGGTCGTGGGTGCGGCACGCATGGGGGCGGTTGCCACACGAAGCCGTGGGCCCGCGTGCGGGGCAGGCCGCGGTGGAACTGGTGGCCGTGGTGCCGCTCATCGCGCTGGCGGCGCTCGCGGTGGTGCAGGTGGGCATGGCGGCGCACGCGTGGGGTGCGGCGCGTGAGGCCGCGCGGGCCGGTGCGCGTGCGGAGGCCGTGGACGCCCCTGCACGGCAGGCGGCACGGCGCGCGCTTGGCGAGGACCTCGCAAGGGGCTCGGCGGTGGCCCGCCGGGATGACCCCGATGGCACGTCGCACGTGGTGGTGCGCGTGCGGGTGCCGATGCTGCTTCCCTGGACCAGTGAGCCGGTCGTGTCGGCGGAGGCCGAGGTGCACCGGGGCGCTGTCGGAGTCGTGCCGCGATGAGTGCGTGGCGGCCTGCCGCCTCGTGTATGCGCGGTGGCCGCGGTCAGGCAGCACTCGAGGTGGTGGCGCTGCTGCCGCTGCTGGTGGGGCTGGCGCTGCTCGCCGTGCAGGTAGCGGCCGTGCTCGGAGCGGTATCCGAGGCCCAGGACAGCGCGCGTTCGCGGGCGCTGAAGGCGACTGGACCTCCGGGCGAGGTGGTGACGGTGCACGGATCGGCGCGCCCTCCGGCGCTCGCTGCGCTGGGACCGCGTGGTGACGCGGTGCGCGTGCGGGTGGCCGTGCGCCTGCCGTGAGCAGCGAACAGGCGCAGCGGGGGCAGGCGATGCCGCTGGCGCTGGCCCTGAGTGCCCTGGCGGTGGCTGCCGTGCTGGGCCTCGCCTCATTGGGTGCCCTGCGGGTGGCGTCGGGTGGTGCACGCCTTGCGGCTGATCTGGCGGCCCTGTCGGCAGGGCGCGCCCTTCTCGATGCCGTTCCGTCGGCGCTGCTCGACCCATGGGACATCCGATCCCGGCTGCGCGACGCCGCGCGTCGTGCGGCGGTGGCGAGTGCCGAGGGCTCCGGGGCACGCGTGGATGGCGTGCGATTGGTGGGGGAGGGCCGCATGCCACTGCATGTGGAGGTGCGCGTGCGGCGCCCCGGGCCGCTCGGCACGCAGGTCACCGCCACGGCGCGCGCCGGGGTGCTCACCGCGGCCGTGCTGCCCATCGACGGACCTGTGGGGTGGGCCACGGGCGGGGGGTACAGCGGGCCACTCGTCTACCGGGATGGAAAGCCGATGTGCCCTGCCGTGGCCGCGGCATTCGACCAGATGGACCGGGCCATCCATGCCGCGGGGATGGATCTCGTCGTCACGAGCGCCTTCCGCTCGGACGCCGAGCAGGCGGTGCTGTTCGCGCGGCATCCGGACCCGCGCTGGGTGGCCCCGCCGGGGCGCAGCAGGCACCGAAACTCCACGGAGCTCGACCTCGTGGTGGGGGGTGGCGTGCATGGGTGGCTCGTGCGGCATGCAGCGGCGTTCGGGTTCGTGCAGCGCTACTCGTGGGAGGAGTGGCACTGGGGCTACCTGCCCGGGTGCGGCGGCGGCCAGCCCGGCGCAACCGTGCCGGCCGGCGCGTCCGTCGCCGGGCTGCAGCAGTGGGTGCCCGCGCGCTACCGGGCCCTCGTGACGCGCGCGGCCACCTCGGCCGCGATCCCCCCGGCCCTCCTGGCGGCAGTGCTGAAGGCGGAGAGCGACTTCGATGCCCGGGCGGTGAGCGCCGCCGGGGCGCAGGGCATCGCGCAGTTCATGCCGGACACGGCCCGCGGCATGGGCGTCGGCGACCCCTTCGATCCGGCGCAGGCGATCCCGGGTGCTGCCCGGTTGATCGCCAGCGGCATCCGGGAGTTCGGCTCGGTGCCCCTGGCCCTGGCCGCATACAACGCGGGCGCGGGGGCCGTGCGACGCTTCGGCGGAATTCCGCCGTACGCTGAGACCCAGGGCTACGTCGCGCGGGTGCTCGCCCTCGCCGGCGGCGGGTCAGCCCTCGCGGCCGGTGGGGTGCAGGTAGTGCTGCTGCGCGCGGGCGACCTGCTCGCGTGATCGGCGCACGGCTCCGCCTGCCCGCGGTGGTGTCGCGCAGCGGCCGACGTCCATGCAGGGTCGTTCGCCCGCGTGGTGCGATGTGCCCGACGATTCCCGGTGCCCCGCGCAGATCCGCACCTGCCGCGGGGTGATCGAGGTGCCCGACACGGTGGGATGCCCCGGCCCGCGGGTCATATACTCGGCCACATGGGCACGGAGCCGCTCCGCGATCAGCTCGCCGCGTTGCCCGATGCGCCGGGCGTGTACCTGTTCCGGGACGCTGACGACCGCGTGATGTACGTCGGTAAGGCGAAGTCGCTGCGCAAGCGGGTGTTCTCGTACTTCGAGGCGCCTGTGCGCGGGCAGGACGGCTCGGGGGAGGGGCGGCCGGGGCCCAAGGCCGGGCTTCACCCACGCATCGCGGAGATGGTGTCGCGCGCCGGGCGGGTGGAGGCGCTGGTGGTGAATACCGAGCAGGAGGCCCTGATCCTCGAGGGCAACCTCATCACCACCCATCGCCCGCCGTTCAACGTGAAGCTGCGCGATGACAAGAGCTACCCGTACATCGGTATCAGCCTCGATGAGACGTACCCGCGCGTGTACTTCACGCGCGAGCGCCACCGACGCGATCGCGTGTACTTCGGTCCGTTCGCCAGCGCATCGAAGGTGCGGGAGACGCTGTCGCTGATCGGCAAGATCTTTCCCAGCCGGCCCTGCGAGGGGACCGATCCCGGACGCCCGTCCGGGATTCCCTGTCTCGATTACCACATCAAGCGCTGCATGGCGCCGTGCGTCGACTACATCAGCCTCGAGGACTACCGGCACCTGATCGACCAGATCATCGCGTTTCTCTCGGGTCGCTATCGGGGCCTCGAGCAGGAGCTCGAGCATCAGATGCGCGAGGCCGCCGAGTCTCAGCGATTCGAGGACGCCGCGACGTTCCGAAACCGCCTGAACGCCGTGCGCCACCTGATGGAGCACCAGCTGATGAGCAGCGACTCGTCGGAGTCGCTCGATGTGCTGGGCGTGGCCGTGGATGAGGACGGCGAGGCGGCCAACGTGCAGGTGCTGCAGGTGCGCGACGGCGTGCTGGGTGACCGGCAGTCGTTCTTCGTGGATGCCGCCGGCTCGAGTGACCCCTCGACGATCCTCGAGCAGTTCGTGATGGAGTACTACGCGCTGGGCATGGCGATACCGCCGCTCGTGGTGGTGCCGTTCGGCATGGAGACGCGGGGCATCGAGGCGGTGCTGGCAGAGCGTCGGCAGGCCGGCGTGGAGGTGCGGGCGTCCGAGCGCGGGGAGAAGCGCCGCATGCAGGAGCTCGCCGAGCGCAATGCGCGCCTTGCCCTTGATCAGGACCGCGCCCGCGCGGCGCGCACCCGGGAGCGGCGCACGGCCGCGCTGGGCGACCTGCAGCGCGCCCTGGAGCTGGACGCCCTTCCGATGCGCATCGAGTGCTTCGACATCTCCAACCTCGGCGCCACGTACGCGGTGGCGTCGATGACAGTGCTGAACGGAGGCGCACCAGATCGCAAGCACTACCGCTCGTTCACCATGCGCTACGACGGTGGCCCCGATGACTTCGCCCGCATGGAGGAGGCCATCGGCCGTCGCATGGCGCGCCTGGCCGCTGGAGACCTCGACCCGAGCCTTGGTGCCACGCCGTCGCTGGTGGTGATCGACGGCGGCAAGGGGCAGTTGGGCGCCGCACAGCGCGCAATGCGCGAGGCGGGCGTGGACGTGCCGATGGTCGGTCTGGCGAAGCAGCAGGAGGAGGTGTTCGTGCCGGGGCGGTCCGAGCCCATCCTGCTGCCCGAGGATTCCCCGGGGCTCAGGATGCTGCAGCAGGTGCGCGATGAGGCCCACCGGTTCGCCCTGCGCCACCACCGATCGCGCCGCGGCAAGGGCATGACCGCCAGCGCCATGGACGCCCTCCCGGGCGTCGGCCCGGCGCGCCGGCGGGCCATCCTGCGACACTTCGGGTCACCGGAGCGGTTCCTCGCCGCCACGCGCGAGGAGATGGAGGCGGTGCCGGGGCTGCCGCCGAAGGTGGCACGCGACATCTACGAGCACCTCAACAAGACGGGCGGTCCCGACCAGGTCGAGACCCTCGCGGGATCGGGTAACGGGTGGAGCTGACGATCATCACCGGCCTCTCGGGGGCCGGGAAGTCCGGGGCGATGGGGGCGTTCGAGGATGCCGACTTCTTCTGCATCGACAACCTCCCGCCGCAGCTGCTGCCGTCGCTCGTCGACCTCTTCCGGCTCGAGGGCAGCAGGCTCGAGCGCGCCGCGCTGGTGTTCGACGTGCGCGGTGGCGCGTGGTTCGACGAGCTCGACCGGGAGCTCGACCGCATCGCGCAGATCCCCGACATCCACATGCAGATGCTCTTCCTCGAGGCATCAGACGAGGCGCTGCTCTCCCGGTTCCGCGAGACCCGCCGCCGCCATCCCCTGGCCGAGGGCGGAGAGGTGCTGCGCGGCATCGAGAAGGAGCGTGCGCTGCTCGCCAACGTGCGCGACCGCGCCGACGTGGTGATTGACACCACCGCGATGAACCCGTGGGAGCTCCGGGACGCCGTGGCCCAGGAGATGGCGCCGGCGCATCGCCCGCGGATGCGGCTCACGTTCTCGTCGTTCGGGTTCAAGCACGGCGTGCCGCGCGAGGCCGATCTCATGTTCGACGTGCGGTTCCTCCGCAATCCGCACTATGTGGCGGAGCTCACCGCGCTTACCGGTGAGGATGCCGCGGTGGCCGAGTACGTCGCGGCCGACCCGGGCTACGAGGGGTTCATGGACCGCCTCTTCTCGCTGCTCGACTACGTGCTGCCGATGTACGCGGCGGAGGGCAAGCGGCACCTGGTGGTGGCGATCGGCTGCACGGGGGGCCGCCACCGCAGCGTCACCGTGGCCGAGGCCCTGGCGGCCCGCTACGCGGAGTCGGTCGACGTCACCGTCGCCCACCGCGACTCCAGCCGCGCGGCCGAGGTGCGGTCGGCGTGAATACGCCGCACGTCGTGGCGCTCGGTGGCGGCACCGGCGTGTCGTCGCTCCTGCGTGGCCTGAAGCGCCGCGCCCTCGACATCTCGGCCATCGTCGGCGTGGCAGATGACGGGGGGTCGTCCGGCCGGCTGCGGCGCGAGCTCGGCATCCTGCCGCCCGGCGACATTCGCAACGTGCTCGTGGCGCTGGCGGATGACGAGTCGCTCATGGGCCGGCTGTTCCAGTACCGCTTCGCGGACGGCGACCTCTCGGGGCATCCCTTCGGCAACCTCATCCTCGCGGCGCTCACCGAGGTGACGGGATCCTTCGATGAGGCGGTGCGCGAGGCCTCGCGGGTGCTGAAGGTAAACGGGCGGGTGATTCCCGGCGCGCTTGAGCATGTGCGGCTCTGGGCGGAGCGCGAGGACGGCACCGAGGCCTGCGGTGAGACGCTGATCGCGTCCGGCGTGGGGGCGTGCCGCCGCGTGTGGCTCGACCCCGAACCGGCTGCGCACCCCGATGCCCTCGCTGCGATCTCCGACGCCGACCTGATCCTCCTCGGCCCGGGCTCGCTGTTCACGAGCGTGCTCCCGCACCTGGCGGTCGGGGAGATTGCTGAGGCGGTGCGCGGCGCCCGGGGGCTGCGGGCCTACGTGTGCAACATCATGACCCAGCCGGGTGAGACCGACGGCATGGATGCCGTCACGCACCTCGACCGCGTGCTCGAGATGGTGCCGGGTGGGGTCGACGTGGTGGTTGTGCACGCCGGTGAACTCGAGCCGGCGGCACTCGCGCAGTATGCCGCCGAGGGCCAGCAGCCGGTCATGGTTGATGTCGCCGCGATCGAGGCGCGCGGCGTTCGGGTGGCGGCGGCGGACATCGCCGAGCACGACCAGGCGGTGCGGCATGCTCCCGAGGCCCTCGCCGACCTGCTCATGCCACTCGCGCGGGAGGGCGCGGACCGCCGGGCCGCATCAGGTTCGGCGCACCCCGCGTGAATGTTGCGACTGCGTAAACCGCCCGCTCGTAGCGAGGAACTTCGCTCTTTTGCACGTTGCGAGAAGGGTATGTAGCACTTGTGACGAAAAGCGGGACGCCCGTAAAGTGCTGTCAGCACGACAGCACTGCTGCGTGCAACCGCGAAACCCACCTCATCTCATCCGGGTTAGCGGGGATCCCTGTCCTATCCAAAGGAGCTCAAATGGGTGCTCGCGCAAAGGCGATTTTTCCGCTCGCGCTTGTCATCGGAGTTCTGTCGTTCCTGTGGACTGAGTTCTCTCTGAACTTCACGTTCCACTGGTTCACCGTGGCCGGCACTGACACGCCTGGCGCTGTCGGTGTGCCGCAGAACTTCCACTTCATTCTCCCCACCGCATTCATCACGTGGGGCCTGTTCTTCGCTGCTGGTGGTGACAACGCCGCCTTCGGCAAGATCTTCCTCGCTGCCGTGTTCGGCAGCGTCGCTGCTCTGATCACCATTCCGCTGGCCTACAAGACGGCTGCTTTCCCTGACTTCTGGGGTATCGCTCTCTGGGTCGGCATCTTCGCGTTCATCCTCGTGATGATCCTGATCGCCGGTGACTGGTACTACGTCGCCGGTACGTTCCCGTGCTTCGCAGCAGTCTTCCTCTGGTGGGTTGCCACCGGAATGGACGGCTGGGCGCCGGTGGGTGCTGAGCAGCCCGCGGCCGAGGGTGCTGCGGTGAACGGCCTCGGTGCCTTCGGTGGTCTCATCTCGACCCCGTGGGCCTGGGTGTGGTTCGACTCGTTCGTGACCCTCGTGATCGGTGTCATTCTCGGCATCGTCTCGGGCAAGCTCGCGGCCGTGCTCACCCCGAAGCCCAAGGAGGCCTAGGCCCAGCGCCTGGACATTCCGTGCTTCACCTCCGGGGGGCCTTCGGGCCCCCCGGAGTCGTTTCCGGGCAGGAATGCACCAGACGCGGGCGTAAAGAGGACTGCAGTCAATCCCACCGGGGGTACGCACATGGGAACCAACGCAAGCGGCCAGCGCAACCAGAGCTGGGTCGACTTCGCCGGCGTGATGCTGGCGATCGCGGGCTTCTTCCAGATCATCTACGGCGCGGCGGTCTTCGCCGAGTCCGGCTACATCGTGAACAAGCTCCTCTACTGGAACATGGAGTCGTGGGGCTGGGCCTACCTCATCGTGGGCGTCACGCTCCTCTGCACGTCCTGGTTCGTCTTCCAGGGCAATCAGGTGGCCGAGGTATTCGCGGTCATCGTGGCGGCCGCGAGCCTGTTCATCCACGCGTCGACGGTGCAGTTCGCGCCGTTTTGGAGCGTGGTGATCATCGCGATCGACGTGCTCATCATCTACGGCCTCGTCGTGCACGGCGACATCCGTGGCATGAAGGAGCGCATGTAGAAACCGGCGCGCGCGCCGGGGGCGTTCGTCCCCCGGTGCGCGTCCGTCGGCGCCCCCCGCCCGCCGCGCGCTCCTCCAGCGGTTATGCTCGCGCCCGTTTTCCTACAAGGAGAGGGTCATGGCGGTACGCGTGGGCATCAACGGGTTCGGTCGCATCGGCCGCAACGTCTTCCGTGCGGCGACGAGCCGGGCGAAGGGCGAGGTCGAGATCGTCGCCGTCAACGACCTGACGGACGCCAAGACGCTGGCGTACCTCCTCAAGTACGACTCGGTGTTCGGGGTCTACCCCGGCACGGTGGAGCACGAGGGTGACGCCATCATCGTGGACGGAACGCCCATCCGGGTGCTGGCGGAGCGCGATCCGGGCAACCTCGCCTGGGGCGACATGGGCGTGGACATCGTGGTGGAGAGCACGGGCTTCTTCACCAAGCGCGCCGACGCCGCCAAGCACCTCGAGGGCGGCGCGAAGAAGGTGATCATCTCGGCGCCCGCCACCGAGCCCGACCTCACGATCGTGCTGGGCGTGAACGACGACCAGTACGACCCCGCGAAGCACGACGTCGTGAGCAATGCCTCGTGCACCACCAACTGCCTCGCGCCGGTGGCCAAGGTGCTCGACGACGCCTTCGGGCTCGAGCAGGGCTTCATGACCACCTGCCACGCGTACACCAACGACCAGCGCATCCTCGACCTGCCGCACTCCGACCTGCGCCGCGCCCGCGCGGCCGCGCTGTCGATCATCCCGACATCCACGGGCGCCGCGCGCGCCATTGGCGAGGTGCTGCCGCACCTCAAGGGCAAGCTCGACGGCATCGCGCTGCGCGTGCCCACGCCGGACGGCTCGGTGGTCGACCTCGTGGCCGACCTTCGCGACGCCCCCGGCAAGGATGAGATCAACGAGGCGCTGCGCGAGGCCGCGGACGGCCCCATGAAGGGCATCCTCGGTTGCTGCGACGACCCCATGGTGTCGCGCGACATCGTGGGCGACTCGCACTCGTCGCTCGTCGACACGGCGCTCACCATGACCATGGGCAACCAGGCCAAGGTCATCTCCTGGTACGACAACGAGTGGGGCTACTCGTGCCGGGTTGTTGACCTCGCGCAGAAGCTGCTGCCGTAGTGGCGCCGCTGGTCCAAGTGGACTCGCCGGGCCAGTCGTGGGCCCAGGAGCGCGTGCTGGTGCGCGCCGATCTCAACGCGCCGCTGGAGGGCGCGCCGGGCGGCCCACAGCGCGTGGCCGATGACGCCCGAATCCGGGCCTCTGTGGCCACGCTCCGCTACCTGCTCGACAACGGGGCCGCGGTGGCCGTGTGCTCGCACCTGGGCCGGCCCAAGGGGCAGCGCGCGCCCGAGCTCTCGCTCGCCCCCTGCGCCGCGCGGCTCTCGGAGCTGCTCGGCCAGCCCGTTGAGCTGCTGCCCGACTGCATGGGCTCCGAGGTGGAGGCCCGCGTGCGGGCGCTGCAGCCGGGTGAGATCGTCATGCTCGAGAACCTGCGCTTCCACGGCGAGGAGGAGGCCAATGACGGCGCGTTCGCCGACCGCCTGGCTGCCGGCTTCACCCGCTATGTGAACGACGCCTTCGGCGCGGCGCATCGTGCGCATGCCTCCACGGAGTCCGTGGCGCGCCGCCTCGACCCCAGCGCCGGCCTCCTGCTGGCCCGCGAGGTGGAGGTTCTCGGCGGACTCCTCGAGAACCCGGATGCGCCGTTTGTCGCCGTGCTCGGCGGATCCAAGGTGAGCGACAAGCTGCCGCTCATCGAGAACCTGCTCGATCGCGCCGATCGCATCCTGATCGGTGGCGCCATGTGCTTCACGTTCCTCCGGGCGCTGGGCGACCCCGTCGGCACCTCCCTCCACGAGGACGAGGAGGCCCAGGCGCTCGCCCTGCGCCTGCTTGATCGCGCCGGGAAGGTGAATTGCACGCTGCAGCTGCCCACGGACATCCTCGTGGCAGATCGCTTCGACGCCGGCGCGGAGCTGCAGGTGGTGCCGAGCGATGAGATCCCTGATGGCTGGATGGGGGTGGACATCGGTCCGCGCACCGCGGAGGCGTACCGCGAGGTCATCATGGGCGCGGGCACGGTGTTCTGGAATGGCCCCATGGGTGCCTTTGAGATCCCGCCCTTCGCCGAGGGCACCCGCGCGGTGGCCGAGGCCATGGCCGCCTCGCCCGCCGTCACGGTGGCCGGGGGCGGCGATTCGGGCGCGGCGCTCGGTGACATGGGCCTCGCCGACGAGCTCACATGGGTATCGACCGGTGGGGGTGCCGCCCTCGAGCTGATGGAGGGCCGCGTGCTGCCCGGTGTCGCGGCCCTGCCGACCGCATGAGCGCCGGCCGCCGCCCGCTGGTGGCGGGTAACTGGAAGATGCACAAGACGGCAGTGGAGGCGCGCGACTTCTGCGTGGCACTGGCCGGGCTGCTGGATTCCGGTGCACGGGTGGACGTGGCGGTCTGCCCGCCGTACACGGCGCTGCAGGCATCGTCCGAGGCACTGGCCGGCACCGCGATCGCCGTGTACGCGCAGAACCTGCACGAGGCCGACGCCGGCGCACACACCGGAGAGGTCTCGGCCGCGATGCTGATCGACGCCGGTGCCGATGGCGCCCTGGTAGGGCATTCCGAGCGTCGGGCGGCGGGGGATACCGATGCGCAGGTGGCGGCCCGGGTGCGCGCTGCCATCGACGCCGGGCTGCTGGTGGTGATGTGCTGCGGGGAGTCCATCGACACGCGAAGGGCAGGGGAGACCGAGGCATGGGTCACCCGGCAGGTGCGCGAGGGCCTCGCGCAGGCCACGGCCACTGACACCGATCGCATTGTCATCGCATACGAGCCCATCTGGGCCATCGGCACGGGTGAGACCGCCACACCGGACCAGGCGCAGGAGGCGTGCGCCATCGTGCGCGCGGTGGCGTCGGAGGTGGTGGACGGCGCCCGCCTGCGCGTGCTCTACGGGGGCAGCGTCAACCCCGGAAACGCCGCCGAGCTGATGGCCTGCCCCGACGTCGATGGCGCGCTCGTGGGCGGTGCGAGCCTCGACCCCGAGTCGTTCGCGGCCATCGTGGCCGCCGCCGCATGAGCGGCCCCCTCGTCCTCGTCGTGATCGACGGCTTCGGCGTGGCCCCGCCCGGGCCCGGCAATGCCGTGAGCCTCGCGCGCACCCCGGCCCTCGACGCGCTCGCGGCCGAGGGCTCGGCCACCCTGTTGCAGGCGAGCGGGCTTCCCGTGGGTCTTCCGGACGGCCAGATGGGCAACAGCGAGGTGGGGCACCTGAACCTGGGCGCCGGCCGCCGCGTGCCCCAGATGCTCGTGCGCATCGACGAGGCCGTGGCGGCCCCGGGCGGGCTCGCCGCGGTGCCGGCGATCGCCGCCGCGCTCGGTGCCGCCCGCGGGCACACCCTGCACCTGGTGGGGCTCGTGGGCGACGGCGGGGTGCATGCCAGCCAGCGCCACCTCGTGGCCCTGCTCGAGGCCGTTCGCGCCGAAGGGGTGCACCGCGTGGTGGTGCATGCGATCACCGACGGGCGCGATTCGCGCCCCGACTCCGCGCTCGCGGCCATTCGCGACCTCGAGGGTCGCGGCGCCGTTGTGGGCACGGTGGTGGGCCGTTACTGGGCGATGGACCGCGACCACCGGTGGGATCGCACGCAGCGCGCGTACGACGCCATGGTGGCGGGCCACGGTGAGGGGGCCGCGTCGGCGGCGGAGGCCGTGCAACGCTCGTACGACGCCGGGGTCACCGACGAGTTCCTCGAGCCATGGGTGATCGGCGACCCGGGAGAGGGCCGCATTCGCCCGGGTGACCACGTGATCGTCTGGAACTTCCGCCCGGACCGCGCGCGGCAGATCACCGAGGCGCTCGGCGCCCCCGCGTTCGACGGCTTCGACCGCGGGTCTGCGCCGCCGTTGCCCGCCATCACCACGATGACCCGACTGCGTCGCGAGTGGACCTACCCGGTGGCATTCGAGGCCGAGGACGTGCGGCAGGGGCTGGCGGAGTCGGTGAGCGATGCCGGCCGCAGCCAGCTGCACGTGGCCGAGACGGAGAAGTACGCCCACGTGACCTACTTCTTCAACGGGGGCCGCGAGGAGCCGTTCGGCGGCGAGGATCGGGTGCTCGTGCAGAGCCCGCAGCACGTGGCCACCTACGACGAGGCTCCCGAGATGAGCGCCGCGGGCATCCGCGACGCCGTGGTGCGAGCGCTGGACGAGGGCGGCCGGGAGTTCATCGTCGTCAACTTCGCCAACGCCGACATGGTGGGGCACACCGGCGTGGTGCCCGCCGCCGTGCGCGGCATCGAGGCCGTGGACGCCTGCATGGCCGACATCCGCCCCGCCGTGGCGGCGGCCGGCGGGCTGCTCCTGGTGACGGCCGACCACGGCAATTCCGAGGTGATGATCGAGCCGGACGGCAGTCCCAACACCGCGCACACCATCAACCCCGTGCCGCTCTGGATCGACCGGCCCGGACTGCCGCTGCGCGAGGGGCGCCTGGGCGATGTGGCGCCCACCGCGTGCGCGCTGATGGGGTGGGATGCGCCCGCGGCGATGACCGGTGACGTCCTGCTGGACGCGGGCAAGTAGCATCCGGCGCCGATGAGCACCCGACCCCAGGAATGGCTTCCCGACCCATCGGGCCGGCACGAGTTGCGCTGGTGGGATGGCAACCGGTGGACCGAGCACGTGAGTGATGCCGGCGAGACCTCCACCGACGGCTCGGACGACCTCGGCTATCCGCCGCCGCCCCCGCGCGGTTCGGGGCCGGGCGCGCCCACCAGGCGGTCGGGCCGCGCCACGGCGTCGCTCGTGCTCGGCATCGTGGGCGTGCTGGTCTTCCCGGTGGTGTGCTCCACGCTGGCGATCATCTTCGGGGCGCTCGCACTGCGTGACATCGGTGACCGCAAGGACATCTCCGGCCGCACCATGGCGTGGTGGGGCCTGGGCCTGGGCATCGCCGGCCTCGTCATCGGCATCGCCCTCATCGCCTACAGGTTCGCGTAGATGGGCGCGGTCTCGGGTCGCATCAGCGTCAAGGCGCAGTCGCCGGACGGCTATCGGGCCCTGGCCGGGCTCACCCGCGCCGGGCACCCCGATCACGCCCTCGCCGAGATCGTGAAGCTGCGCGCGTCGCGCATCAACAACTGCCGCTACTGCGTGGACGCCCACACGGCGGGTGCGCAGAACGCCGGCGTCACGGACGACCGCATCGCCGCCACTGCCGACTGGCAGGACTCCGATCTCTTCGACGAGCGCGAGCGGGCGGCGCTGGCCCTCACCGACCTGCTCACCCGCACCGATGCGCTCGTCCGCGCGGAGGACGTCGCGGCAGCGCCGGTATGGGACGCCGCGGCGGTGGCCTTCCCCGGCGACGAGCTCGTGCAGTTGGTGTTGACCATCGCGGGCATCAACACCTGGAACCGCATGATGATCGCGGAAGCCGTCAGCAGCGACGGTTGAGGCCGTATTCGCGGCCGCGCTCGCCGGTCGCGCTAGCGCACGCGGATGAGCGAGGTGATGACGTCCCGGCGCTGCTCCATCGAGAGCACCTCGTGGCCGTGGTCGTGACACCAGGCGGGAAGGTCGAGGAACACCATGGGGTCGTCCGCCAGCACCTCGAGCACCTCGCCCGGGGCCATGCGCGCGACGGCGTCGCGGGCCATGGTCACGGGCACCGGGCACCAGGTGCCGAGGGCGTCCACCGACCTGTCATGCGGCGTGCTCATGCGGGCGACATCCCGCGCAGGGAAGCGACTGCCTCGGCGTAGGCCGCGACGGCCTCGTCCATCTCGGCGTCGGTGGTGGCCGGGCCCGCCGTGAGCAGCACCGCTGACCGCGCGGCCTCGTCAGCGAGCCCCATGGCCTCGAGCACGGGCGATGCCTTGCCGGCGCCGAAGGTGCACGCCGAGCCCGGCGACACGGCCACGCCGCGCGCGGCCATCGCCAATGCCACTGCCTCACCCTCCACGCCCTCGGCCGACACCTGCACGTGCCCCGGCAGCCGATCCGGCACCGCGGGGCCATTGAGGCGGGTCCCGGGTACTGCCAGCAGGCCCTCGGCGAGCGTCGCCGAGCACGCTCGCATGCGCTCCACACGCGCCACGCGATCGGCTCGTGCCTCGCGGGCGGCCATGCCAAGCGCCGCGATGCCGGGCACGTCATGCGCGCCGCCGCGCTTGCCACCCTCCTCGAGGCCGCCTTCCACCAGCGGGTGCAGCCGCGTGCCCGGGCGCACCAGCAGCGCCCCGGTCCACGGCGGCGCGCCGAGGGTGCGCCCGCCGATCACCACGAGGTCGGCGCCGAGCCCATCGTCCAGTGGCATGAGCCCCGCGGTCTCCTCGGCATCCAGCACGATCAGGGCATCGGGGCACGCGGCCCGCACGGCCGCCGCGAGGGCGGCTGCGTCCTGGATGGTTCCCACCTCTGCCTGTCCGTGGGTGATCACCACGAGGTCCGCGGGCGTGGTGGTCTCGGGCGTGGCGACATCCAGTGGGCCATTACTGGCAGCGAGTGTCGCGAGCTCGGCGGGGGAAACCCGCCCGAGCGGGTCCACCGGCGCGAGTCGCAGCGCCCCGGCGCGGCGCGTGAGGGTGCGGGCCACCGCCAGGCTGGAGGAGTGTGCGAGGGGGTCGGCGACGATCACGGGGGCGTCAACGCCCGCGGCCGAGAGGCCTCCCTTGATCGCCAGGTTGCGCGCCTCGGTGGGTCCGGCGGTGAAGATGACGCACTCCGCGGGCCAGCCGGCAAGCGCGACCACATCGCGCCGGGCGGCGTCGATGGCCTCGGCCGGCCCTCGCGCGGCTTCGTGCAGCGCCATGGGGCTTCCCACATGGGCGTTCCAGCGCTCCAGCTCGGCGCGCACGGCTTCGGCGAGCGGCCAGGCGGAGGCGTGGTCGAGGTATGCGGTCACCGGCCCTCCGCGAGCCGTGCGCCGAGCTCGGTGGGAAGCCCGGCCACCTGTATGGCGTTCTGCGCGCCCGGCACGTCGTAGGGGGTGCGCCTGAACCTGAGGGTGAGGGCGTCAAGGTCGAGGATCGCCCACGACGCCCGCGGGTCGAGGTCGCGGGGCTGGCCCACCGAACCGGGGTTGATGAGCCACCGACCGGTCTCCAGCGACAGGGTCTCCTCGCCGCGCACGAGCCCCCCGTCGAGGCGCCCGTCATCGCCAAGGCGCCATGCGCCTGCCAGGTGCGTGTGGCCGATGAGGATGATGCGCGCCGGGTGGGCGTCAAGGGCCGCGCGTGCCTGCTCGCCGGTGATGACGTACTCCCAGACCGGGTCGCGCGGGCTGGCGTGGAACAGCGCCACCTCGCCGCCGGGATCCTCGGGCTGCAGTGCCGCGAGGCGGTCGAGGGAGTTGCGGTCGAGGCGCGTGCGGGTCCACTCGATGGCCGCGCGGGCGTGCGCGGTGAACTGCTCCGATCGCACGCGGCCGATGGCGGCGAGGTCGTGGTTGCCCGCGATGCAGCGCTCCGACTCGGTCACGCACACGCGCAGGCATTCCGCCGGATGGGCTCCGTAGCCCACCATGTCGCCGAGGCACCAGGTGCGCGTGATGGCGGCCTGGCGGATGGCGCGGCGGACGGCCTCGAGCGCGTGACGGTTGCCGTGGATGTCGCTGATGATGGCGATGCGGTCGCTCACCGCGGCCTACAGTAACCGCGTGAGCCGCCTCATCCAGTTCCTGGTCGTCGGGCGCCTGCGCCCGCCGCTCGCGGACGCCGGCGCGGACTTCGAGAAGCGCATCGCCCGCATGGCCGACCTCCGGGTGGACGAGGTGGCGGCCGAGCCCGTGCAGCACGGCGAGGCCCAGGTGTTCCGGCGCGAGGGCGAGCGCATGCGGGCGAAGGTGGTGCAGGACGCCCACATGGTTGCCATGGACTCCCGGGGCAAGGCCCCCGCCAGCAGCGAGGCGCTCGCGCAGTGGCTCGGGCGCCGTCTGGAGGACACCCGCCCCACGTGCTTCCTCATCGGCGGTGCCATCGGCCTCGACCCGGCGCTGGCCGGCGACGCCGACGAGACGATGTCGCTCGGGCCGCTCACGCTCCCGCACCAGCTCGCGCGCGTGGTGCTGGCCGAGCAGGTGTACCGGGCGCTGGCCGACCTCGCGGGGCATCCCTACCCCCGCGCGGGCAGCGCTCGCTAGCATCGCGCGCCGTGCCCACCCATAGCCCAATCACGCCGCTCGCACTTGCCCTCGCGCGCGAGGCCTCGCAGGTGGCCGGCGGCGCGGACGCCGTGGCCATGCTGGAGCCGCCCGCCAACGCGGAGTTCGGTGACCTCGCCACCAACGTGGCGATGACGCTCGCGAAGCAGGCCAAGCGCAACCCGCGCGAGATCGCCGACGACCTCGTGGGGCGCATCGGCTCGGCCGACGGGCTCGCGGGCTACGTGGAGTCCGCGGAGGTCGCGGGACCGGGCTTCATCAACCTCACGTTGAGCCCGAGGTGGTTCGCCGAGGCCGCGCGCGCCATCGCCGAGGCCGGTGACGACTACGGCCGCGGCCAGGCCGATCCGCGCGAGCGCATCCTCATCGAGTTCGTCTCGTGCAACCCCACCGGCCCGCCGCACGTGGGGCACGCCCGGCAGGCGGCCTACGGCGACGGCGTGGCGCGCATCCTCGAGTACGCCGGCCACGACGTCACGCGCGAGTTCTACGTGAATGACTGGGGCCGCCAGATGGAGCTCTTCGGGGCGTCGGTGGCCGCCCGGTACGGCCAGCTCCTGGGCCTCGCCACCGAGGTGCCCGAGGACGGCTACCAGGGCGGCTACGTCACGGCGATCGCCGAAAAGCTGCGCGATGAGGTGGGCGACCGGTACCGCGACCAGCTCGATCCGCCGGACGCCGAGGTGCTCGCGCTCTTCGCCCTGCGCGGCAAGGAGCTGATGCTCGCCACCATCACGGAGGAGATCGCCCGCTTCCGCGTGCGGTTCGACGCCTTCTTCAGCGAGACCACCCTGCATCAGGGCGGCGCTGTGGAGCGCGGGCTGGAAGCCCTCATCGCATCGGGCGACGCCTACGAGCACGAGGGCGCGCTGTGGTTCCGCACCACGTCGTACGGAGACGAGAAGGACCGCGTGCTGCGCCGCTCCGACGGATCGACCACCTACCTCGCGGCCGATGTCGCCTATCACCTCGACAAGGCCGCCCGCGGCGATGATCGGCTGCTCGACGTGCTGGGCGCCGACCACCACGGCTACATCGCACGCCTCAGGGCGGTCATCGCCGCGGGGGGCCATGACCCGGACATGCTCGAGGTGCCGATCGTGCAGCTGGTGTCCCTCACGGAGGGCGGCGAGGCGAAGCGGATGAGCAAGCGGGCCGGCACGCTCGTGACGCTCGGCGAGCTGATCGATGACATCGGCGTGGATGCCGCCCGGTTCTTCCTGGTGCAGCGCAGCCACGAGACGGCCTTCGACCTCGACCTCGACGTCGCCCGTGCGGAGGGCAACGAGAACCCCGTCTACTACGTGCAGTACGCCCACGCGCGCATCGCGGGCATCCTGGCCCAGCAGCCCGAGGCCCCGGCGGACGCCGGCCCGCCCGCCGAGCTCGACCCGGCCGAGCGCGCCCTGCTGCTGCAGCTGGCCCTGTGGCCCGAGGTGGTGCACGAGGCCGAGCGTCGCCGCTCACCCCACCGGGTGGCCGCGTACCTCATGGACCTCGCCCGCGACTTCCACGCCTTCTACCACCGCTGCCGCGTGGTGGGGGAGGCCCCCGAGGTCGTGGCCTTCCGCCTCGACCTGCTGCGTGCCACCCGATCGGTCATCGCGACGGGCCTCGGCCTCATCGGAGTCGAGGCGCCCGACCGCATGTAACCGTGCGCCGGCCGCGATGCCCCGCCGCCGCCGTCCGCATTGCCCGGTCCGGCGCTAGTCGGAGAAGTGGAACGCCTGCGTGTAGGTGCCGTTGGCGTTGCGCGTGGTGGTGAGCTCGCCGCGTGCCCCGATGTACGCCTTCGTGCCCCCGACGATGGCGCGCACGACGGGACGGGCGCTGCGCAGGCGCCAGTCACCGCGCGTGTAGGTGCCCACCCCATGCGCCACGATCTGGCCATCGGGTAGGTCGAATATGAGGTCGGCCATGCGGATGTCCACGATCGCGCGGCCGGTACCCGTCTGTAGTCCGGCGTGCACGGTCTGCTCGCCGTAGACGGTGCCGAATGCCGCTCCATCCTTCGCGAGCGTGCCGCGGAAGACCATGGTGTCTGCCGTGCTCACGCCGGGCGTGCCCTGATCCAGCGTGAGGAGACGCGGCGGGCTCTGCATGAGCGTGAAGTCGGCAGGGGTGGTTGCCCCGCCGCAGCCCACGAGAGCGGTGATCGCCAGAGCGGCGGCAGCAGCAGCGGCGAGCACGGGTGTTCGCGGGATCATCGACGCCCCTCGTTTGGGATGGGGAAATGGGCCGCACCATGCGGCTCCGGCGTGAAGCGTAGCTAGTGACCCCGACAGCTTGCGCCGCCGGCGGATGCCGCGCGCGCTGCACGCCTTGCGCTACCCTTGATCTGACCCGCGGGTGTAGCTCAGTTGGTAGAGCATCAGCTTCCCAAGCTGAGGGTCGCCGGTTCGAGCCCGGTCGCCCGCTTCAGGCAGACGGCGTCCCCCGACCCTGCGCGCCCGCCGCTCCTACGAGCGCGGCACGGCGACGAGGAGCGACTTGACCACGCCCTCGCCATAGCGCGCGGTGAGTCGCGCCCCCGACTTCGACGACATCAGCACGCCCGCCTTGCCGCGACCGGCCTTCTTGCCATAGAGCTTGCGCGCCTTCGACACCCGGTCACCCGGCTTGAGGCCCTTCGCGGTAACCCACTGCTGGCCCTTGAGCACGGCCGCGCGCACGCGCGACTCCGGACCGCAGGGGGTGGCCCCCGGGGCGGGGGCGAAGGTCATGATGGCGCCGAGGCTTGCCCATGTGACGCGGCAGTTGCCGTAGGTGGCGCGCTTTGCCCCGGTACCGAAGGCCCTCTCCGCCGCGGCCAGCGTGCCGGTGCGTCCGGGCAGGGTTCCCATGCGCACGGCGCCCTTGCGCGTGACCAGCACCGGCAGCGGCCCGGACGGCGCACCGGATGCCACCGAGCGCAGCGTGGTGGTCTCGGGCTCGAGACCGTTGTGGCGGAGCATCGACGAGTACAGGCCGAGGATCTTCTCCGTGTACCCGCCGCCCGTGGCCCAGTTGCCGTTGCCCATGGCCTCCCAGGTGGGGGCCTTGCCGTAGGGGCGCACCATCGTGAAGCGCTTGTCGGTGAGCGGACGGGCCACCGTGAGCGGGTCGGCTGCGGGATCGGCATAGGCCCAGAGGTGCTGTATCTGCGCACGCACGCCCTCCTCCGGCGTGGCGAAGATATTCCCGCGGTCGCAGGAGTCGCACGCGCCCAGGCCCGAGAAGTTGTTGTCGGTGGGTTTCACCATCGAGCCCTCGTACCGGAACCATCCGGTCTCGAGGATCGACTGCGCGAAGGCGATGTCGCCGCGCACGTTCTGGGCATTCCCCTCGTCCACGAAGATGCGCGCCAGGTCCGGGATGGGGATCGTGATGGAGGGGGTGATCTTCTGCTTCGCGAACCACGAGGCGATCTGGTCGCCGGTGAGGCGCGATTGGCCCATCACGGGGGTGACCGAGGTGATCGGCGTGGTGCCGCCGGTGGTGCCCGTGGGCGGCGTGGTTGCGGTGCCGGCCGGCGGAGCGGGCGCCTGCGGCACGGCCTGCGCGGACAGGCCCGCCGGGATGGCGAGCGACAGCGCCGCGGCGATGAGGATGGGGTAGCGCACGGGGGGCGATGCTAGGCCAACATCCCCGTGAGCCCCGCATGACCCGTTGCGGCCATTACACGACCCTTACGTCGGTACCCTCACGATATGCAGGAGATTTCCCTTGCCACAGGGGCGCAGATGCGCGTGATGCGCCCCGGCCGCGGCACCGTCGTGATGTGCGTGAACGGCGGTGGCGCGAGCCCGCGGCCCGGCAACTGGAGCCCCACCATCGAGTGGCTGGTGGATCGCCTCGGGCCGCAGTACCCGGATGCCACGTTCGCCGAGGTGCGCTACCGGGTGCGCTCGTGGAAGATGCTGCCCTCGTGCATCGCCGACGGCGCGGCGGCCCTCGCCGCCGTGGCCGACGCCGAGCGCGTGGTGATGCTCGGGTTCTCGATGGGCGGCGCGGTGAGCATCGCGTGCGCGGCCGACGAGCGCGTGACCGACCTCGTGGCGTTGGCGCCGTGGATTCCCGAGGAGCTCGCGCTCGGACAACTCGCGGGCGACCGGGTGACGATCATCCACGGCGGCATCGACGGGGTGATCCCCGGCGTGCCCGGCGTGCGCCCCTCGCACTCGCTGCGGGGCGCCGACCGCCTGCGCGCGGCCGGCGCCAACGTGATCTACCGGCGGATTCCCGGCGCGGTGCACGGCGTGGCGATCCGCCGGGGGGAGAAGCTCATCCCGCTGCCGCGCGCGCACACGTGGCTGCGCGACGTGGAGCAGGCGATGGATCGCGCCGGGATCTAGGCGGCCGTGTCGGCCGGCGCGGCGGCCTCGCCCTTCGCCTTGCGAAGTTCCTGCCGCTGTTCGGTGGGCACCTTGACGTCCCACACGAGCCCCACCTTCTCCATGCCGTAGATCAGCGCCCATGAGAGGTCGATCTGCTTCCAGTGCAGGCCGTGGCGCGCCGAGCCGGGGAAGGCGTGGTGGTTGTTGTGCCACGCCTCGCCGAACACGGGGATTGCCAGCGGCCAGAAGTTGCGGCTTTCGTCGTCGGTCTCGTAGTCGCGGCGGCCGTACATGTGGCAGATCGAGTTGACCGACCAGGTGAGGTGGTCGAACACGAACACGCGCAGCAGGCCGGCCCACACGAAGCACTGGAAGGCAATCCACACCGACCCGCCGCTCCAGGCAAAGGCCACGAGCGCGGGGATACCCAGCGAGAGCCCGAGCCACAGCAGGTAGAGCTGGTCGATGCGCCGGATGAGCGGGTCGGCGTAGAGGTCGCGTCCATAGCGCTCGCCCCGCTCGAGGCCCTTCGTGGTGAGGAGCCAGCCCACCTGCGCGTGCCAGAGGCCCTTCACCACGCCGGTCCACCCCGGGCCGTGCCCGTGGTGCGGCGAGTGCGGGTCGCCCTCCTTGTCGGAGAGCGCGTGGTGCTTGCGGTGGTCGGTGACCCACTGGGTGACCGGGCCCTGGCACGCCATCGAACCGGCGATGGCCCAGAAGGCGGTCATGAACCGCGTGGTCTTGAAGGCGCGGTGCGAGAACAGCCTGTGGAACCCGATGGTGATGCCGAGGCCGCAGAGCACGTACATGACCGCGAACATGATGAGGTCGATCGGGCCCACGGCCACGCCCCACAAGAGACCCGTGACCGACAGCAGCGCCAGGGGCGGCACCACGATGGCGATGAGAGTGATGATGCGCGCCGAGGTGAGGGGCTTGTCGCGCACCGTGGCGACGAGGGGCTGACGGGGTCGTGCCGGATCGACGGTGCTCATCCGGCCGAGAGGCTAGCCGCAGCGGCAGGCGCGCCGCCACCACATCGGTACCGTGGAGTCAGATGTCCCGCATCGCGATCATCGGCAGTGGAATCGGTGGGCTCGGCGCCGCCTGGCTGCTCGCGCGCGCTCACGAGGTGGAGGTGTTCGAGCGCGACGATCGCATCGGTGGCCACACCCACACCACGCGGGTGATCGGTCCCGACGGCGAGCGCCTCGCGCTCGACTCGGGCTTCATCGTGCACAACGAGGTCACCTACCCGCTGCTGGTGCGCATGCTGCGCGACCTCGGCGTTGCCACGCAGCCCTCGCGCATGGGGTTCTCGGTCACCTGCCGCGCCTGCGGGCTGGAGTTCTCGGGCGTCCGCCTCTGGACCCAGCCCGAGGCCTTTGTGCGCCCGGCTTTCATGCGGATGATCCCCGACGCCATCCGATTCCAGCGGACGGGCGATCGCGCGATGCTGCCGCAGTACTCCGGGCTGTCGCTGCGCGAGTTCGCGGCTGCGGAGGGCTACTCGCAGGCGTTCACCGACCACTACCTGGTGCCGCTCACCTCAGCCATCTGGTCGGCCGGCCTCGACGACGCCCAGGAGTTCCCGGCGTCCTACGCCGTGAGCTTCTGGCGCAACCACGGCATCCTCGGATTCCGGCGGCTCGAGTGGCGCACGATCGTGGGTGGCAGCGACACCTACGTGCGGGCGATCACCGACCGGCTACCGGGGCGCGTGCACGCGGGGCTCGGGGTGACAGAGGTGCGGCGTGACGCCGACGGGGTGGACGTGCGCACCGACGACGGCCAGGTGCGCCGCTTCGACCACGTGGTGTTGGCCGCCCACGCGCCGCAGTCGCTCGCGATGCTGGCCGACCCGAGTGACGACGAGCGGGAGATACTCTCGGCATTCGCCACCACCGAGAGCGACGTCAGCCTCCATGCGGATGCCTCGCTGCTCCCGCGACGCCGCCGTTCGCGCGCGGCGTGGAATCATCACGTGGATGACTGCCACGCCACATACGCCGCGCCGGCCATGACGTACTCGCTGAACCGCCTCGAGAACCTGCCCTCGCGCACGGAGTGGTGCGTGTCGCTGAACCGCGACGACGAGGTCGATCCCGCGCGACTCGTGATGCGCACGCGCTACGCGCATCCGGTGTACGACTTCGCCGCGCTCGAGGCCCAGGAACGCATGAGCGAGATACAGGGCGTGCGCCGCACGTGGTTCAGCGGCGCGTGGATGGGCTACGGCTTCCACGAGGACGGCATGCGCGCCGCCGCCGACGTGGCCCGGGGCCTCGGGGTGGAGTGGTGAGGTCGGCCATCTACACGGGCACGCTGGTGCACGCGCGGCGCACGCCCGCGGAGCACGTGTTCCGCTACCCGGTGTGCTTCTACGCGATCGACCTCGACGAGATCCCGGAGCTCGACCGGCGCCTCAAGCTCTTCTCGTACAACAAGCCCGGGGTCGTGACCCTGCGCGACTCCGACCACCTCGGCGACCCCACGCGACCGGTGGCCGAGAACATTCGCGCGCACCTCGAGCAGCGCGGCATCCCGGCTGCCGATGCGCGCATCACGATGATCACCAACCTGCGCGTGGCCGGCTACGTGTTCAACCCGGTGTCGTTCTTCTACGTGCACGGGCCGGAGGGCGAGCTGCGCTGCATCCTCGCCGAGGTGAGCAACACGTTCGGCGAGAGGCTTCCCTACCTGCTCACCGATGCCGAGCGCATCGAGCCGCTGAACGGCGAGCACGCCTTCCGCCACGACAAGCGCATGCACGTGTCGCCGTTCTTCCCGATGGACCAGGAGTACATCTTCCGCATGTGGGAGCTGGGCGAGAGCCTGGACATCCGCATGGACGTGCTGCAGGACGGCGAGCGGCCGTTCTGGGCGCAGCTCACCGGCACGCGGCAGCATCTGAACGACAGGACGCTCGCGCGGGCACTGGCCCGGTACCCGCTCATGCCCCTGCAGGTGATCTCATTGATCCACGTCGAGGCGCTCCGCCTCTGGAGGAAGCGCGTGCCGTTCCACAGGAAGCCGAAGTTCATGCCGTCGGAGGGCTCGGTGGCCACCGCGCCCGAGCAGGGCGCCGATGCCCGCGGCCGCGGCCTGCGGCCGATCCCCGAGGCCAAGCGCTCGGCGTTCACCCCGATTGCGAAGGCGCTGGCCCTGCGCGGCCTGCGCAACCCGTCGGGCGGCTGGTTCGAGCTCCAGATGCCCGACGGCTCGGTGCACCGCATGGGCTCGCCCGCGAACGGTCCGCGCTTCGCGAGGGTGACAGTCACAGGCAAGGACTTCTTCCGCAGGATCGCCCGTCGCGGAAGGGTCGGGTTCGGCGAGGCCTACCAGGCCGGCGACTGGGTGACCGACGACCTGCCGGCGTTCCTCGAGATGCTCGCGCTCACCGCGGAGGACGTCCGCCGCCGCCCGCCGGCCTCGCTCGTGCCCGCCGCCATCGCGAAGCGCCCGCGGCTTCCCAACCCCGCCGACCTGGTGCGCGCGCGCCGTGACGTGCGGTACCACTACGACCTCGGCAACGACCTCTACGAGGCCTTCCTCGACCCGTCGATGACCTACTCGTGCGCGTACTTCGAGCATGAGGGGCAGTCACTCGAGGATGCCCAGCAGGCGAAGTACCGGCGCCTCTGCGAGAAGCTGCGCATCGGGCCGGAGCACCACGTGCTCGAGGTGGGCTGCGGGTGGGGCGGGTTCGCCATGCACGCGGCACGCGAGCGCGGGTGCCGCGTGACCGGCATCACGCTGTCCACCGAGCAGGCGGCCGAGGCACGCCGCCGGGTGGAGGAGGCCGGGCTGTCGGACCGGATCGACATCGTCATCTGTGACTACCGCCAGATGCAGGGCGCCTACGACCGCATCGTGTCGATCGAGATGATCGAGGCGGTGGGGTACGACGGGCTCCCCACCTACTTCGCGAACCTCGACCGGCTGCTGGCGCCCGGCGGGGTCATCGGCATCCAGGCCATCACGGTGCCCGACCAGCGCCTGGAGCGCTACCGCCGCGGCACCGACTGGATCCGCGAATACATCTTCCCCGGCGCGTTCTGCCCACCGCTGGCGTCGATGGTGGAGGCCATGCGCACCTCATCGGAGTTGCAGGTGGAGGGCATCGAGAACGTCGGCATCCACTACGCCGACACCCTGCGCCTGTGGCGGGAGAAGTTCATGGCCAACGCCGACCGCGTGCGCGAGCTGGGCTTCACGGACGAGTTCATCCGCACGTGGGAGTTCTACCTGGGGTTCTGCGAGGCGGGCTTCCGCACGCGGGCGCTCGGCGACCTTCAGATGGTGATCAGTCGCCCCTACAACGATGCCCTGCCCACCACGCCGGAGCCCCGGCTCAGCCTCTAGGAGCCGCGTGGGGGGCCTTGCGCCACCGGCCGCTCGCGGGCGATCTCGCGCTCGAGGCGCTCGGCGTTGATTCCGACGTTCACGCCCGAGCCGAAGGCCACTGCGCCCGTGAGGATGCCGCCGAGCACGAGCCCCGCGAGCACCACGAAGCCGTCGGCGACGTCGTCGTAGCCGGATGCGATCGCCACGACCTCGGCCACGATCCCGATGACGCTCACGGCGATGACCAGCCACCCGAGCCGGATGAGCAGGCGCTCTGCGCGCCTCGCGCGGACCAGGCGCTCCGCCCAGCGGGCGTCGGCGTCATCCGCGGGGCTCATCCCCCGGCGTCCGGATGCTCGCGGCCGTTGAAGTCGAGTGAGGCGGAGTTGATGCAGTAGCGCAGGCCCGTGGGGCCCGGGCCGTCGGGGAACACGTGGCCCAGGTGGGCATCACACGCGGCGCAGCGCACCTCGATGCGCCGCATGCCGAAGGAACGGTCCTCCACCTCGGTGATGGCGTCCGGCCGGATGGGGGTGACGTAGCTCGGCCAGCCCGTGCCCGAGTCGAACTTGTGGGACGAGTCGAAGAGCGGCGCCTCGCAGCAGATGCACCGGTAGATGCCGTCGTCGTGATGGTCCCAGTACACGCCGGTGAACGCGGGCTCAGTGCCCGCCTCGCGCGTCACGTGGTACTGCATGTCCGTGAGCTTCTCGCGATACCTGTCGTCGTCAGGTCCTGTCGTGCGTCCCATGTTCTCCTCGGGTGGCCTCAGGGGCCGGTGGACCCGTGATGATAGGGGCAGTCGGCCCGCCATCCGGTGCTACCGTCGGGAGCCGTGAAGTCACGTTCCCGGTTCGCAATCGCGCTCACGCTCGCCGTCGCCCTCGGCGCCTGGCTCATCTGGACGAGCATCGGCGGCAGCCTCGAGACCTACACCAGCCCGAGCGGCTTGGTGACGACCACGGACGGCATGACCTACCGCCTCAACGGCAAGGTGGCACCGGGGAGCCCCGCCGACGCCGCTGAGCGGGCGCAGACGGCCGAGGGCCTGCGCTTCGTGGTGCGTGACAAGGATCGCCCGTCGGTGACCGTGCCCGTGGTGTACCGGGGCAGCGTCCCCGACGCCTTCAAGGACGACCGTGAGATCGTCGTGACCGGCCGCATGGAGAACGGCGTGTTCCAGGCCGACCGCGGCACGCTCATCACCCTGTGCCCCTCGAAGTTCATGCAGGAGCAGGCGGACAAGGGCAAGACGATGCCGGACGACATCCCCGAGGGGTCCTCGAGCACGTGACGCTCGTCGGTCGCGCAGCGCTCCTGCTGGCGTTCGCGGCCGCCCTCTACGCCGTGGGGGCAGCGCTGTGGTCGCGGCGCAAGGGGCGCCGCGAGTTCCTGGCATCGGCCGAGCGCGGCGTGTGGGCCGTGTTCGCCACCACTACGACGGCCGTGGTGGTGATGTGGATCCTCCTTCTCTCCAACCGCTTCGACGTGGCGGATGTGGCGGGCTACTCGAACATCACGCTTGGGTGGCGCTACAAGATCACGGCCCTCTGGAGCAGCCAGGCCGGGTCGCTGCTGCTGTGGATGTGGTTCCTGTCGATCGCCGCCGTGCTCGTGGTGCTCACCAACCGCAAGCGCAACCGTGAGCTGATGCCGGTGGTGGTCGCGGTGCTCATGGGCATCGCGGTGTTCTTCACGAGCGTGCTGTCGTTCATCACCAGTCCGTTCGCGACCATCTCGCCCGTGCCGGCGGATGGGCGCGGCCTCAACCCCCTGCTGCAGAACCCGTACATGGAGAGCCACCCGCCGCTCCTCTACATCGGCTACGTCGGGCTGTCGATCCCATTCGCCTTCGCCATCGCGGCCCTCGTGACCCGCAGGCTCGACTCCACGTGGATCACCTCGATCCGCCGCTGGACGATCCTCTCGTGGATGTTCCTGACCATCGGGATCATCCTGGGCTCGCGGTGGGCGTATGAGGAGCTCGGCTGGGGCGGCTACTGGGCGTGGGATCCCGTGGAGAACGCGGCGCTCATGCCGTGGCTGGTGGCGACGGCGTTCCTGCACTCGGTGATGGTGCAGGAACGCCGGGGGATGCTGCGCATCTGGAACATGGTGCTGGTGATCCTCACGTTCACCCTGGCCCTGTTCGGCACGTTCCTCACGCGCTCGGGGATCCTCTCGTCGGTGCATGCCTTCGGCGAGAGCACTCTCGGGCCGTACTTCCTCGCGCTCATCGTGGTGGTGCTCGCCGGGTCATTCGCGCTGCTCATCAGCCGCCTCTCCCTGTTGCGCAGCGAGAACTCGCTCGAGAGCTACGTCAGCCGCGAGGCGATCTTCCTCTACAACAACCTTCTGCTCGTGGGGCTGGCCTTCGCGGTGTTCTGGGGCACCATGTTCCCGGTGCTCACCGAGGCGGTGCAGGGCGAGAAGATCACCGTGGGCCAGGGCTTCTTCAACCAGGTGGCCGCCCCCATCGGCCTCGCGCTTCTGTTCTTCACCGGGGTCGGGCCGCTCATCCCGTGGCGCAAGGCATCGCCACGCGAGCTGCGGCGGAGGTTCATGTGGCCGCTCGTGGTCGCGGCGGTGGCGGTGATCCCCGCCCTCTACTTCGCGCAGGAGGGCGCCAAGTGGTGGGCGGCCCTGGCCATCGTGCTGGGTGCCTTCACCGTCGCGTGCATCTTGGGCGAGTACTGGCGCGGCATCAGGGTGCGCCACCAGCTGGGCGGAATCTCGTGGCCCGGGGCAGTGGGGCAGCTGTTCAGCCGCAACCGCCGCCGCTACGGCGGCTACGTCGTGCACCTCGGGGTGGTGTCCATCATCGTGGCCATCGCATGCCAGGGGGCGTTCTCCACCCAGGGGGACCTGGCGCTCCGCACCGGCCAGACCGGAGAGGTGGCCGGGTACCAGTTCACCAACGACGGCGGCACGCGCACCCGTGATGACCACAAGATGAGCGTGGGGGTGGCCCTCGGGGTGTCGGAGGACGGCAATCGGTTCACCACCCTCAACCCGGGCGTGGACGTCTTCACGGCCCAGATGCAGCGCTCGAGCGAGGTCGCGGTGGATACCTCGCCATTCCGCGATGTGTACGTGGTGCTCGTGGGCCTCACGCCCGACGGGCTCGCGCGCATCAGCGTGTTCATCAATCCGATGATGATGTGGATCTGGATCGGCGGGCTGGTGATGGTGCTCGGGTCGATCATCGCCGTGTGGCCGTCGCGCCGGCCGCGTGCGGCCGTGGTGCCCGCGGCGGCGGGGGCTGACGGCCGGGTGCCCGAGTAGCCTCGCCCGGCGATGGCCTATCTCATCATCGCGCTCATCAGCGTCCTTCTGGTCGCCCTGATCGCATGGCCGCTGCTCCGCGGCGCGCCAGGCGAGCAGCCTGTCGCCCAGGGGGACGACCTGCGCGCGGTGGAGGAGGAGTTGCAGAGGTCACTCGACGCGATCCGGGAGATCGAGATGGATCACCGCGCGGGCAACCTGTCGGATGAGGACTTCGCCGCCCTCGATCGGGAGGAGCGCGCACGGGCCGTCGAGCTCATGCGTCGGCGCGACGGGCTCACCGCGGGGGGCACGGCATGAGCCGCGGCACATCGCGTGCGCGAATCGTCGCCCTCGTGGCCGCCGTAGCGGTGGTTGTGCCGGTGCTCTCGGGCTGCAGCGCGCGGCTTTCGCAGTTCATCGATATCGGTCCGGAGGGCGGCGGCACGCTGTTGCTCGAGCTCAGGCTCGACCCCGCGGCCCAGGAGGCCATCGACCTGCCCCGCCAGTTGCAGGCGGGCACATTCGAGAAGTTCCTCGATGTGCGAAACGAGCGCTGGCGCGCGCCCGGGGATAGCGCCCTGCCATTCCTGCAGCGCACCGAGGCGAACGGCACGGTGGTGCTGCGGTCCGTGCGCACGCTGAAGGCCGGGACCTCGCAACTGGACGACCTGGACAGCGCACTCGGGGTGCTCCGGCCGGTGCAGCCGATCCTCGCGGCCACCGGCCGCTACTGGGCGGCGCCCAACCCGGGTGACACCCCGGCGCCGAGGGGCGACGGCGAGTCGCCTGCCACGGGCAACGCGCCGGGCGGCGCCGCGCAGGCCGGCATCACGGGACTTCCCGTGCGCGTGCCGCTGCAGACCCTGCTCGTGGACGAGTTCACGCCGCAGGGCAGGAATCGCGGGGGCAGCGTGTACGCCACATTCTCGATCGCATCGCGCGGCGGGGTGGGCGACGTGCTCGACCCGCCCTGCAACGGCGCGAGCCGAAGGGTCGACTTCACGCGCGCGGACCGGGCGCTGCAGGACGCCCTGCGGTTCGAATACACGTGGGCGATGCCCTCGCGTATCTCGCTCTACTCCACCGGGGGCAGGCTCACCGGCAACCGCTACGTGGCGTCGTGGGCGATGCCCTACGGCAAGTGTGATCGCATGGAGATTTCCTCGGCGGGGTCCGAGGACGGCCGGGTGGTGAACGGCATCATCCTCGGCGCGGCGGTGCTCTTCCTGGGCATCGTGTTCGCGCTGCGCGCCGTTTCGCGTCGCAGCCGCCGCCGCCGGGAGGGCGGTGAGGGCACAGCGTGAGAATTCCGGCGCACGGCCGATAGCCGCCGGAGAGCGGCGGCGTGTGAGCGGAGGACAGGCTTCCTCGTTCGTACTGCAACAAATGGTTGCAATGTCCCGTGAAAACTCATAAAAGCGGGAAGTCAACCGCCCGCTTGGGGTTGACTGCGCCGGGGGCGCCGCTAGGGTCGGTCGCGGCCAATGACCTCCGAGGGGCGTATCCACCGGCACCGAGCCGGACCCGGATGCGACCTACAGCCACGGAACACCCCCGACGACGGGGCTGTGGCGGAAAGGGAGCCAGGATCATCGACCGCACCGGAAAAACCCCGCACGTCCGCACGAGCCCGCTTCGCAAGGCGGCCGGCTTCGTCGCGCTGCTTGCGCTTGGCCTCGCCGCCCCGGCCCTGGTGGCGTCCCCGATGCCCGAGCAACTGCCGGGCGGTGGTCCGAGCGTCGCTCCGGATGGATCGGGCCTGCCGGGCCAGCCCGTGGCTCCCGCCCCTGCGCCGGTTCCGCCCGCCGCGCCCGCCGCGCCCGCTGCGCCGGCCACCCAGCCGGCCGTCGCCCTGCGCCCGGGAACCCGCGGCAAAGACGTCAAGGCGCTGCAGCGCAAGTTGCGCGTGCGGGGCATCAAGGTTCCGGTCGATGGCAAGTATGGCGCCCGTACGCGCGCCGGCGTGCGCATCCTGCAGCGCAAGCTGAAGATGAAGGCCACGGGCATCGCCAACGCGGCGCTGCTCGCCAAGCTTGGCCTGAAGGTCCGCGCGGTGGCCAGCGACCCGGCCACCCTCACGGCGGCGCGCTACCTCAAGGTGTTCCCGGTGGTCGGCGAGTACTCCTATGAGGACGACTTCGGCGATCCGCGCGGCCAGGGTGCCCATCAGGGCAACGACATCATCGGCACCGTGGGCATGCAACTCGTGAGTTGCGTCGACGGCACGATCTCGCGCCTCACCCGCGAGGAGACCGGCCTCGGCGGCATCTGGATCTGGATCGTCGACGGCCAGGGCAACGAGTACTACTACGCGCACATGGCGTCGATCTCGCCCGAGCTCAAGGCCGGGTCCAAGGTGACTGCCGGCCAGTTCGTGGGCACCATGGGCATGACGGGCGACGCCCGCGGCACCATTCCGCACCTGCACTTCGAGGTCCGGCCCAACGGCGGCGGGTCGATCAACCCCTTCGCCGAGCTTCGCGCGGTCGATCCCAAGCGCACGTAGCGAACTCGCAACACCGGGCGGGCCGCGCGCCATAGGACTGCGCCCCCGGCCGTCGAATCCGCATCCTCGTGACCCGGATTCCCAGATATGCGGCCGTGGCGGCTCTCATCGCCGCCGGCGCGGTGGCCATTCCCGGCGCGCTCAGCGGCACCGGCATCACCGAGCGCAAGCAGGCCGTCGACCAGAGGCTCTACAGCGCGGAGGCGCGGCTGCTGGCGGTGATCAACCGCCAGGTGGTGCTCACCTCCGACGTCGCCACCATCAACGCCCGGCTTCGTGACGTGAACCGGCGCCTGAAGCCGCTCGCCGCGCAACGTCACGCCGCGGCATCCGCTCATCGGATGGCGCTGGGCACGCTGGCGCAGGTGAACCGCGACCTGTCGTTCCAGCGCAATCAGCTGGAGATCGCCACGGGGCGACTCAAGCTGCAGCGCCACGCGCTCATGGAGCGCCTGCGCGAGATCTACCGCACCGAGGATGACGACCCGCTGCTGGGGCTGCTGCAGGGCGGGAGCCTTGCCGAGCTCGCGGGCGCGCGGTCGAGCGTGGAGCGCGCCACCGATGGCGATCGCGACATGATCTCGGCGGTGGCGCGCTACCGGAACCTCACCCGTGCCACGGCCGCCCGCATCGCCGTGCTGCAGGAGCGCGCGGCCGCGGCAGAGGACCGCGCCGCCGAACGCGCGCGCGCGGCGAAGGCCGCGGCCCACGCTCTCGACGTGGAGCAGCGCGTGCTGCGACGCACCAGGAAGGTGCGCGCGCGCATGCTCGCGGCGATTCGCGTGGACCGTGACCACATCGAGGACGACACCAAGGAGCTGCGCGAGCAGTCGTTCGCGCTTGCGCGACGCATCGCCGAGATCCAGGGCGTGCCCTACGCGGAGCCATCGGACATCACGCCGTCGGCCGCCGGCTTCACGTGGCCGACGTCCGGCGAGCTCACATCGGGCTTCGGTCCTCGGTGGGGGCGCATGCACCAGGGCATCGACATCGCCGCGCCGACCGGGCGACCCATCACCGCGGCGAAGTCGGGCAAGGTCATCGTGGCCGGCCCGTCCGGCGGGTACGGCAACCTGGTGGTCATCGACCACGGGGGCGGTCTCTCCACGGCGTATGCGCACCAGAGCCGCATCGCCGTGGGCGCGGGCGACCCGGTGACGCAGGGCGGCGTGATCGGCTACGTGGGCAGCACCGGGCATTCCACCGGCCCGCACCTGCACTTCGAGGTGCGGGTGAACGGCGCGGCCCAGAACCCGCTGCCGTACCTGTAGCCCGCCACCGGCGACAGTCACGCCGCGCCGCCCGCGGTGAGAGTCACCGGCGGTTGGGGGCTGTCTACACTCAGGCGGTCCGCTGACACGACATGAAGGACGTCGCGCGTTGTCCCAGATGCAGCCCGCCCCGCAGACCGCCCAGTACCTGGCCCAGCCCCATGAGGTGCACCGCGTGGTGCTCCTGTACTCGGGCGGCCTCGACACATCGGTGATGCTCAAGTGGATCCAGGACGAGTACGACGCCGAGGTGGTTGCGCTCTGCATCAACCTGGGCCAGCCTGAGGACGACTTCACGGAGATCCTCGAGAAGGCCGTTGACCTCGGGGCCGTGGAGAGCCTCGTCATCGACGCCCGCGAGGAGTTCGCGCGCGACTACGTGGCGCCGGCGATCAGGGCCAATGCCCGCTACCAGGGCGGATACCCTCTGTTCACCTCGCTCGGGCGTCCGCTCATCGCGAAGCTGGCCGTTCAGGAGGCCCGCCGCCATGGCTGCGACACCATCGCGCACGGCTGCACGGGCAAGGGCAACGACCAGGTGCGCATCGAGGCCACCATCGCAACGCTCGCGCCCGAGATCAAGATCATCGCGCCGGTGCGCGAGTGGCAGATGGGGCGCGACGAGGAGATCGCCTACGCGCAGGAGCACGGCATCCCCGTGTCGTCCAGCGTGGAGCGCCCCTACTCGATCGACGACAACCTCTGGGGGCGCTCGAGCGAGGGCGGCATCATCGAGGACCTCACCGCGGCGATCCCCGACGACGTCTTCCAGCTCGTCACCCCGCCCACGAAGGCGCCCGATTCCCCCGAGGACATCATCATCTCGTTCCGTGACGGCCTCCCCGTGAGCCTGAACGAGGTGGAGATGCCGTTGCACGAGATCATCCCGGCCATCGCGGAGCACGCCTGCCGAAATGGCGTCGGCATCATGGATCACATCGAGGACCGCGTCGTGGGCCTCAAGGTGCGCGACGTCTACGAGGTGCCGGCGGCCACGGTGATCCTCGAGGCCCACAAGGAGCTCGAGAAGCTCGTGTGCACCGGTCGCCAGAACGCGCTGAAGCCGAACCTGGACCTGCTCTGGGCGCAGCTGGCCTACGAGGGCCTCTGGTACGAGCCGCTGATGAAGGACCTCAACGCCTTCATGGACCACGTGAACCGCAAGGTGGAGGGCACCGTGACCGTGCGCCTCTACAAGGGCTCCGCCACGGTCATCACGCGCGACTCCCCGCTGGCTCTCTACGACCGCACCCTCGCCACGTTCGATGCCGACCCGAGCTTCTCGCAGAATGCCAGCCCGGGCTTCATCGAGCTCTTCAGCCTGCAGAGCCGCATGGCCCACCAGATCGAAGAGGCGCGCGACCTGGGCTAACCCCGGTGTCAGGCACTTAACCGGGGCGCGCGACCTGGGCTAACCCCGGTTAAGTGCCTGACACCGGGGTCGGGGCGTCGGGCGGGCGCGGTAGGTTTGCGGGGTGAGCAGCAGCACACCATTCGCGCACCTGCATGTGCACTCGGATTACTCGATCCTCGACGGCGCGTGCAAGATCCCGCGGCTGCTCGACCGGGTGGAGGAGCTCGGCCAGGGTGCCGTGGCGCTCACCGACCACGGCGTGATGAGCGGCGCGGTGGAGCTCTACCGCGAGGCCAGCAAGCGGGGCATCACGCCCATCGTCGGGCTCGAGGCCTACGTGGTGCCCGATCACCGCGAGCGCCCCGGTCGCGAGCGGCGCAACCACCTCACGCTGCTCGCCGAGAACACCGAGGGCTACTACAACCTCATCCGCCTCTGCTCGGCCGGGTACCTCGACGGTTACCACCGCCGTCCGCGCATCGATCACGAGCTCATGGCCCGCCACGCCGACGGCATCATCGTGCTCTCGGGCTGCCTGTCCGGAACGATCTGCTCGCGCCTCGCCGATGAGGACCTCACGGGAGCCCGCGAGGAACTCGACACCCTCTGCCAGATCTTCGGGCCCGAGGACGTCTACCTCGAGCTCCAAGACTCGGGCATCGCCTCGCAGAAGCGCATCAACCAGCACCTCGGCACGCTGGCCAAGGAGACCGGTCGCACGCTCGTGGCCACGGGCGACGTGCACTACGTGTGCCATCAGGACGCAGAGAGCCACGAGGCCCTGCTGGCCATCCAGACGCGCGACGTGCTGTCGAACCCCAACCGGTTCAAGTTCGACACGCAGGAGTTCTTCATCAAGAGCGCCGACGAGATGCTGCAGGCGCTGCCGGACTTCCCCGATTCGATCCCGGCCACCATCGAGGTGGCCGATCGCTGCTCCGGCCTCGACCTGCCGCTCGGCGACATCAAGCTGCCGGTGTTCCCGGTGCCCACCGGCGAGACCGATGACGCCTACCTCGAGGCGCTGTGCCGCGAGGGCCTCGATCGACGGTACGGCGCCGGGCAGTGGCCGGCCGACGCCGAGGACCGCCTGCGCTTCGAGCTCAACACGATCCAGGAGATGGGCTTCTCGTCGTACTTCCTCATCGTGTGGGACTACATCAAGTGGGCGCGTGACAACGGCGTGGCGGTGGGTCCGGGCCGCGGTTCGGCCGCCGGGTCGCTGGTGGCGTTCTCACTCCGCATCACCGACCTCGACCCGCTCGAGCACGGCCTGCTCTTCGAGCGCTTCCTCAATCCCGGCCGCAAGTCGATGCCCGACATCGACACCGACTTCTCGGTGGGCGGGCGCGACCGCGTGGTGGCGTACGTCACCGAGAAGTACGGCAGCGACGCCGTGGCGCGCATCGGCACGTTCGGCAAGCTGCTGGCGCGTGCCGTGGTGCGCGACTCCGGGCGCGTGCTGGGCATCTCATACGGCCAGGTGGACCGCATCGCCAAGCTCGTGCCGGAGAAGCTTGGCATCAAGCTCGAGGAGGCCGCGGCCCCGGGCACCGAGCTCGCCGCCGCCATGGAGGCCGACGAGAGCGCCAGGCGCGTGGTCGAGGTGGCCCGCCCGCTCGAGGGCCTGGTGCGCAACGAGGGCGTGCACGCCGCCGGGGTTGTGATCGCCCCGGGGGCTGTTACCGACTACCTGCCGGTGCGCGTGGACGACCAGGGGGCCGTGGTCACGCAGGTCCCCGACCACGACGTCGAGGCCCTCGGCCTGCTGAAGATGGACTTCCTCGGCCTGCGCAACCTGGACATCATCCAGGATGCCCTGCGCCTGGTGCGGGCGAGCACGGGGGAGGACCTCGACATCGAGGCCATCCCCATGGATGATCCCGCCACCTACCGAATGCTCGCGAAGGGCGACGCCCTCGGCGTGTTCCAGTTCGAGTCGTCCGGCATGCGCGATGCCCTGCGCGAGGTGCGCCCCACCGAGTTCGCCGACCTGGTGGCCCTGGTCGCCCTCTACCGGCCGGGCCCAATGGCGTTCATCCCCACCTACGCCAAGAACAAGCGCGACCCCAGCCGCGTGAGGTTCGCCGACGCGCGGCTCGCGCCCATCACGGGGCCCACGTACTCCGTGGCGGTGTACCAGGAGCAGCTCATGCAGATCTCGCGCGCGATCGCCGGCTTCTCGCCCGCTCGCGCGGATGACCTGCGGAAGGCCGTGGGCAAGAAGGACAAGGAGCTCATGGCGTCGCTGCGCGACGAGTTCGTGCAGGGCTGCCTTGACTCCGGCACCGATGCGCAGGTGGCCGAGGACCTCTGGGGGCTCTGCGAGGCGGCCGGCGACTACTCGTTCAACAAGTCGCACGCCGCCTGCTACGCGCTGCTGGCCTACCGCACCGCCTACCTCAAGGCCAAGCACCCGGCCGAGTACATGGCCGCCGTGCTCACCTCGGTGATGGATACCAAGGATCGCGTGCCGTTCTATGTCGCCGCCTCCTCCGACATGGGCATCGAGGTGCTGCCGCCAGACGTCAACCAGTCGGAGTCCGGCTTCGCGGTGACGGGGGACCGGGAGATCCGGTTCGGCCTGACCGCCGTGAAGGGCGTGGGGGAGAACGCCGTGCACGCGCTCATCGAGGAGCGCGCGTCGGGCGGGCCGTATACCTCGATCTGGGACTTCTGCCGCCGCATCGACCCCGCGCAGCTCAACAAGCGCGCGCTCGAGAGCCTCATTCGCGGAGGAGCCCTCGACTGCACCGGCGCCACGCGCGCCGGCATGCTCGACGCCCTTCCGGCGGCAATGGCGCAGGCCGCCAAGCGCCGTACGGACCAGGCGGCGGGGCAGGAGTCGCTGTTCGGACTCCTCGAGGACGCCGCCGGGGGATCGCTTGAGGCCGACCCCCCCATCACCATCCCCGAGATGGACAAGGACGAGCTGCTGGCCGGCGAGAAGGAGGCCATCGGCCTCTACGTGTCGAGCCACCCCCTCGCCGACTGCCGCCGCCAGCTGCGGCGCCTCACCTCGGTGACGCTCGGCGAGGTCGGGAACTGCGCGGACGGCCAGTCGGTCACGCTGGGCGGGCTGGTGGGGGCCGTGAAGAACATCACCACCAAGCGCGGGGAGCCCATGGCGTTCGTGCGCCTCGACGACCTGGAGGGGTCGATCGAGGTCGTAGTGGTGCCGCAGGTGCTCACCGTCGCGCGGGAGTTCCTCGCCGAGGACTGCCTCGTGCTCATCAACGGGCGGGTCGACCAGAAGGGCGAGGGCGAGACCAAGTTCGTGGCGCAGGCCGTCGAGCCATTCGTGCCCGACCCGGCCGACGAGGAGGACCGCCTGCTCCTCGAGGTGGAGGCATCGCGGTTCGCCAGCGCCGACATGGACATGCTGAAGAAGCTCTTCAGCGACCACCCCGGTGACGCCTGCGTCATCGTCGCGCTGCGCACCCCCGAGGGAGAGAAGCGCATCCGCCTCGGCAACGAGTACCAGGTGGACCCCGGCGATCGGGGCCTGCTCGCGTCGCTGAAGAGCATGTTCGGCGAGCGCGCGGTCGCTTGATCGCCGCTCGCGGCCCCGCTTCACTGGTGGGGTGAGCGAACCTCCTCAGCACGGCTCGTGCCGTGCGTGCCCGGTGCGGTGCGAGCGCGTGGTCTACCCCGCGCACTGCGTGCAGATCGAGTGCCCGCGCCTCTATGCCCACGAGCAGGACGGCGTGCGCT
>JAURGT010000014.1 GCA_030833665.1 Miltoncostaeales bacterium
AGCAAGGCGCAGGCGCGCTCGTCGTCGTCACCCTCGGGCCCGATCGGCTCGTCCGGTCCGTCGAGGCGTGGCACGCCGCCGCGCCGCCGGCGCTGTCGGTCGGCGCGGCGCTCGCGCAGTGCGGCGAGCTCGGCAACGCGGTCGCGCGCGACGCGGTCGACCTGGTTCACCACCACCACCACCGGAATGCCCGTCGATGCCAGTCGCTCGGCGATGAAGCGGTCGCCGCGACCCATCTCCTCGGCCGCGTTCAGCACGAACAGCGCGGCGTCGGTGTCGGCCACGGTGCGGTCGACGGTGTCCTGCATGCGCTCGGTCAGGCGGTCGGCGGGGCGCTGGAACCCCGGGAGGTCGAGCAGCACGGCCTGCCAGCCGTCCCCGCGCGCCACGGCCAGCACCCGCCTGCGAGTGGTCTGCGGGCGGGCGGACACCGCCGCCACGTGCTCGCCGGCAAGGGCGTTGGCGAGGGTCGACTTGCCCACGTTCGGGCGGCCCGCCAGGGCCACGAGCCCCGATCGCAGCATCTCGGGGGCCATCCGGTCAGCCCCAGATCTGGAAGAGGAGCAGAGTGACCCCCGCGCCAAGGAGGGCCCCGGCCACCACCTCGACCGCGGAGTGGAACCCGGCCTCCACGCGCGACTGCGCCACGAGCAGGGCGATGAGGAACGCCAGGGTGGACACCAGTGCCCCGTGCGTGAGCGGCAGCACGATGAGGGTGATGGCCATCCAGGCCGCGAAGGCCACGGCGGCGTGCCCCGACGGGAATCCACCGCGAAGCGCCGTTCCCGCGCCGGAATAGGCCTTGAGGGCCACGACGGCGATTACGGCTACCACGATGACGATCACCGCCACGTGCGTGGGCGCCTGCCGCACTCCCTGCAGCAGGTCGCGCCCAGGCTCCGACAGCCGCCCGTAGAGGATGAGGTACGCCACGGCGATCGCCGCGAGCGCGGCGATCAGCACCGCGCCTGCTGCGACGTCCTTCGCGACCTTCACGAGCGGGTGGTAGGAGGTGATCACCGCGTCGATGGCCGCCTCCAGCGCCGTGTTGAACATCTCCGCCACGAGCACGAGCGCCACAACGATCACCAGGGCGAGCAACTCGAAGCGGCTCACCCCGAGCACCAGCGCGAGGATGAGCACCAGGAGGCCGGCGGCCACGTGGATCTGCATGTTGCGCTGCGTCCGCAGCACGAACACGATGCCCTCGAAGGCCCAGGTAAACGACCACCGCAGCGACCCCTGCCGGGGAAGCGCCCCGGGCCGCGGCTCCCGCAGAAGGCGCTGTGCCGGGCGGTCGTCCTCCGGCGTGCTCATCGCGCCTCCGCCGCGTGCACGATGTCGTCCTGCAGGGCCAGCATCTCGCCGTCGTCGGCCTCGTGGTCGTAGCCCACGAGGTGCAGCAGACCGTGCACGGCGAGGGTGGTGAGCGGCTCCTCGGCAGCCTCGGGGCAGATCAGGATGTCGCCGAGTTCGGGGGGAGGGCCGTCCAGCGGCCAATCACGCGCCTCCGGGCCGTCCACCGGAAATGACAGCACGTCGGTGGGCTCGGGCTTCCCGCGGTGCTCGCCGTTGATCGCCGCCATCTCGGCGGGTGACACCACCACCAGCCCAACCGTCGCCCGCTCCACGCCCACCTGCGCGCAGGCGAACGTCACGTGCTCGACGAGCGGCGCAAGGTCCGTGACCCGTGCCCCGTCGCCCAGGCGTGCCTCGACCTCGATCAGGTCTCGTCGCCCCACGGGTTATCGCCCTCCTCGTGCACGCGGTAGGCCTCGACGATGCGCTGCACGAGCTTGTGGCGCACCACGTCGTCCTTCGTGAACCGCACCACCCCGATGCCGGGGATGCCCCCCAGCACGCGCTCGATGTCGGCCAGGCCCGAGCGCCGGTCGCGCGGCAGGTCCACCTGCGTGATGTCGCCGGTCACCACGACCGTGGAACCGAAGCCCAGACGGGTGAGGAACATCTTCATCTGCTCGATCGTGGTGTTCTGTGCCTCGTCGAGGATGATGAACGAATCGTTGAGCGTGCGGCCGCGCATGAAGGCCAGCGGCGCCACCTCGATCTGCCCGCGCTCGAGGTACTGCTGCGCCCGGTCGGCGTCGAGCATGTCGTGCATTGCGTCGAAGAGCGGCCGCAGGTAGGGATCCACCTTGGCGGCGATGTCACCCGGGAGGAACCCCAGCTTCTCCCCCGCCTCCACCGCGGGGCGGGTGAGGATGATGCGGCCCACCTCGCGCCGCGACAGCGCTGCCGCGGCGAGCGCCACGGCGAGGTAGGTCTTGCCCGTGCCGGCCGGACCGATGCCGAAGGTGATGGTGTTGGTGCGGATGGCGTCCACGTAGGCCTTCTGGCCGGCCGTCGTGGGCGTGATGCTGCGCTGGCGGTGGCGCCACACCACGTCGCCGAGCAGGGCGTCGGGGCGGCCGGCCTGCTCCACGGCGGATGCCACGGCCTCGATCATCGTGGGCGCGATGGTGCGTCCCGAATCCACGAGGCGCGCCAGCTCGTCCACCACGGCCACGCCGCGATCCACGCGGGGGTCGTCGCCGGTGAGCACGAGGCGGTTGCCCCTCAGGCTGATGTCGAGCTTCAGGCGATCCTCGAGCGCGCGGATCACGGCGTCGTGCTCGCCCGCGAGCTCGACGGCCACGCGGTCCGGCACCTCGATGACCCTCTCGCTCATGCGCGCCTCACATCATGTCCGACATGCGGGTTCCGCCCATCACGTGCCAGTGCAGGTGATGGACGCTCTGGCGACCGTCCTCGCCGTGGTTGGTGGTCACGCGGTACCCCGTGCCCTCGAGGTCGTGGTCGCGCGCGACGGCAGCGATGAAGGCCAGCATGTCCGATCGCTCCTCCGGGGTGAGGCCATCCACCCCCGCGAGCGAGTCGACGTGGCGCTCGGGGATGACCAGCACATGCACCGGGGCCTTCGGGCTGATGTCGTTGAACGCCACCATGCCGTTCTCGCGGCGCACCACCTCGGCCGGGATCTCTCCCGCGGCGATCCTGCAGAAGAGGCAGTCATCGGCCATCACCCGGCCCCCATGCGCCCGGCGGTGGCGAGCGCCAGCGCGGTGATGGCCGCGGTCTCGGTGCGCAGCATGCCCTCGCCGAGGCCCGCCGGGGCCATGCCGCGGGCGGCGGCTGACTCGAGCTCGTCGTCGGCGAATCCGGTGTCGGGGCCCACCAGCAGCGCAACCGGGGCATCGTGAGGGCGGGCGCGAAGCACCTGCGCGAGCGGCGCGGTGGCGCGGGGATCGAGGATGACCCCCTGCTCGGGAACGATCTGGCTCAGCACGTGCTCGAACGGTATCAGCGTCCCCGGGGCGGGCCAGGTGCCGCGACCGCTCTGGCGGGCGGCTGCCTCGGCCACCCGGGCCATGCGGTCGGCGCGCCTGCCCCACGCAGCGGCGTCGGGCACGCGGCGCGCCCGGGCCGTGACCACCACGCCGAGCGATCGCGCGCCGAGCTCGGCCGCCTTCTCGGCGATGAGGTCGAGGCGCCCCGCATCGCAGAGCCCCACCCAGAGGTCCACCGGCGGAGCGGCCGGCGCAGGGCGCGGATCCCCGATGACGCGCAGCACGGCCGGGGGTCCCGGATCGTCCACGGCGCACGGCCAGAGGAGGCCCGAAGGCGCGATCACCTCCACCGCGTCCCCTGGGCGACGGCGCACGACGCGCGCGAGGTGGTGGGAGTCCCGGTCGCCGAGCACCACAGCGGCGCCCGGCACGGGCTCGGAGTCGACCACGTACCGGAACCGGTGCGCCGCGGACGCGCTCATGCGCACAGCCTCACCGACGCCCAGCCGTCCTCGGACAGCCGCTCCGCCTCGACCAGGCCGAGCGGCGCGAACGCCGCCACGGCGGCGTCCACCTCGTGCTCGCGCAGCCCGGACAGCACCGCGTGCGCCACCGCCGTCGTGGGCCCAGTGCCCCCAGTGCCACGACTGCTCCCGGCGATTGCCGCCGCGAGCACGCTGAGCACCTCGAGGGTGATGTTCGCAAGCAGCACTGGGGCGATGGGCAGGGGGTCTTCGCCGATCACCGCGCGGTGCACCGTGATGGCATCGACCATGTTGGCACGGGCCGCGCGGGCTGTGGCCGCGACCGAATCGGGGTCGAAGTCGATCGCCACCACCGGCGCGAAGCCCAGGCGGCGGGCCGCGATGGCGAGGATGCCCGATCCGCACCCGGCATCGAGCACGGGGGCCCTCACCGGTATGCGCTGCAGCAGCTCGAGCGCCGTGCGCGTGGTGGGGTGCTGGCCCGTGCCGAACGCCATGCCGGGATCGATCACCACGTCGTGCATGCCCGGCACCGGCGCCACCCATGGCGGGCGCACCCGCACCCGTCCGGCCACCACGGGCTGGTGGAAGTCGCGCAGGGCGTCGCGCCAGGCGTCGTCCTGTTCGGCCTCCGCCACCTCCGCGGCGATGCCCGCGGCCGCGAGGTGCTCGGCCAGGGCAGCCGCACCCGGGCAGCCGATGGCGGGCATCCAGATGTCGATTGCCACGCGACCACCCGCAGCGTCGCCCTGCATGCACCCCACCCCCGTGAGCGCATGGCACTCGGCCACCGCGAGGTCGGCGTCGCCCGCGGCCACCACGGCCGTGAGCCTCATGATGCGATCAGCGGAAGGCGTGGCGGAGGCGGCCGAAGAAGCCCTCGTCGTCGCCGTCATCCCCGTGCTCCTCGAGGTGCTCGGCCAGCGGACGCATGGCCTCGCGCCCCTCGTCCGACGTGATGCGCGGCACGCGGACGTCCACGATGACCACCTGGTCGCCGTGCTGGCGGCCGTGCACCACCGGGAAGCCCTTGCCCTTGAGGCGGATCTCCGCGCCGGGCTGGGTGCCCGCGCGCACCTCGACCTCCTCCTCTCCCTCGATGGTGGGCACCGAGATGGTGGTGCCGGTCATCGCGGCGGTCACGGGGATGCTGACCTCGTGGATGATGTCGAGCTCGTCGCGGATGAAGCGCTCGTCGGGCTGCACGCGCACCTCCACGTAGAGGTCGCCGTCCGGCGCCCCGGGGTCGCCCGCTCCCCCGCGGCCCTGCAGGCGGATGCGCTGCCCGGTGGCGATGCCGGCCGGCACCCGCACGCTGACCGTCGACCGCGCGCGCACCCGTCCGCGCCCGCGGCAGGTGTCGCACGGCACCGAGATCTCGCGCCCGGAGCCGCGGCACGACGGGCAGGGCGTCTGGCGCACCATCTGGCCGAGGGGGGTGCTCACGGCCTGGCGCATCTGCCCTGCGCCCCCGCAGGTGGCGCACGCGTGCACCTCGCTGCCGGGAGCGGCGCCGCTGCCTTCGCACGCCTGGCACTCCTCCACGCGCTCCACCACGACGTCCTTCTCCACGCCGAGTGCGGACTCTGCGAACGTGACCTGCGTCGCCACGAGCACGTCCTCGCCGGCTGACGGCCCCCCGGCGCCGAAGATGTCCGCGCCGCCGAAGAACGCGTCGAAGATGTCCTGGAACGACCCGAATCCCTGCGCGCCGGCACCGCCCCCGCTCGCACCGCGCACCCCCGCGTGGCCAAAGCGGTCATACCGGGCGCGCTGATCGGAGTCGGACAGCACCTCGTAGGCCTCAGCGACCTCCTTGAAGCGCTCCTCCGCCGACGGGTCGTTCGGGTTCAGGTCGGGGTGGAGTTCGCGCGCCAGGCGCCGGAATGCCGATTTGATCTCCTTGTCGGACGCATCACGCGAAACGCCCAGCACCTCGTAGTAATCACGCGTGGTCGGCATCGTCCCCTCCGGGGTGCTCTTCCGGATGCGTGGCCAGGTTGGCCTGCGCCGACTCCACCAGCCCCCGGGCCTCCTCGAGCGTGGAGGCCTCCAGCAGCATGCGGGCCAGGCTGCGGGCGTCCCGGGCGGCGAGGTGGTCCACCGCGCCCTGCTCGATCCAGAACGGCGCGGAGTCGGGATCCTGCCGCAGCAGTTCCACGGCCTGGTGTCCGCAGTCGAGCGTGTAGGTGGCGATGGCCCACCGGGTGGAGGCCGGCGCGTCCATGGGGTCCCACGGCACCAGCGGAGTCGACTTCACCCCGCCCGGCTCCACGACCACCGACGACAGGTCGATGTCGCGCCACTCGAGGTCGACCGGCACGCGCAGGTCGAACAGCAGCGCCTCGGCATCCTCGGCGCACCGCTCGTTGCTGGCGATCACCGCGGCCACCCAGTGGGCCTCGGCGAAGGTGAGCCCCGAGAACACATCCGTCTCCTCCGACACCGGATCAAACACCGAGTCGGGGTCCACGCTCACGCCCACCGCATACTCCTCGGGCCCATACGCGCCCGACTCCACGCGGGCAAGCACCCGCACGGCCGCGGTGCCCTCCTCGCCGAGCGGGCGGCGCCAGACCTCGAGGATCTCGAACCGCGGGTCCTCGCTCACCCGTACACATCCTCCACGTATGCCGACAGCGCCCGGGACGCCTCGCGCACGGTTGCGATGGCCAGCGCGTAGTCCATGCGCACCGGCCCGATGAGCGACACCGCCCCGAGGTTCCCGCGTGGTGGACCGTACCCGGCGGCGACGATCGACACCCCCGACAGGTCGGTGGGAAGCTCCGAGCCGATGCGCAGGTAGGTGCGCGATCCGTCGAGCGCGCCGCGCAGCACCGCGAGCAGCGCGTAGCGCTCCTCGAGCGCGCGCATGAGGCCGTCGATCTCGGAGATCTCCCCGCGGCGGGCATCGGTGAGCACACGGGCCTGGCCCGACATGTACACCGCGCGGTCCTCCTGCATGTCGGTGAGCGCGGGCATGATGGCCTCGAGGAAGGCGCGCTCCGTCGGCCCGAGGGACGGGTCGCTGAGGCGCGACGCCAGGCTGCGCGCGCCCACGGCGAGCCCCTGCACGCGCTCGTTCAGGAACACGGCCGCCCAGTCGGCAACGCCGGGGTCCACCGGGCGATCGAAGGCGAAGAGCCTCTTGGTGACGTCCCCGGTGGACGTGATGACCACCACGGTCACGATCTGAGGCTGCAGCAGCAGGACCTCCACGTGGCGCACGGTCGCCGACGCCACCGGGGGGCCGGTTACGACCCCCAGCAGGTCGGTGACCTCCGAGATCGCGTCGGCGAGGCGGCGGAGCGTCTGGTCCACCTCCACGTGGGCCACGTCGGCGCCGAGGGTGCGCTGCAGGTCGGTGCCGGTGGATGGCAGGGGCTCGCGCGGCAGCAGCTCGTCCACGTAGTAGCGGTAGCCCGCCTCAGTGGGAACCCGGCCCGCCGAGGTGTGCGGGTGGTTGAGGTACCCCAACTCCTCGAGCCGGTGCAGCTCGTTGCGGATCGTGGACGACGCCCAGTCGAGCCCGCCGCTGCCGGCGATGTGCTTGCTGCCCACGGGCTGGCCGCTGGCGACGTGACTGCGCACGACGGCCCTCAGGATGTCCTCCTGGCGCGGGGTGAGCGGCATGGTGGCGTCGGCGTCGGCTGTGCTCATGCGAAGTCCATTATCTGCTGCATCACCGCATTTTGAAGCAGCCGGCCACGGCGCGTGAGGAGGACGGTGCCGTCGCGTCGCTCGATCAGCCCGCGATCCTCCAGTACGACCAGCGCTTCGGGGTTGTCGGGATCCCCCGCCCAGGCCACGTCGAGGGGCTCGTCGAGCCGGGTGCCGAGCATCCATCGCTCCCGGCGACGGGTGTCGGCGTCCACGGCCTCCCGCGTACGCGGGGGCTCCTCTCCACCGGGCAGCGCCGCGATGTAGCGGTCGAGGCCCGGGGCGTTGCGCCGGCGCTCGCCGCCCAGCGTGCTCACCGCGCCCACCCCGATTCCGAGGTAGTCCCGGGCACGCCAGTAGGCGAGGCTGTGACGGCACTCGGCGCCGGGGCGGGCGAAGTTGGCAAGCTCGTACCAGCGATAGCCGGCGTCCTCGAGGCCCTCAACGGCCTGCTCATAGAGGTCTGCCGCCAGTTCGTCGTCGGGAGGGGAATGCGGTCCACGGGCGATGGCGCTGCCCTCCTTGAACTCGAGTTCGTACCACGACACGTGATCGGGGTCCTGCGCCACCACCCACTCCAGGTCGGCCGCCAGGTCGCCGGCTGACTGCCCTGGCACTGCCAGCATGAGATCCATCGAGAGGCGCGGGATCCCCGCCGTGCGCACCGCACGCACCGCGCGCTCGGCGTCGCCGGGTTGCGCCCGCCGGTCGAGGATGCCGAGAAGATGCGGGCGCGAGGACTGCGCACCCAGCGACACCCGGCTCACGCCGGCTGCGGCCAGCGACGCGGCGAGGGCGTCGTCCATGGTCTCGGGGTTGGCCTCCACGGTCACCTCGGCGCCGGGCGCCAGCATGGGTGCGATGGCGCCCAGCAGCCGCGACAGCCGCTCAGCGCCCATGAGCGTGGGGGTTCCCCCACCCAGGTACACGGTGTCGAGCGCGCCGAGCACCGCGCGCTCGCGCTCGAGCTCGGCCAGCACGGCATCGAGGTAGGCGTCGCGGGCGTCCTCGCGACCCACCTCCACCACGAACGCGCAGTACCCGCACCGCGAGGCGCAGAACGGCAGGTGCACGTACAGGTGCGCGACCCCCGCGGGATCGCCGCCGGTCACTGCCCCGATGCCCCGTCCAGCTGCAGCACGGCCAGGAAGGCCTCCTGCGGCACCTCGACGCTGCCGACGTGCTTCATGCGCTTCTTGCCCTCCTTCTGCTTCTCGAGCAACTTGCGCTTGCGGCTGATGTCGCCGCCGTAGCACTTGGCCAGCACGTCCTTGCGCTTTGCCTTCACCGTCTCGCGGGCGATGATCTTCCCGCCGATCGCGGCCTGCACCGGCACCTCGAACATCTGGCGTGGGATGGTCTCCTTCAGCCGCTCCACCAACCCCTTGCCGCGCGCGTACGCGCTGTCGCGGTGCACGATCATCGAGAGCGCGTCCACCGGTTCGCCCGCCAGCAGGATGTCCAGCTTCACGAGTGGGCTCTGGCGATAGCCGATGGGGTCGTAGTCGAGCGAGGCGTACCCGCGCGTACGCGACTTCAGTTGGTCGTAGAAGTCGAGCACGATCTCGGCAAGCGGCATGTCGTACACGACCTGCTGGCGATTCTCGATCGGCGTCATCGTCACGAAGTTGCCGCGGCGCTCCTGGCAGAGCCCCATCACCGCGCCCACGAAGTCCTGCGGCACCAGCATGGTGCAGCGCACGTAGGGCTCCTCGATCTGCTCGATGTGATTGGGGCTGGGCAGGTCAACCGGCGATCGCACCTCGAGCATCTCGCCCGATGTGGTGGTGACCTCGTACTCCACATTCGGCGTGGTGGTGATGAGGTCGAGGTCGTACTCGCGCTCGAGCCGCTCGCGGATGATGTCCATGTGCAGCAGGCCGAGGAACCCGCAGCGGAATCCGAACCCGAGCGCCTGCGAGGTCTCTGGCTCCCACACCAGCGAAGCGTCGTTGAGCGACAGCTTCTCGAGGGCGTCGCGAAGATCGGGATAGTCGTCGGCATCCACCGGGAACAGTCCGCAGAACACCATGGGCTTGGCCTCGCGGTAGCCGGGCAGGGCCTCGGCGGCCGCTGAGGCCGTGAGCGTGAGGGTGTCGCCCACCCGCAGCTCCACCAGGCTCTTGAGCCCCGTGACGATGTATCCGCTCTCCCCGGCGGACAGGTGGCCGATGGGAGTCATGACGGGAGACATGACTCCCACCTCCTCGGCCGTGAAGTCGGACCCGGTCGCCATCGCGCGCACCTGCTGGCCCGACTTCAGCTCACCGTCCATCACCCTCACGAATGCCACGACGCCCCGGTACTGGTCGTACACCGAGTCGAACACCAGGGCGCGCAGGGGGGCGTCCGGGTCGCCGGCGGGCGGGGGCACGCGGGTGACGACCGCCTCGAGCACGTCTCTCACGCCCTGGCCGGTCTTGGCCGAGATACGCAGGACGTGCTCGGGATCGTCGCCGATGAGGTCGGCCAGTGCCCGGGCATGCAGCTCGGGATCGGCTGCCGGCAGGTCGATCTTGTTGAGCACCGGCACCAGCTCGAGGTCGCCCTCGATGGCCAGGTAGGCGTTGGCGAGCGTCTGCGCCTCGATGCCCTGGCTGGCGTCCACCACCAGCAGCGCGCCCTCGCATGCCGCGAGGCTGCGGGACACCTCGTATGAGAAGTCCACGTGTCCGGGCGTATCGATGAGGTTCAGCTGGTACGTCTCGCCGTCATCGGCCGTGTACATCACCCGCACGGCCTGGGCCTTGATGGTGATGCCGCGCTCGCGCTCGAGGTCCATTGAGTCGAGCACCTGCTCGCGCATGTCGCGGTCGCTGATGGCACCCGTGAGCTGGAGGATGCGATCCGCCAGCGTCGACTTGCCGTGGTCGATGTGGGCGATGATCGAGAAGTTGCGGATGTGCGACTGGTCCACGGAGGCGACCCTATCGCAGTCGGCGACGGCGGCTGAGCACCCTCAGTATCGCCGTCATCTCGGGCATGTTCATGGCGCGGGCCGCCGCGATGATCGCGAACACCGTGGCGGCGCAGGCAGCGCCCACCGCGATGAGTTGGCCGATCAGCGACGTGCCCAGCGCCTCGTCGAGAACCCGCCACACCAGCCACCCGAGGACGCCCGCGACGATCGCCGCGCCCAGGGCCTGCACGAAGCCCTCGGCGATGAAGCGGCCGTCGAGGTCGCCCGTGCGCTTGCTCAGGTAGTAGACGAGCGCGAGGAAGGTGACGAGGCTCGTGATGGACGTCGAGAGCGGGATGCCGCCGATGCCCAGCGGGATGTAGAGGATGGCGTTCAGGGCGGCGTTCACGGCCACCCCGATGCCGGCCACCGCCGTCGGCAGCCACGGCTGCTGCAGGCTGAAGAACGCGCGGATGAGCAGCAGGCTCGCCCCGTTGAAGACCAGCCCGATCGTGAAGAAGAACAGCGCCTCGGACGTGATGAGCGTCGAGAATGAGTCAAAGGCGCCGCGCTGGTAGACCAGCCGCACAACCGGCTCGGACAGCACCATGAGGAATGCCGAGGCGGGAAGCAGGAGGAAGAAGATCTGGCGCAGCCCCGACGCCACGGCGTCCCGCAGGCCCGGGTAGTCGCGGTTGGCCGCCATGCGGGAGATCGTCGGGAACAGCACGGTGGAGATGGCCACGCTGAACACGCCCTGCGGGAGGATGTACAGGCGGAACGCGGCGTCGATGGCGCGCGGGGCCTGGTCGCTCACGAGGGTGGCGAAGATGCCGTCGACCACCGCGTTGATGTTGATCAGCCCGAGTCCGACCGTGACGGGCAGCATCAGCACGAGCACGCGGCGCACGAGGCGGTTGCCGAACCCCAGCGAGATCGGGAACGGACCGAACCCCTGCAGCTTCGGGAGCAGGTAGAGCAGTTGGGCGAGCGTGCCGGCGAGGATGCCGACCGCGTAGATCCAGATTCGGTTGTCGGGCGGGGCAAAGGGGGCGAACACGCCGAGGGCGACGATGATCACCGCATTCCAGAGCACCGGCACGAACGCCGTGGGCGTGAAGCGCCCCTCTGCCTGCAGCACGCCGGCCACGATGCCCGTGAGGCCCAGCAGCGGAACGATCGGGAACATCAGCTGCGCGAGCCACACCACGTCGTCCTGCAGTGATGAGTCGAGGCCGGGTGCGAACAGCGGCATCAGCCACGGCGCGATGAGGATTGCCACCACGGTGATGGCGCCCAGGCCGAGCGTGATGACGCTCGCGAGCGCGCCGACCAGGCGCTTCGCCTCGCGGTCGCGGCCCTCCTCCTGCAGCTGCGTGTAGATGGGCACCATCGCCGCCGAGATGGCCGAGTCGGCCACGAGGCTGCGCAGCAGGTTGGGCACCTGGAACGCGATGACGAACGCGTTGATGGTGCCGACGGTGCCGAACAGCGCGGCGGCGAGGATCTCGCGCACCAGCCCGGCAACGCGGCTCACGGCCGTCCAGAACGAGAAAAGCGCCGTCGACCGTCCGAGCCCGCCGGTCCCCCGGCGGCGCTGAGCAGTGCCTGTGTCCGTCACGCTCGCGGCGTCGCCCCGGTCATCCGTTGCTACGATACCCGGCCGACCTACCGCAATACGGAGAATCCCGCGTGGCCAACATCAAGCAGCAGAAGAAGCGCAACCGTCGATCCCTCAAGCAGAGGGACACCAACATCCGCTACCGCTCCACGGTGCGAAGCGGCATGAAGCGCCTCTCCACTGCCGCCGACTCGGGTGAGGCCATCACCCCGGAGCAGGCCGCCGAGATGATGAAGACCATCGACCGCGCCGCCGCGCGCGGGGCGATGCACAAGAACACCGCCGCCCGCCGGAAGGCCCGAGTGGCGCGCCTCGCGGCAAAGTCCGCCGCCTGACCAAACCCCGGTGTCAGGCACTTAACCGTGCCGCGTGCATCGCGTGACGCAGGGTTAAGTGCCTGACACCGGGGTCAGCGGCCCCGGCAGGCTCCGATCAGGTCGCGCACCCCGAGCTCGAGCACCATGCGCTCGCCGTCGCCGCGCGACGTGCCGAGGTCGGTGAGCGCCGAGACGCGCAGGTCGAGCTCCAGGTCGGCGAGGCGGGCCACGCACCACTCCCCCGCGCCCGGGGCAACCTGGCGGGCGTGCTCCAGCGCCTTCTGCGCCGGATAGCCCTTCAGGCCCGTGATGCGCTCCACGTCGTCCTGGGTGGCACCCGCGGCCTGGGCCACGGCGATGCCGCGGAAGTGCCGGGCCAGTGTTCTCTGGATCACGATGGGGTCGGTGGTGTCGCTGCCGCCCGCCAGGTCGGCGAGCAGGTCCTGCGCCGCGCGTGAGTCGCCCGACACGATGAGGTCGCCCAGCAGGTAGGCGCGCGCCTCCGGATCGACCACCACGAGCGCCGCCACGTGCTCCCGCTCGACCGGCCCGTCCCCCGCGGCCACCGCGAGCTTCGTCGCCTCGTTGGCCAGGTGACCGGCATCCGATCCCGCGCGCCCAGCGCGGCGCACCACATCATCGGCCAGAGAGGCGCTGATCGAGCTGCCGCGCTTCTTCACCTCGCCCTGGATGAACTCGCGGAACCACTTCGCCCGCGCCTTCTCGTTGCCGCGCCTGTCCGGCGGCGGCCCGTAGGCCAGGAGCTGGCCGACGGCCTCCACGGCCTTCTGCATGCGGGGGGTCGGCGCCCCCCCGGCCACCAGCGCCAGGCAGGTGGTGGGCACCGGGTCGTCCAGGTACTCGATGAGGGGCTCCACGTCGGCGGCCTTCCAGCCATCGGCGCGGCGCACCAGCACCAGTCGCGTACCGCCGAAGGAGAGTGCCTCGCATGCGGCCCGCACCTCGGTGGCCGGCACCTCCGCTGCCTCGAAGCGCTCAGCGGGCATGCCCCCCTCGGCCTCCACGCGCGCGATCAGCCGGTGCACCGCGAGGTCCACCTTGGCGCGGTCCTCGCCGTGGATCCAGTAGACGGGCTTGAGCGGCTCCTTCGCGGACACACGCCAAGGCTACCCGCGGGTCACGATGATGCCGCCGCCGGAACGGCGCGCATCGAGGTCGCCCACCAGGTCGGTGCGGGCCACCTGCGCGCCCGCATCCGCGAGGGCGCGCAGGGTGGCCGGGCGGGGATGCCCGTACCGGTTCCCCTGCCCCGCCGAGACCAGCGCCACGGATGGGCGCAGGCGACCCAGCACCGCAGGCAGGCCGGGATCCTCCGATCCGTGGTGCGGCACCTGCAGCACGTCCACCGGGCCCAGGTGGAGCCCCGCCAGCGATGGGCTCTCGGCGTCTCCCGGGATCAGCGCCGTGAGCCCCGGCGCGCGCGCCGCCACCACGAGGCACCTCGCGTTGGGCTCGGCAGAGGAGGGCACGTGCGCGCCGGGGCCGATGACATCAACACGCCACGAGCCCGCCCGCACCCCCGACGCGGACCCCACCCACTCCACGGGAACCGCGGCCGCGCGGGCGCGGGCGGCCAGCCGGCGCACGAGAGGGGCGTCGGAGTCCGGTTGCGGCAGCAACAGGCGCCCCACCCGCACGCGTCCCAGCAGCTCCTCGGCCCCGCCCGCGTGGTCGTCCGCCCCGTGGCTGATCACCAGCGCGCCGATGGACGGCGAGCCCATGCGCTCCATGGCCGCGACCACCGGCGCGGGTTCACCCGGCGGTCCCGCATCCACCAGCACGTCGATGGAGTTGCCCGTGCGCAACGCCACCGCCGAGCCCTGCCCCACGTCGAGCATGCGCACGGCGGGACCGGTGGACATCGGCGGCGGGCCGCATCCCGGGATCAGCGGCCCGAGCAGCCACGCGAGCACGAGGCTGCCGACCACCGCGACGCCAGCGCGCGCGGCGCGCACCTGCCCGTGAATCCGCCAGCCGCGCGACGCGGGCACGCGGCGCAGCCACCACCAGGCCACGGGCGGGGCGACGGCCAGCATCCCGAGCGGAAGCGCACCCCACGCGGGAACCTGCTGCACCGCTCCCGGGATCGCCGCGGCGACGCGCGCCACCCAGAGGATGATCCCGGCGCCCAGCGAGGCGATCCATGCGAGCACGACGCCGATCGGATGCCACAGGGCATTTCCGGCGACGCCGAGCATGGCGGCCACCACCACGGGGCCCGCCACCGGCACGGCCACGAGGTTCGCGATGAGCCCGACCAGCGAGATGCTGCCGAAGCCCAGTGCAAGCACCGGCGCGGTGGCCAGGCCCGCGCCCGCGGACTGGGCCACCAGGTCCGCGGTGCGCTGCGGCATGACCCCGCGCAACCACTCGCCGACCGGCGGGGCGATGGCGAACAGGCCCGCCACGGCGGCGAACGACAACTGCAGGCCCGGGTCGCCGATGGCCAACGGGTCGAGGGCCAGCATCGCGGCCAGCGCCAACAGCAGGGCGTTCCACGGCGCACGGTGGCCGCCGCGAAGATCGGCCGCCACCCCGATCGCGCCCATGATCCCCGCGCGCAGCACCGACGCCCCGCCATCACAGGCGAGGCAGTAGGCGAGCATCGCCGTCCCGGCCATCGCCACCCGCCGCAGGCGCGCTACCCCGAGGGCGCCGAGCGCAGCGACCACGCCGATGCCGATCACCGCGACGTTCTGCCCGCTCACGGCGAGCAGGTGCCAGAGCCCGGCATCGCGCATGCTCGTGGATGCCTCGTCCGAGAGGCCGTCGCCTCCCCCGAGCGCCATCCCGCGCACCATCGCCTCGCGATTGCCTCCGAGGCCGGCCGCCACATGGCGCTGCGCGAACCGTCGCAGGGCGTCGCGCGCGCCGGCCACTCCCCCCCGCCAGCCGACCGCCTGCCACCCGTCGCCCCGCAGCCGCGCCGATACCCTCTGCCGCCGCAGCCATGCCTTCCACCAGCCGGGCGACCCGTCACGTGATGCCGGGCCCACGGACCCGGAGACCCGCACCACCTGGCCCACCTCCGGAGGCGTGACACCCCGTGGCAGCTCGAGCAGCAGCCCGGTGCCCGCCGGGGGCGCCCCGGGGCCGGTCATGCGCCCGGCCTCCACCCGCATGCGCGTGCCGCGCGTGGTGGTGGCCGGCAGGGCGGTGAGGGTGACCACGCCGGACGCCGGCCCGAACCGGTGCACCGGCATGGGCGCGGTGTCCGCCACGCGCGCCGTGGCCCAGGCGGCGCCCCCGAGGGCCGCCGAGGCGCACAGGAACGCCATGGCCGCCACGGCAGCGCGTGCGCGCAGCGCGCCCGCCGCGCCAATGGCAAGAGCCACGGCGAGCAGGGCGATCACGACCGTCGGGACGCCCTCCATGGCCGGCGGCCCAAGGCCACCGGCCATGAGACCCGCGACGAGCGCCGCCGGCACCGCCAGCGGCAGGTGGCGGATCACGGGGTGAGATGCGGCCGGAGCGCCTCCATGCGGGCCGGCCCGATGCCCGGCACCTCGTCGAGGGCATCCACCGATGAGAACCCGCCGTGGGAATCGCGCCAGGCGATGATGCGCGCCGCCAGCGCCGGGCCCACGCCGTCGAGCGCCTCGAGGTCCGCCGCCGTGGCCGACGACAGGCTCACGGGCCCGCTGGCGCCGCCTGCGGTGCCCCCAGCGCCCGCCCCGCTGGCGGCCACTCCGACCACGCCGGGCCGCGGACGGGATGGGATGACCACCTGCTGCCCATCGACCACGGGGGCGGCGAGATTGAGCCGCGAGAGGTCGGCGTCACGCGTCGGGCCGCCGGCAATGCGCACCGCCTGGATGACCCGGGAGTCACCGCCCACCCGGTATACGCCGGGCGTGCGGACCTCCCCGGCCACGTGCACGAGGGTCATCTTCGGCACGTCGGGCGCCCTGCTCACGCGCGCGGCGGGGGCGGGCGCCCCCTGCTCGCCCCCGCCGCCCATGGACCGCCAGGCCATCACCGCGAGCACGAGGGCGATGAGCCCGTACATCCACCCCGACCTGCGCAGCCACGGCAAGAGGCGATCCATGCGGCCACCGTATGGCGACCCGCATCACCCATGGCGCGCGCCCCGTCACGAGGGGCACGCGGGTGCGTTACTTCCCGCCCACCACCACGTTCACGAGCTTGCCGGGCACCACGATGGTTCGTTTCGGCTCGGCACCGCCCATGGCCGCCTGCACCTTGGGCAGGGACAGGGCCATCGCGATGAGGGCGTCCTCGTCCATGTCGGGTGCCACATCGGCGCGATCGCGCAGCTTGCCATTCACCTGGAAGACGATCGTGATGCTGTCGGCGACGAGGAAGGCCGGGTCGGCCTCGGGCCAGGGCTCCTCCCACAGGCGCTCGCTACCCATGGCCTCCCAGAGCTCCGACGCGATGTGCGGGGCGAACGGGAAGATGAGCGACACCGTGGTGCGCGCGGCGTGCCACAGCGCCTTCCCCCCGGACTCCGAAGCGAGCGCACCGTCCGCGGCGTCGCGAGTGGCCTGGTTCACCAGTTCCTGGATCGCGCTGATGGCCGTGTGGAACGAGAAGCGCTCCCCGATGTCCTGGGTCACCTTCTCCACCGTGGCCTCGGCCTTGCGCACCAGCGCGAGCGCCGCCCCATCGCCCTCCAGGTCCCCGGGGGACGGGCGCCCCGGATCCACGTCGCCGGGCAGGCCGCGCACCAGGCGCCACACGCGGTCCAGGAACCTCCTCTGCCCCTCCACCCCGCTATCGCTCCACTCGGCATCGTCGGCCGCGGGGCCCATGAACAGGATGTAGAGCCTGAGGGTGTCGGCGCCGAAGCGCTGGATGATGTCGTCGGGGGGCACCACGTTGCCCCGGCTCTTGCTCATCTTCGCGCCCTGGTGATGGATCATCCCCTGCGTGAAGAGGCGCGCGAACGGCTCGCGCGTTCCCACCAGGCCGAGGTCGTGCATGACCTTTGTGAAGAAGCGCGCGTAGAGCAGGTGCAGGATCGCGTGCTCCACCCCGCCGATGTACTGGTCGACCGGCAGCCAGTAATCGGCGATGTCGCGATCGAAGGGGCCGCCGGTGAAGTGCGGTGCGGTGTAGCGCAGGAAGTACCACGACGAGTCGACGAAGGTGTCCATGGTGTCGGTCTCGCGCCGGGCGGGGCCACCGCACGAGGGACACGTGGTGGCCAGCCAATCCTCCGCGGCCGCGAGCGGGCTCTGCCCCTGGGGCGCGTAGTCGTCCACGTGGGGGAGCAGCACCGGCAGCTGGTCGTCGGGCACCGGCACCACGCCGCACGCGTCGCAGTTGACCACCGGGATCGGCGCCCCCCAGTACCTCTGTCGCGAGATCAGCCAGTCGCGCAGTCGGTAGCCCACCGTGGCGTCGCCCTCGCCGCGCGCGGCGAGCTCGGCGCACATGGCCCGCTTGGCCTCCTCCACCTCCATGCCGTCGAGCGGGCCGGAGTTCACCAGCTGCCCGGGGCCGGTCCAGGCCTCGTCAAGCGGGGCGTCAGGCGGCGAGCCCTCCGGCGCGATCACGCGCTGCACCGGCAGGTCGTGCGCACGGGCGAAGGCGAAATCGCGCTCGTCGTGCCCCGGCACCGCCATGATGGCGCCCGTGCCGTAATCCATGAGCACGTAGTCGGCCACCCACACGGGAATCTCCTCGCCGTTCGCGGGATTCACCACGTACCGGCCCGTGAAGACCCCGGTCTTGGGACGCTCCGCCGCGCTGCGCTCAGCCACCGCGGTGCGCGCGGCGGTGCCCACGTAGGCGGTCACCTCAGCCTGCTCGGGACGCCCGTCCACCAGGCGCGGCACCAGAGGGTGCTCAGGAGCCATCAGGAAGAACGTCGCGCCGTAGAGGGTGTCGGGGCGCGTGGTGAACACGGGGATCACGGTGCCCGGGTCGTCGGCCACGCGGAACTCCACGCGCGCGCCCACCGACCGGCCGATCCAGTTGCGCTGCATCGTCAGCACGCGCTCGGGCCAGTCGTCGAGCAGGTCCATGTCGTCGAGCAGCGCCTGCGCGTAGTCGGTGATGCGCAGGAACCACTGGGGTAGCTGGCGCAGCTCCACCGGGCTCTTGCAGCGCTCGCAGAGGCCGTCGACCACCTGCTCGTTGGCAAGAACGGTCTGGTCCGTCGGGCACCAGTTGACCGCGGCCTCGCGGCGCTCCACGAGCCCCTTCTCGAGGAACCTCAGGAAGATCCACTGCGTCCAGCGGTAGTACTCGGGATCGGCCGTGGAGATCTCCGTGTCCCAGTCGATCGAGAAGCCCAGGCGCCGGAGCTGCGCGCGAATGCTGGCGATGTTGCGCGCCGTGACTTCCGCCGGCGGCTCGCCGGTGCGGATCGCGGCGTTCTCGGCGGGCAGCCCGAATGCGTCATATCCCATCGGGTGGAACACCACGTGCCCGGTGCGGCGGCGGAAGTGCGCCACCACGTCGCCCATGGTGTAGTTCTTGACATGCCCCATGTGGATCTCGCCCGAGGGGTACGGCAGCATCTCGAGCACGTACGCCTTGGGGGCATCGGGGACGGAGGCAGGCTCGCCGTCGCGGGCGACGGGCTCCGCGTGGAACGCCCGCGCGGCGTCCCACTCGGACTGCCATCGGGCCTCCGTCGCCGCCGGGTCGTAGCGTTCCGGGAGTGCGCTCGGCGGTGCGGTCATCGGCGGGCGACAGTACCAAGTCACGGAGGGGATGACCCCTGACAACGCTCGGAGCCAAGACGGAGATCCGCGAAGCCGACGTCGCGGCTGACTTCGACGCCATCCTTGCCGTGTACGCGGCCAACCGATGGAGCCATGCCCGCGAGCCCGAGCGCCTGCGCATCGCGGTGGAGCGGGCCGACCTGGCGCTCGTGGCCGTGCAGGATGGTCAGGTGGTCGGATTCGTGCGCACCATGAGCGACGGCGCCTTCGCGGTGTACATCGCGGACATCCTCGTGCTGCCCGACGTCCAGCGGCAGGGCATCGGCAGCCAACTGCTGCAGGCCGTGCTCGACCACTACCCGATGAAGACCTTCCACCACCAGGTGCTCATCGCGGAGCGCGATGCCGATGGCTTCTATCGCCGCATGGGGCTGTCCGCAGTCGGCGCGTTCGGGCTCACGGCCTTCATACGCACACGCGACAAGCGGTAACGATTGGACCGCTGCGGGGGCCTGTCGCCGAGGACCGGACTAGCGTTCCGGGTACTCCTCATGTGAGGACAAGAAATGCGTGGACGTGCAGGCCGTCGGTACCCAAGTTCGACGAGCAGTGGCAAGCCTCGCCGAACAAGGTGGAAAACGTGCCGGAAGGCGTCGTCAAGTGGTTCAACGCTGAGAAGGGCTTCGGCTTCATCACCCCCGATGACGGGGGCAAGGATCTGTTCGTGCACTTCTCCGAGATCCAGGGTTCGGGCTACCGCACCCTCGATGAGGGGCAGCGCGTGAGCTACACCGCTGCGGAGGGCCCCAAGGGCCCGCAGGCACAGGGCGTCAACGCCGTCTGAGCCAGCGGCGCCCCCGAGGGCGCCCGCATGAAGCACCCGACGGGCCCCGCGAGGGGCCCGTCGGCGTTCTCGGGCACAATCGGGCCGTGGGCCGCCCGCCGGGGAACGATGATCACTACCGCGCGCGCCGATGGGCCGCGGCGCGCAGGAGGCTGCGCTCGGCCATCGCCTGGACGGTTACCGGCCTCGTCGTCTTCGTCCCGCTCTGCGCCTATGCGGCGTCGCCCAACGGCACCGCCTGGACCATCGGCGGCGGGATCGTCGCGGCGGTGCTCGTGCTGGCCTTCGCCGCCCTGTTCGCCTGGCGTGCGGCGGGACGCCACGCCACCTCGGAGCTCGTGCGCGATTGGGCAGCTGCCCGCGGGGCGGGCTACTGGGGGCGCGACATGCCGGCGCAGCCATCCCCCGACCCCCCGGAGGCCCTGTCCGACCTCCAGCAACTCGCCGACTCGGGCATCCCGGAGGCCACCCCCCTTCTTCGCATGGGGGATCGCCGATACGTCACCGACGTGGTGGCGATCACCGTCGATGGCATTCCGGCGCGCATCGCGAACCACTGCTACGAGGAGGACACCTATGGGTCGAAGGGCGAGCGGCACACCACGTACACGCACGACCTCATCGCGCTGCTCGAGTACCCGCTCCGGGTGACCCCCATGCGCGTGGTGCGCCGATCCGCGGTCGGCCGCCTGCTCCGCGGCGCGGGTGACGCCATCCGCGGCATCGGGGCCATGCGCGTGGAGGATCTCGAGAACGACCTGTTCCGCGAGCGCTACGCCGTCGAGGTCGCGGACGATGCCGATCCGGTTGATGTGTTCGCGGTGTTCGACCCCTCGGTGCAGGAGCGGCTGGCCCACGGCCGGACGATCCCCGACATCGACCTCATCGAGGTGGAGGGGCCGTGGTTGCTCCTCGCCTGGAGCGGCGAGCTCGATGGCGACGAGCTCGAGCGGCTCGATGTCATGGTGGAGGCCGTGCGCTGGGGCATCGCCACTCTCGGCTCCCGCCGCTTCACGGAGCGCTAGGGTCCCGCGCCGTGCCCGCGGCAGCGCGCCCGGGAAGGACGACGAGGAGGACCGCGTGTCAGAGGCCGTGGAGGGGACCCCGCAGCAGCGCCAGCACAGCCGCCGCTGGGTGATCCTCGCGATCCTGGGGATCGCCCAGCTCATGGTTGTGCTGGACGCCACCATCGTCAACATCGCGCTGCCCTCGGCCCAGGCCGACCTCGGGTTCTCCGACTCCAACCGCCAGTGGATCATCACCGCCTACGCGTTGGCCTTCGGCAGCCTCCTGCTGTTCGGGGGGCGCCTCAGCGATGTGCTCGGTCGCAAGTGGGTCTTCTTCTGGGGCCTCATCGGCTTCGCCGTGGCGTCGGCGCTCGGCGGCATCGCGCAGGACTTCACGGTTCTGGTCACCGCCCGCGCACTGCAGGGGGCGTTCGGAGCGCTGCTCGCGCCGGCCGCGCTGTCGCTGCTCACCACGACGTTCACCAACCCGAAGGAACGCGGGAAGGCCTTCGGCATCTATGGCGCCATCGCGGGTGCCGGCGGCGCGCTCGGGCTGCTCCTCGGGGGCATTCTCACCGAGTACCTCTCATGGCGCTGGTGCCTCTGGGTGAACCTGATCCTCGCAATCCCGGCCGCGATCGGTGCCGTCGTGCTGCTCGTGCACCAGGGGCGCCGCAAGGCCAGCCTGGACATCCCGGGCACCATCACGTCGGTGCTGGGCCTGCTCGCGCTGGTCTATGGCTTCACCAAGGCCGAGACCGACGGCTGGACCTCCGGGGTCACCATCGGGCTGCTCGTTGTGGCGTTCGTCCTGCTCGCGGCCTTTGTGTGGATCGAGATCGGGTCGAAGGAGCCGATGCTCCCCATGCGCGTCCTCACCGACCGCAACCGCGGTGGTGCATACCTGGGCCTCGCGCTGGCCTCGGCGGGCCTGTTCGGCGTGTTCCTGTTCCTCACGTACTACCTGCAGGCAACGCTGGGCTACTCGCCCATCACCACGGGGCTGGCGTTCCTTCCGATGATCGGCGCGATCATGCTCACGGCAACCACGAGCACGGCGCTCATCCTCCCCCGCACCGGCCCGCGCCTGCCGGTGACGCTCGGAATGGTGCTCGGCATGGCCGGCCTGCTGCTGTTCACGCAGATCGGCGTGGACACCGCCTACGTCACGCACGTGCTGCCCGGCCTGCTCGTCACCGGACTCGGGCTCGGGCTGGTCTTCGCCTGCTGCTTCGAGGTGGGCACCATGGGAGTGGAGGCCAACGACTCCGGCGTGGCCTCGGCCATGGTCAACACCACGCAGCAGGTCGGCGGATCCATCGGCACCGCGCTGCTCAGCACCATCTTCGCCAGCGCGGTCACCGGCTTCGTGGTCACGAGCTCCGACCCCGAGTCGCCGGCCACGCAGGCGGCCGCGCAGGTGGACGGCTACGCCACGGCGTTCTGGTGGGCCGCAGGCATCTTCCTGCTTTCGGCCGTGGTCTGCGGGCTGCTCATGACCCGAGGCCTTCCGGAGCACGATCCGGATGCACCCCGGGTCGTCGCCTAGGCGGCCACCCGACGGCGTACTGCGCCCCGCCGGGTTGCGCCCATGCGCGCGTGGCCACCGCGGGCGCCGTGCCTCACTCCTGCTCAGCCATGCCGATCATCGGGCCAAGCGCCACCTGGCTCTTGCCGGCGGCCTTCGCCTCGTAGAGCAGCGCATCCGCGCGCTGGTACGCGTCGTCCCACCCGACGCCGCCCCACCCCACCGGCACGGCACCCGCTGACGCGGAGATGCCGGGGCCGCCCGCAGGGGCCACGGCCGATACGGCGTCAACCATCCGCTGGCCGGCTGCCGCAATGACGTTCGGGTCGCCCGACTCCAGGAGCACCACGAACTCATCGCCGCCCAGGCGCGCGACGACATCGCCCTCGCGCACCGTACTCGCAAGCGCCGTGGCGACCGACACGAGCACCTCATCGCCCACCGCGTGGCCGAGCTGGTCGTTGATGTCCTTGAAGTCATCGAGATCCACGATCATCACGCCGAACGGGCGGGCGCCAGCATCGATGCGGCGCAGGCGGCGCTCCACGGCCTGCAGGAGCGCACGGCGGTTGGCAAGGCCGGTGAGCGGATCGCGGAGGGCGTGCGACGCGATGTCCTCCCTGAGCGCCACCTGGGCGACCGCCCCGGCCAGCCGGTCCACCGACTCCGCCAGCTCCGTGCCGCGCAGGCCGTCGCCACTGCCCTCGGCATCCCGGGCGCAGCAGATGAGCAGACCGAACTCGTCGTCCTCGGTGGCGATGGGGCAGCACAGGGTCACGGCGTTCAGCGGGTCGACATGGCGGCAGGAGTCGAGTCGCAGCCCCGGGAGGCTCACGTGCAGTTGGCCGCCCTGCAACGCCTGGCAGTCGGTGCGATCGAAGGCCTCGCCGCTCCCGTTCACGCAGATAAGACGTTGGGGGTCGTCGGGGCCCTCAGCCATCACCCCGGCAGTCACCCCCGGGGCGAGCTTCTGCGCTGCGGCCACCGCGGCGCTGCCCGCCTCGAACAGCGAGCCCGCGGCGAGGATCGCCCGCACGGCATCATCAACGATCAGGCGCTGCTGCTCGGCGCGCGTGAGGTGCTCCACGGCCGACCCGAGTTCCTCCACAACGGCCGTCGCCGCCGCGGCACGGCGCTCCACGCGCTCACGCGCCACCATCGCGGCGATCACCGAGAGCACGGGGCGAAGCTCATCCGTGAGCGAGGCATCGTAGCCGCCCACCCGGTTGGCCATGCCGACCATGCCGATGAGGTCATCCCCCTCGCGCAGCGGAATGCCCATGTACGAGTCCAGCGGCGGGTGCCCCGGCGGCAAGCCACACCGGCGGGGATCGGTTGCCGGGTCGTCGCTGACCACGAGTTCCCCAGTGGCCACCGTGACGCCGAAGAGCGAGTTGAGGTTCCGGAAGTCGAGGCCATCGGCCGCGAAGTCGTCGAACACCTGGCGCGACCACTCATTCCACGCGATGTCGGTGATGGACAGCGAGTGCAGGTAGGGATCGCCGTGCTCGTCGTCCTCGATGCGACCGATGAAACCGAACTGGCTCCCGGTGAGCGCGATCACGGTGCGAAGTGCGGCGTCCCACCAGGCCCGATCAGCGCCGTTCCTGATGTAGAGGTCCTGCAGTTCGCCCTGGGCCGTCAGCACCGCGATGAGCCGATCGCGCTCCTGCTCCGCGGTGACTGGAGCGCTCTGCATGCCCGCGTCGGCGTTTCTCATCAGGGTTGACCCGCCAGCCTCTTCACCATCACACCTATTGTGGCGACCCCCGAAGGCCGTCGCCCGCCACCTCACAATAACCTTGCAAGTGGTCCTCGCGCCACAACGGGGGTTGCCCGCTGGGCAGCCATCGCGGCGCGGGCATGAAAAGGCCCCGCTGAACGGGGCCTTCATACATGGAGGATACCGGGATCGAACCGGTGACCTCTACGCTGCCAGCGTAGCGCTCTCCCAGCTGAGCTAATCCCCCGGGTGCGGCGTGGAGTATAGACCGACGGCGCGCGCCGTGGCAGCACCGGCGTCAGGCCGGGGAGGGCGCGAACTGCTCGAGCGGGGCCTCACGCCACAGGCGGTCGAGGCGGTAGAAGTCGCGCGCCTCGGGCGTGAATACGTGCACGACGATGTCGAGGGCGTCGATGAGGATCCAGTCGCCCTCCTTCTCGCCCTCCACCCTGCGCGGCGTAACCCCCAGGTCGGTCTTGAGCCGGTGGCGGATCTCCTGCGAGATCGCCTTGGTCTGACGGGGCGTGCGGCCCGTGCAGATCACGAGGAAGTCCGTGTAATCCACCAGTCCGCGCATGTCGAGCAGCACGATGTCCTCCGCCTTCTTCTCGTAGGCGATGGCCGCGGCTGCGAGCGCGAGTTCCCTGGTGTCCGAGGGGTCTCCCCTGTAGATCAATCTGACTCGCTCAGGCTACTCGCGCTCGCGGCGCCCATCAAGACGCCGCGTCCGAGTGCAGCAACGCCGCCACGGGGGCGGGCACGAGGTGCGAGACGTCCTCTCCGGCCGCGATGCGGGCCCGCACGTCCGTGGACGAGATGGGCACCTCGGGCATATCCACCACGTCCACGCGTCCGGCGGCCACGGCGCCCGCCAGGAAGTCCATCGCGGGATCACCTGCGCCCGGACGCGATGCCACCGCCAGCCGCGCGAGCTCCACGATGCGCTCGGGCCGGCTCCAGCCCGGGAAGCCTTCCAGCTGGTCGGCGCCGAGGATGAACCACAGGTCGGCACCGGGGTGCTCCGCGGCGATGCGCTCGAGCGTATCGGCGGTGTAGGAGGGGCCCGGCCTGTCGACCTCGTCGGACGACGCCTCGAGCACCGGGTCGCCCTCCACCGCGGCTCGCACCATCGCGATGCGCTGCGCGGCGGGCATGGTGGCGCCGCCTGGCTTGTGCGGGGGCTGGGCGGCGGGCACGAGCATCACCCTGTCGAGCCCCAGCTGCGCGGCCGCGGCACGCGCCAGCGCGAGATGGCCGTCATGCGGCGGGTCGAATGTGCCGCCCATCACCCCGATGCGCATGGGTCAGCGGGTCTGGCCGGTGCCGGTCACGAGGTACTTCACGGTCGTGAGGTCGGCGAGCCCGATGGGGCCACGGGCATGGAGCTTCTGGGTGGAGATGCCGATCTCGGCGCCCATGCCGAATTCGCCTCCATCCGTAAAGCGCGTGGAGGCGTTCACATAGACCACCGCGGAGTCCACGCCCTGCTGGAAGGTGCGCGCGGCGTCGAGCGAACGGGTGATGATCGCCTCGCTGTGGCCGGACCCGAAGCGGTTCACGTGGTCGACGGCCTCCTTCACCGATCCGACGATCCCCACCGAGAGGATGAGATCCAGGAACTCCGTGGCGAAGTCCTCGTCCGTCGCCTCGGCGACATCGTCAGCGAAGCCGTCGAGGTGGCTGCGCACCTCGTCCGACACCCGGAGCTCCACGCCCTCCGCGAGCAACGCCCCGGCGACGCGTGGCAGGAACTCCCCGGCGACTTCGCGGTGCACGAGCAGGGTCTCGCAGGCGTTGCACACGCCCGGGCGCTGCACCTTCGCGTTGACGGCGATGGCCAGGGCCTCATCGAGGTCGGCGTCCGCGTCCACATACACATGGCAGTTGCCCGATGCCGCGTAGATCACCGGCACCCGGGCGTTCTGCTGCAGGTACGCCTTGAGGTCCTCCCCGCCGCGCGGGATGACCAGGTCGACCTTGCCCTCGGCCTGGATGAGCCGCAGCATCTCCTCGCGATCGGTGCCCAGCATCGTGACCGCCGCGGGCGGCACGCCCGCGGCGGCGATGGCGTCGGACACCACCTCTCCCAGCACCTCGTTCGATCGTGCTGCGATACGACTGCCCCGCAGCACGATGGCGTTGCCGCTCTTCAGCGCCAGCGCGGCGGCGTCGGTGGTCACGTTGGGGCGGCCCTCGTAGATCACGCCAATCACGCCAAGAGGCACCCGCGTCTCCACGATCTCCAGCCCGTTGGGCACGCGCCACCCGCCGCTGATCGTGCCCACCGGGTCGGGCAGCGCCGCAACCGCGCGGATGGCCTCGGCCATGCCCTCGATCCGCGCCCGGTCGAGCATGAGCCGGTCCACCATGGCTGCAGGCGCATTCGACTGCCGGGCGTCGGCCAGGTCATCGGCGTTCATCGCGATGATGGCCTCCGAGCCCGCCAGCAACGCCTGGGCCACGGCCTCGAGCACGTCCACCTTCTCGCCCGGGGACATCGCGGCCAGCACGCGCCCTGCAGCCCGCGCGGCATCGAGGCGCTCGTCGAGGGATGCGTTCGTGGTCGTCATCACCGGGCCACGCTAGCGCACGGACGGCGCGAAGCGGTCGCGGTGGATCACCTCGGCCGAACCGCTGGAGAGCAGCACCAGGGCATCCTCGGAGTGCATGCCGCGCACCGTGCGTATCTCATCGGCCGACAGGTCGGCGATGCCCTTGCCCACCTCGCGGCCGTCGGGCCCCACCACCAGCACGGCCTCGCCCGCCGCGAACGCCCCGTCGCAGGCCACCACGCCCACCGGAAGGAGCGACGTGCCCTTGTCGATCAGCGCCCGCACGGCGCCGGCGTCCACCACCACGCGCCCCTGCGCGGGCTTGGCGTGGCGCAGCCACATCTTGAAGGCGCCGTCCGACCGATCGGACGCCGCGAAGCGCGTGCCCACCGCGCCGCCCGCCGCCGCGGCGGGGATGACGCCGTCGTGCTCGCCGCTCGCGATGACGCACTCGGTGCCGCTGCCGGTGGCCATCGCCACCGCGGCCAGCTTGCTCGCGATGCCGCCGCGACCCCGGCCCGACCCGGGGAGGTCGGCCAGCGCGATGTCATCGAGGGCGGTGTCCGCCGCCAGGGCGTCGATGCGCACCGGACCGTCCGCGCCGGGGGCGTAGAGGCCGTCGCGGTCGGTGAGCAGGACCAGCAGGCGGGCGCGCAGGAGGATCGCCACCTGCGCGGCGAGGACGTCGTTATCCCCGAACGTGAGCTCGTCGGTCGCCGTGGTGTCGTTCTCGTTGATCACCGGGACGGCGCCCAGCGCCACCAGGCGCTCGAGCGTGTTGCGGGCGTTGAGGTACGACGCCCGATGCTCAAGGTCGGCCGACGTCAGGAGCACCTGCCCCGGCACCACGCCGTGGCGGCCAAACTCGGTGATGTACCGCGAGAAGAGCGCGCCCTGCCCCACGGCGGATGCCGCCTGCAGGTCGGGCAGCGCTTCAGGGCGCGACGCAAAGCCCAGTGTCCCGAGACCGCATGCGATGGCGCCGCTCGACACCAGGACGGGGCTCGCGCCCTCGGCCCTCAGGCGTGCGACCTCGGCCACGCGGCGCGCGAGGACCTCCTCGCGCAGGCCCCCCCGCTCGTCCACCAGCGTGGACGAGCCCAGCTTGATGACGATGACGTCGCTCATGACAGCCACCGGATGAGTTCGTCGCGGAGCTCCGCGATCCCCTCCCCGGTCTCGGCGGATGTCGCGAAATCTGCCTGGGGCGGGGCGGGCGCCAGGTCGCACTTGGTCGCCACCACCACCTCGCGGCCGGCCTCGGGCACGTAGGGCGCCACGCCCTCACGCACGCGCGCGAGGCGCGCGGCAGGGTCCTCGGGGTCGGATGCGTCGAGGCAGTGGACCACCACCGATGCGCGCTCCAGCTGGCCGAGGGCCGCCCCGCGGCGCTCGGTGCCGTCGGCCGCGAGGCCCGGCAGGTCGGCCACGAGGTGGATGACCCCGAAGGCGTCCTCGAGCGGCCCGAATGCCGGCTCGTCTGTGGTGTGCGGGTACGGGGCCACCGTGGCGCTCGCACCCGTGAGCGCGTTGAGCAGGGCGGTCTTCCCCGAGTTGGGCAGCCCGATGATGGCCACGGCAACCGGCAGGCGCATCTCGAGGATGATCCAGGCCTCCTCGCCGTCCTCACCGGGGATCGTGGTGCGCGGCGCGCGGTGCGTGGACGACCTGAACGCGCGATTACCCACGCCGCCGATGCCGCCGCGGGCCACGGGCACGACCTCGCCCGGCTCCATGAGCATGGCAACCTCGTGGCCATCACGCAGCACCCGGGTGCCCGGCGGCACGTGCACTTCGAGGGCATCGCCATTTCGCCCGTGCCGGTTGCGCCCCTCCCCCGCCGCCCCCGCCTGCGCCTTGTGGTGCACGCGCGTGCGGAACGGGGTGAGGTCGGTCAGCTGGTCATCCGCGATGAGCAGCACGTCACCGCCGCGCCCGCCGTTGCCCCCATCGGGGCCACCCTTCGGCGTGTGCGCCTCGCGGCGGAACGACAGGCAGCCGTGGCCGCCGCGTCCGCCCTGGACGTGGATCTTGACCCGGTCGGTGAAGGACACGGCGCGGGGCGGATCCGCCCCGACCCGGCTCAGCCCGCCGGGGCCTCCACGGGATGCACCGACACGAAGCGCCCCTTGTGGCCGTTGCTGAACTCCACGCGGCCGGAGACGGTCGCGAAGATCGTGTGGTCGCGACCAAGGCCCGCGCCGTTGCCAGGCCTGAACACGGTGCCGCGCTGGCGCACGATGATGGAGCCGGCCGGCACGACCTGGCCCGCGAACACCTTCACGCCGAGGCGCTTGGAGTTGGAATCACGACCGTTGCGGCTGGAGCCGCCACCCTTCTTGTGAGCCATTCCTAGCCCCCGATCCCGGTGATGCGCACGCGCGAGAGGCGCGAGCGGTGGCCCATCTTGCGCTTGCTGTCCTTCTTGGCGCGGTAGGTGAACACGGTGATCTTCGGGCCGAGCACATGCTCCTCGACCTCGGCGGTCACCGTGCCGCCGTCGCTGATGCCGTCGGTGCCACCGGTGGCGAGCACCCGCGGCGAGATGGTCTCGCCAGGCTCCGCGGCCACGCGGTCGACGACGATGCGCTCACCCTCGCGCACCCTGTATTGCTTGCCCCCAAGGGCGATCACGGCGTAATCAGCCACGTTCTCTCCACGTACGTCGATGCGCCCGGCTCCGGACGCGATCGGGGACAGTAGCGAAACCGCCCCTCACGCGCCACGGCCCGCGGTGCCCGCCCCCTCTACTCGGCGGCGGCATCCGCCGGGGCCTTCGACCGACTACGGGCGCGGGTGCGCCCCGAGGCCGACGACTTTGCCGCCGCGCCCGCCACGCGTGCCGACCCCGGCGCCATCGAACCATCGCGTTCAAGCGCGATGGAGACCCCGAGGTCCTCCTCGATCTCCGAGAGCGCAGCGTTGCCGTCGGCCTGCAGGAAATCAGCCACCTCCGGGTGCACGGCCACCGACACCGGCGACTCCGAGGAAGCACCGATGAGCAGGCGGATCTGCCGCTCGGCGTCGATCGCGTGGGTCTCGGCGCTCACCACGAAGCCCTGCCCCCCGCATGTTGGGCAGGCCCGGGTCATGATCTCCCGCGCGCCGTCGCTGATGTTCTGGCGGGTCATCTGCACCAGGCCCAGCGGAGAGATCTCCACCACGAAGGTGCGGCTGCGATCGCCCGCGAGCGCGTCGTTGAGCGCCTTCGTGACCGCACGCCGGTTCTTGGCGTCGTCCATGTCGATGAAGTCGATGACGATGATGCCGCCGATGTCGCGCAGGCGCAGCTGGCGCACGACCTCCTCGGCGGCCTCGAGGTTGGTGCGCGTGATGGTGGCCTCGAGCTGGGTGTTGCCGCGGCCGACGTTCTTGCCCGAGTTGACGTCGATCACCGTCATCGCCTCGGTGTCGTCGATCACCAGCGAGCCCCCCGACGCCAGCGGCACGCGCCGGCTGAGCGTGGAACGGATGGCCGCCTCCACCCCGTGGGCCTCCATGAGGGGCTTGTCGCCCTCGTAGAGGCGCACGCGGTCGGCCAACTCCGGCGAGGTGCGCCGGAGGAAGCCCGTGATGCGCTCGTGCTGGCGCGGGTCGTCCACGAGCACCTCGTCGACGGTCTCGTTGAGGATGTCCCGGATCACCTTGAGCGATGAGTCGGCCTCGCTGTAGAGCAGCGACGGGGTGTCGACCTTGTCGGAGCGCTCGCGGATGGCCTTCCAGAGAAGGTTGAGCGACGCCAGGTCGCGCGCGAGCTCCTGTGCCGATGCGCCGGCTGCGGCGGTGCGCACGATGATGCCCCCGCCGTCGGTGGGCAGGCGCTTGCAGATGTCACGCAGGCGGTGGCGCTCGTCGTCGTCCAGTCGCTTGCTGATGCCGATGCCATCGCCGAAGGGCACGTACACGAGGAACCGGCCCGCCAGCGACAGCTGCATGGTCAGGCGCGCCCCCTTCGTGCCCATGGGGTCCTTCACGGCCTGGACGATGATCTGATCGCCCTTCTTCAGCAGCTCTGCGATGAGGCGCTTGCGCTTGGGCACGCCCATGGCCACCACGTCATCGACGTGGAGGAACCCGTTCTTGCCGATGCCGACCTCGATGAAGGCGGCCTCCATCCCAGCGAGCACTGACTCGACGCGGCCCTTCCAGATATGACCCACCACGGAGGCCTTGCCACGTCGTTCGATCTGCACCTCGGCGACGCGGCCATCCTCAACGATGGCAACGCGTGTCTCGGCGCGATCCACGGAAACCAGGATCTGCTTGATCAGCTCTTCTCCTTGCGTCCCTTCCGGACGCGGGTGAGCAGCGACCTGAGCGCGCTTCGCGGATCGGCGGGGAGGTTGTCCTCTCCCATCTGATGCGAGATGCGATCGGTCGCGGCGGCGAGGGCTACCGTCGCGCCCCATGCGACTGCGCCGCGCACGAGCCACCGCGGAGCGGGGACCACGCGCGACGCGCCACGGGCGACGGCAGCGATGACAAGGCCGCTGGCGACGGCCGCGGCGACTTCGGGGACCCGGCGGACATCGAGCTGATGCCCCTCGGCCGAGCCCGTCTTGACGACCATGGCCAACTGCGAGGCCGAGGCGCCGGGAAACCAGTTGAGCGCCCCCGCCACGGCGGACTCCCGCGCGGCAGAGGACACGATGCTGCGGCGCACGGCGTCGCGCAGCGGCGGGTACCGACGCGCGGCCGGCACCTTATGGGCCCCGAGGACCCGGATGATGCCGTCCGTGATGGCGGCGAGCGACGCCTCGCTGGTGGCGTCGGGGGCGAACACGAGGTCGCCGATGGTCACGTCCGGCTCGGCCAGCACCTCCGCCTCGCGCCCGCCGCGGCGGGCGTCGGGGCAGATGACCACCACGAGCGTCCGCAGGTCCTGCCGTGCGCGGGCCGCGGCCTCGCGCGCTGCCGAGGTGGCGTCGTCGGCCATCCCCAGCGGGATGATGACGAGATCGGCATGCGGGCGGTCACCCACGGGGACGCCCAGCAGGTCGGACAGGGCGCCGGTGAGCACGGGGTCGCCCGGGAGGATCGCGATGACCCCTCCCTCGAGGGCATCTTCGTGATGCTTGCGCGTGTCCTTCGCGAAGGTGTTGACCCGCTTCGCGAGCGTGGTGATGGCGCCCACGGCTATCTCGTCCGCGGCCCGAGCTCGCGCCCGCGTCGGCCGATGCGAAGGAGCACGCCGACCGCCACGAGGTTGGTCAGAGTGTGGCTCCCGCCGTACGACATGAATGGCAGCGGGATTCCTGTGATCGGCATGATCCCCACGTTCATGCCGATGTTAACGAACACCTCGAACGCGAGCATCGCCGTGAGCCCGGCGGCCACGAGGCGCTCGAGCTCGGTATGGGCTTGTCGCATGATCACCAGGCACCGCCAGATGACGACGAAGTACAGGGCGATCAGCAGGCCTGCGCCGAGGAAGCCGAACATCTCGGCGACGACGGCGAAGATGAAGTCGGTGTGATGCTCCGGCAGGAAGTCGTTGATCGTCTGGGTGGCGCCGGAAGGCCCCTTGCCGAACGCGCCGCCCGATCCGATGGCCACCTTGCTCTGCTCGAGCTGGTACCCGGTCTCGGAGCGATCGGCGCCGGAGTCCACGAATGCCGTGAGGCGATCGACCTGGTAGGGCTTCAGCACGTTCACCCCCGCCGCCGGGAGGATGTACAGCACAAGCGCCACCAGCGTGACAACGACGGTGCCCGCCACGATGAAGTGCGTGATGGGCTGCCCCGCCACCCAAAGGATGGCCACGGTGATCGCGGCGTACACCAGCGACGTGCCAAGGTCTGGCTGCAGGAACACGATGCCCGCGGGCACTGCCGCGATGCCGGCGACGAACAGCGAGAGACGCGCGGAGTCCATCGAGCGGATGCGCTCCACCACGATGACCGCGAGCACGAAGGCGATGATCACCTTGCCCAGCTCGGATGGCTGGAGGCGCAGGGGTCCGAGCTCGATCCATCGCGTGGACCCCCGGGCGGACGACCCGAGCACGAGGACGATGCCCACCGCCGCGATGAGCATCGCGTAGAGGGTCCAGACGTAGCGCGAGAGTCGCTCGAGGTCGAGCCGCAGCGTGAAGAAGAGCGCCACGAGGCCGATGAGCGTGTACGCCACCTGACGGGTGAAGAAGTACCCGGGGTCTGACGGGATGTCGCCATCAGTGGCGACCCTCACCACGTAGACACCGAATCCCGAGACGGCGATCGCGCTGCCGAGCAGCCACCAGTCGAGCCCGGCCACCGCCGACTGCGTGCGTGCGCGGGCGGATCCACCCCCGATCTCCCCGGGGAACGTCGCCATCAGTTGACCTTCGCCCCGGTGCCGCAGGTGTCGGCGGAGAAGCCCACGTACGCGCCGATGGCCCGGCACACGACCGGGGCCGCGGAGTTCGCGCCCTGCCCACCACGCTCCACCACCACGGCCACGAGGATCTTCGGGTCGTCGGCCGGCGCGTAGCCCACGTACCACGCGTGATCGATGCCGCTGGGGTTCTCGGCGGTGCCCGTCTTGCCCTCCACCCGGAACTGCTCCGGCAGACCCCCGAAGACCGGCGTGGCCGTGCCCCCATTTCCATTCGCCGCCCGGCGGAGCCCCGTGCGCACGAGCCGCAGGCTCTGCTCCGAGATGCCGAGCGGGCGCTTCGCCCGTGCGCTCAGCAGGTCGCGCAGCACGCGGCCGTCGGCGTCCACCACCGCCCGCCCGAGGGTCGGCGTCACCACCGTGCCGCCGTTGGCGATGGCCGCGTAGGCCACCGCCATCTGGATCGGCGTGACGAGCACGTTGCCCTGCCCGATCGACATGTTGATCGAGTCACCGGGGCGCCACGAGCAGTTGATGGGGTCGACCGCGCGATCGCAGGTACGGCGCTTGTAGGCCAGATCGGGTACCAGTCCCGCGCTCTCGCCCTCCACGGTGTCGAGGCCGGTCGGGCGACCCAGGCCGAACTTGCGGGACCAGTCCTGCAGGGGCCACCCGCGCACGCGATACGAGCGGTCACCGATCTCGTAGAAGAACGTGTCGCTCGATACCTCGAGCGCCTCGGACACACCGATCTTCCCGTGGTCGGTCTCGTTGAAGCCCTTGAAGCGGGTCTTGTAGAGCACCACGGAACCGGGGGACTCGATGATCTCCCCCGGCTTGTACAGCCCGCTCTCGATCGCCGCGGTCGCGGTGATGGCCTTGAACGTGGACGCGGCGGGGTACTCGCCCCCGATCGCGCGGTCGAGCAGCGGCCGGGCCGGGCTCGTGAGCAGCCGTCGCACCTCGCGCGGGCTGCCCGACTGGAAGACATCCGGGTCGTACGTGGGGTATGACGCCAGCGCCAGCACGGCGCCGGTCGTCGGGTCGATCGCGACGCCCGCGGCCCCCGTGGACGTGCCCGACCCACGCACCTCGTCGCGCAGCGCCGCCTCGAGCGCCTTCTGCACCTTCACGTCGATTGACAGGCGCAGCGTCTGGCCCGGGCGCGGCGGGGTCTGGGAGAGGATGCCGCGCCCCACCACCTCCCCGCGGGCATCCACCTCCACCTGCTCGCGGCCGGCGATCCCGCGCAGGTACTCCTCGTATTCGGCCTCCATCCCGGCGCGGCCCACGGTCTCATTGCCGAGGTAGCCGCGGCTGCCGTACTCCTCCGCCTTCTCGGCGGGAATCGGCCCGGTGTAGCCGAGCACGTGCGCGGCCGCGGTGCCCTCCGGGTAGTCGCGCACGTATGCGGCCTCCAGGCTGATCCCGGGCAACTGCGCACGGCGCTCTTCGACGTACGCCTGCAGCTCAGGGGTCGTGTCCTCCTCGAGGACCACGGCTTCGAACGGCCGTGACTCGCCGGACTTCTTCACCTTCGCCGCGAAGTAGCCCGGGGGATGCCCGAGCGCCACGGAGAGCCGCCTGAGAGCCCCCGCGCCCTTCGTCCCGGTGAGCTGGCTCGGCTCGGCGACGAGGTTCAGCACCTCACGGCTCGTGACGAGCGGCGCGCCATTGCGATCGGTGATCGCCCCGCGTGGCGCCTCCGTGATGACCGTGCGCAGCCTGTTGGCCTCGGCGCGCTCCTGGTAGTCACCGCCGCCGATCACCTGCAGGAACCACAGGCGCGCCACGAGCACACCGAGCAGCAGCAGCACGGCCATGGTGAACGACGCCATGCGCAGCACGGGACGCGGTGGGCGGCGGATGCGGCGGCGCGGCGGGCCGGGCTCGTCGCCGGACGGCAGGTCGGGAGGGATCGGGCTCGTTGTGCTCACGAGTGAAGCATCCCCGGCTCGACGTCCACCGGGGCCCCGAGGAGTCGCCTCACGACGAGCAGGAGCGGAAACGACAACAGCCCGGTGAGCAGGATGGTGGGCACGATCACCTGCACGGCCACCGCGGACACCACGAACTCCGTGCCGAGAAGCAGCTGGAACACCGCGTATCCCACCTGCACGAAGGCGCACGCCGCCACGGCGAGCGCAACCGGCAGCCCCAGGCTCTCGGCCTCGGGGCGATCGACGAACCGGCCGCACCAGTAGCCCGCCGCGAGGCAGAGGAGGGCGAGCACGCCCAGCGTGCCCACCGGCGTGGTCAGTTCCACGGCGAGGCCGCACGCGAAGCCGAGGATGGCTCCCACGAACGGGCCGCGGAACACGGCGATGATGACGATGAGCGCGATGCAGATGTCAGGTGCACCATCTGCCACCGTGAGGTACGGCATGAGCGTGATCTGCAGCAGCACGGCGAGCACGCCCATCAACACGATGCGCCCGATGTGGGCGGGGCGCTGCGGCAGGCTGCGGATGCGCCCGACTGGCAGCGGGCGGGCCCCCGGGATGTCCCCCGTGATCTGCTCGGCCACCGTGGCCTCAGCCCTCGGCGCGGCGCTTCGCCGCCGCCGACTGCGGAGTGAGCACCGCCACCGACGCCAGCTCGCGCACGTCGGCGAAGGGCGTCACCTGGATGGTGAGGAAGGTGTCGACCGGCTGTGACCCGGCCCCGGCCACCTGGCCAATCGGGATGCCGCGCGGGAATACCGACGGCAGGCGGAGGTCGGCGACGAAGCCGGCTGTGCGCACCACCGCACCATCGCGCACGCGGAAGTCGCGGGGCACGTTGTCGAGCATCAGCTGCCCGCCCACGGTCGGCCGCAGCACGCCAAGCGCACCACCGGAGCCATCGACCGTCGCCCCGACGCGCGTGGAGGAGTCGGTGATGAAGCTGACGATGCTGCTGCCCACAGACGCCGAGGTGATCACGCCGACGAGCGACGCCCCGGGTGCGGCCGCGGCCACCACCGGGCTGTTCACCACCACGCCGTCATTCGTGCCCGCGTCGATGCGCGCACGCGAGTACCAGTTGGTCGGCGAGCGCCCGATGATCGATGCGACCACGGGCTTGTAGCCGCCGGGCACGTCATCGGTTATGCGCAGCAGGGCGCGCAGGCGCGCTACCTCGGCGGCCTGGTCAGTTGCCGCCAGTACCTGGGCGCGCAGCGCGGCGTTCTCCTCCTTGAGGCGCTCGTTCTCGCCGCGGGCGTCAAAGAGACCGGTCACCCAGTCCCACGCGCCCGTGAAGGGCTCCACGATCCGGCTGCCCACCGACTGCAGCGGCGCCACGACGGTGCCCGCCAGGCGCTGGGTGCCATGCGCCGGGCCGTCGCCGCCCTCGCGGAAGTAGACCGTGAAGAGGATCAGGCACACGGCCACCAGGCCGCCGATGACGCTGCGGCGGATGATCGTCCGGCGCCTCTCGAGGTCGTTCTTGCGCGGGGTTCGGGGAATCTCGGGCCTCCTACGACGCGGCCGGGCCGGCTATCGGCCCACGATATGCCACGTGGGCAGCCATTTCGCCGATGCCGGGGCCGCCATCACTCAGTATCGGGGGCGGCGCCCGCGGCGCCCGCCCTGGGAGGAGCGGCGCATGACCTCGAACTCCTCGAGGGAGCGGCCCGAGCCAACGGCCACGCACGTGAGCGGGCTATCGGCGAGGTGGATCGGCATCTCGGTCTCGGCGCGCAGGCGCTCGTCGAGCCCGCCCAGCAGCGAACCGCCGCCGGCGAGCACGATGCCGCGGTCCATGATGTCGGATGCCAACTCGGGCGGCGTGCGGTCGAGCGTGGCCTTCACGGCGTCGACGATCTGCGACACGGGCTCCTCGAGCGCCTCGCGCACCTGCTCCGACGACAGCACAACGGTCTTGGGCAGGCCGCTGATCATGTCGCGCCCGCGGATCTCGGCCTCGATCTCATCCTTCATCTCGAAGGCGGTGCCGATCTCGAGCTTGACCTCCTCGGCGGTCTGCGAGCCGATCATCAGCTTCTCCTCGCGCTTCACGTAGTTGACGATGGCCTCATCGAGCTCATCGCCACCCACGCGGATCGACTGCGCCACCACGATGCCGCCGAGGGAGATGACGGCCACCTCGGTGGTGCCCCCGCCGATGTCAACGATCATGTTGCCGGTGGGCTCCCCGACCGGGAGGCCCGCGCCGATCGCAGCCGCCATGGGCTCTTCGATGAGGTACGCCTGGCGCGCTCCGGCCGATAGCGTGGCCTCCTCCACCGCGCGCTTCTCCACGCCGGTGACGCCCGACGGAACGCACACCACCACGCGGGGGTGCGCCCACCTGTTCTGGTGCACCTTCTGGATGAAGTGGCGGAGCATGGTCTCGGTGACGTCGAAGTCGGCGATGACGCCATCCTTCAGCGGCCGGATGGCCGTGATGTTCCCGGGGGTGCGGCCCAGCATGCGCTTGGCCTCGATGCCCACGGCGTGAACGTCCCCGGTGCGCTGGTCGATGGCCACCACCGACGGCTCCGAGAGCACGATGCCGCGGCCCTTGACGTACACAAGGGTGTTCGCCGTGCCGAGGTCCACGGCCATGTCGCGGCCGCCGAACCCGCTGAGGTAGCTCATGAAGCCGATCGGGGGCCTCCGGTGCCGATCGCGATGGTCCTGCCGGGCGCCCATCGACGCCGCCGGAAAGGGTATCCCACCCCGCTACGTGCGCGAATCACAGGGGCCCCGCTGCACGGGCCGTTGCATCACGGGGGAAACAGGCCGGCCCCGCGCAGCAACGTGGCCACATCGGCCACGGGGAGCCCGATGATCGCGCTCGGCTCGCCCGTGACGGACTCCACCAGCGCCGCGCCGGCGCCCTGGATGGCGTAGGCACCCGCCCTCCCCTGCCACTCGCCCTGCGCCAGGTACCAGTCGAGGAGTGCGTCGTCGAGCTCCCGGAAGCGCACCTCCGCCACGGCGAGGGCCTCCGACTCGCCGCGCTGGGTGAGCAGCACCACGCCGGACATCACCTGGTGCGCACGGCCCGACAGCGCAGCCAGCATGGCCCGGGCCTCCAGCGGCCCCGCCGCCTTGCCGAGCGCCCTGCCGTCGAGCACCACCTCGGTGTCGGCGCCAAGCACGCCTCCCCCCTCCGGCACGCCCACGCGGCCGGCCACCTCGTGCGCCTTGCCGCGTGCGTGCGCCATCACCCGCTCGGGAGCGGGGAGGCCCTCGTCACTCTGCTCGGGCTCCCCCGAGGCGACCACGCGGAACGGCACGCCCAGCGACCCGAGCAGCGCCCGCCGCTGGGGCGACCGCGAGGCGAGGATGATCAGCCGATGATCTCCGAGTCGGCGAAGTGGATGCCCAGCTCGCGGGCGGCCGATTCGGGCCCGTCAGACCCGTGGATGACGTTCTGGCCGACCTCGAGCGCGTAATCGCCCCGGATGGTGCCGGGGGCGGCGTCCTGCGGGTTGGTGGCGCCCATCATGGTGCGGCAGGCCAGGATCGCGCCCTCGCCCTCGATGCACATCATCACCACGGGGCCCGAGGTGATGAACTCCACCAGCTCGGCGAAGAACGGCTTGTCGCGGTGCTCCGCGTAGTGCTCCTCCGCAGCGTCGCGCGCCATCACGCACTTCTTGAGGCCGAGCACCGCGAACCCGCGCCGCTCGAAGCGGGCGAGGATCTCCCCGGAGAGGCCCCGCGCCACGGCATCGGGCTTGATCATCACGAAGGTGCGCTCGGTCATGAGATGCGTGTCTCCTCGGAGAAGCTTGAGGTGGAGGGCGATGCCGGGGCCGCGCAGTATGGGCACACGCGCCATGAGGGCTCGAGTGGCTCGGAGCAGCGGCGACATGGCTCGCGCAGAGGGGCGGTGCACATGGGGCACACCAGGAACTTCGGACCCACGACGGCCTCGCACTCGGGGCACCGAAGGCCCTCCACCTGCGCCTCGAGCGCGAGCGTCTCGAGCTCGCGGTCGTGGGCGTCCGTGAGGTACTCCGGCGGCCGGATGAAGAGGTAGATCAGCGGCCCGAGGAACGGGATGACAATCGCGAGCACGGTTGACCCCGTGATCGCGCCGGAATTCTCGAAGCGCCGCCGGGAGTCCTGGTAGACCCAGTACGCCAGGGCGAGCCACAGGGCGATCGCGAAGACCTGGATGATGACGAGCGCGATGGTCCACGCCGTCGAACCGAAGAAGTCAGAGACTGCGTTCAGGGTTCACTTCCTGAAGTCGTCGAGCCGCCACACCGTGGCAAGGCCCTCCTCGGGGCCCGAGGCGGCGGCGAGTGTACCGGACTGCCCCATCACAACGGGGGCGAGATCGGAGAGCAGGTGCAGCGAGCCGGCAACCAGCACGGCGCCCCCGGGACCGGCATCAGCGCGGGCGGCCTCGAGAGCGCGGGCGGGCCCCGGCACCACCTCGGCATCCACGCCGCGCTCGCGCAGCATGCGGGCAATCGGTTCGGGGAGGATGGCCCGGCCCGACGAGGCGCGCGTCACATGCGCGCTGCGGATCACCGGGGCGAGGGCGTCGAGGATCCCCTCGGCGTCCTTGTCGGCCATCATGCCGATCACGGCCACCGGCCTCACGCTGCCGAGGATCACCGGCACGGCCTCGGCCAGGGCGCGCGCGCCGGCCGGGTTGTGCGCGCCGTCCAGCACCACGGTGGGCTCCCCGTGCACCACCTGCAGCCGCCCGGGGTTGCGCACCGCCGCCAGGCCGCGCTCCACCTCGTCGCGCACGAGCCCGCGATCGAGCACGCGCTCGGCCGCGGCCACCGCGAGCGCGAGGTTGGCGCGCTGCCAGCGGGCGGGCAGGTCGGCGTCCACGCGTAGGGCGCCGTTGGGCGTGCGGATGGTCATGGAGTGACCGTTTCCGGCTTGCACGTCGAAGTCCTGCCCCATCCACCAACCCGACATGCCGCGTGCATCCACGGCCGTCCGCACCTCGGGCAGGCTCGCCGGGGCCTGCGCGCCGACCACGAGCCCGGTGAAGCCGTCGGGGGCCACCCCGAGCTTCTCGCCGGCGATCGTCGCGACGTCGTCGCCGAGGAGCTCCGTGTGGTCAAGGTCCACGGCCGAGAGGGCCACCACCGGGGCGTCGATGACGTTGGTGGCGTCGAGTCTGCCGCCGAGGCCGGCCTCGACCACCACGGCCTCCGCGCCCGCGGCGGCCAGGGCGTCGAAGGCCACGGCCGTCATGGCCTCGAACTGGGTGATCGCGCCCTCCGGAACCCCGGGCACCGCCGCGTGCACGCGCGTGGCCGCGTCGGCGAAGGCATCGGGCGGCATGACGACCCCGTCAAGCTCCACGCGCTCCCGCCACCCGAGGATGTGCGGCGAGGTGCAGGCGCCGGTGCGAAGGCCGGCGGCCGCGAGGAAGGCCGCGGTCATGCGGGTGACCGACGTCTTGCCGTTGGTGCCCACCACGTGCACCGAGGGGATGCCGCGGCACGGCTGCCCCAGGGCATCCATGAGCGCCTGCATGCGCTCGAGCCCGAAC
>JAURGT010000015.1 GCA_030833665.1 Miltoncostaeales bacterium
AGCTCCATCACCACGGGGAGGGAACCCACCGCGCGTGCACAGGCCACGGAAAAGGACTCGCGCTCGTCGCGAGCGAGGGTTTCGCTTCGATCAGCCACCACGCGGACATTAGGGAATGCGGCGGAGGCCCTGCGCAACCAGTCGGCCTTGCTCTTCTCGCTCTCAACGAGAGTCACGGGCACCGCGGGGAGCGCGGCTGCCACAGCCAGGCCGGGGAACCCATTGCCCGATCCGATGTCCACGATGCTGATCGCATCGCGCACGGCCGGCACCCGCAGGCCGCTGAGGGAATCAACGGCATGCACCCACACTGCCTGGTCGATGTCCCGCACCGACGAGAGGTTCTGCGGCTCGGCCAGCATGGCCTCCAGCACGCCCTCGATCAGCACGGCGGCTGCGCGGTCCACGGGGATACCGGATGCGACAGCGCGCTCGACGATCAGGTCGGCCGGTGTTTTCACGTGAAACGGGTGGTCAGCGGCCGCCGGGGCGTTTCACGTGAAACGCGGGCCTACTCGGCGGCGGGGACCACGACGATCCGGCGGCGGGGATCCTCGCCCTCGCTGCGCGTCTCGATGTCCGTGCGGTCGGCCAGCGCCATGTGCACCGTTCGCCGATCGAGCGCGCTCATCGGCTCGAGCTCGATCTCCTCACCGAACTCCACGGCCTCGTCGGCTGCCTTGTGCGCGAGCCGGGTGAGCAACTCCGCACGCCGGGCCCGGTAGTCGCCGGCGTCCACCAGCACGCCGCGGCGCTGCCCGCCGGGCTGGCGGCGCACCGCCTGGGCTGCCAGCACCTGAACCGCATCGAGCACCTCGCCGTCGCGGCCGATGATCGGGTCGAGACCATCGCCCTCGATGCGCGCCACAAGGCCGTTCTCGTCGCCATCCTCGACGACCACCTCGGCCTCGAGCCCGAGGCCCTCGACCGCCGCCCTCACGACCTCCAACAGGGCCTCGCGGCCGGGATCCTCGCTCACTTGCGCCTCTTCGGTGGCTTACGGCTGGCGGGCCGGCCGGGACCGCCCTTGACCTTGCGCGCCGGGGGCTTGCGCTTCTTCGATCCCCCGCCCTGCTGGGCTTTTCCGCCCGCAGGCGCCGCCTCTGCGGCGTCGGAGTCCGTATCCCCGATGCCTTCGGTGTCGGCCGACGGGCCGGGTGCGACTTCTCCCGCGGGGCCGCCGTTGGCGATCTCCGGGGGCGGAGGTGCGTCGGCAGGAGTTGATGCCCCGTTGACCCCCGCGGCCTCGCCCTGCGCCGCCTGGTCCTTCTTGCGTCGCCGGCGCCGCGGAACGGACTTGGTGCGCACCTCCACGTCCTCCGTCGCGACGGCCGCGACGGCACCGGCGGGAGCGGCCTCGGGAGCCTCGTCCACACCATCCTCCGCCGCATCGCCATCAGCGTGGGCGTCGTCGGCGTCGGCGTCGTCCTTGGACTTCGGGGTGAGCAGGGTGCCGCCATTGGCCTCGATATCGGCCTCGATGCGCCGCTTCAGGACGAGCTGCTGGCCTGCCGTCCAGAGGTTCGTGGTGGCCCAGTAGATGACGAGCCCTGCGGGCACGGGGAATTGGAAGATGAAGAACACGATGCCGATGGGCAGCAGGCGCATGAGCCAGCGCTGGTTCTTGCTCATGTTCGCCGTGGCGGAGAGCTCGGACGAGATGAGCTGTGACACCGCGTAGACGACGATGAGCGGTATGACCGCCCAACCGATCTCGGTGAGCAGCTTCGATACGTCGGGGATGACGTACATGAACGACACGTCCGTGCCGTCCGAGAAGTCCTGGCTGCGGAGCGTGTAGTAGAGCGCGATGAAGACCGGCGCCTGCAGCAGCAGGGGGAGGCAGGAGCCGAAGGGGTTGACGTCGTTCTCCTTGTAGAACGCCATCATCTCTTCCTGCAGCTTCTTCTTGTTCCCCTTGTACTTGCGCTGCAGCTCCTTCATCTGCGGCGCGACCTCCTGCATGCGGCGCGCAGACTTGTACTGCTTCACGAACAGGGGCAGCAGGATCAGGCGCACGACCAAGGTGAGCATGACGATCGCCCATCCCCACGTGAAGCCGATCCCGTGGAAGAAGTCCAGGACCGCGCGAAGTGGTGCCTCGAGGAGATCCAGTGGGTTCATCGCGCCCCGAAGAGGGTCTGGTCGGCGGGGTAGTCAACCCCGCCCTTGCTCCACGGGTTACAGCGCAGAAGGCGCCATCCAGCAAGCACAAAACCCCTGCTCACACCGAACATTTGGATGGATTGCACGGCGTAGTCGGAGCAGGTCGGATAGTACTTGCAGCGCCTCGGGAACAGCGGCGAGATCGTGCGCTGGTAGGCGCGCACGAGGCTGAGGGCCAGGGCCTTCACGCGGCCGCCACCGGCGCGGCCTTCTCGGCCAGCTCCTGCAGCCTTTCGCCGAGGGCCTGCGAGCCCCGCTCCTCGATGTACTCGTGCGCGCCGGGCCTGGCGATGACCACGTAGTCCACGCCCGGGGCGAGACCCGGCGCGATGCGCGCGAACTCCTCCCTGAGCACCCGCTTCACCCGGTTACGCTCCACTGCACCGCCCACTCGCTTGCCAACCGACAGGCCCAGGCGCGGCGGATCCCCCTCGCCGCGATTGAACGCGTAGACGACGAGGTGCCGACCCGCCGCTGACGTGCCGCGACGATATACGGAATCGAAGTCGCCGGATCGGGTGATCCGACTGCGCCTGCCTCGCGGGGCGGCGCCGTCCGGCACGGGGCCAGCGGCCTACGCGGAGAGCCGGGCGCGGCCCTTCGCGCGGCGACGCTTGATGATTGCCTGGCCGGCGCGAGTGGACATGCGCTTGCGGAAGCCATGGGTCTTGCTGCGCTTCCGCGTGTTCGGCTGGTAGGTGCGCTTCACTCGCCTGCTGCTCCTTGGTACACGGCCTGGGCTCTGCACCGCTCGAACACGGCGCAAGACGCGGGAACACTACCAGAGGGGGCAATTCCAGCCCGGCACTGCGCGTCCGGGCTGGGCGGGTCCGCTCTGGCGCACGTCCCGGACCCCGGAGGGCCCTTCCGAGTGTGTCGCGGACGTCTTTTCCCGTGCTCTTTTCGCCCCCCGGCGGACAGCGTGCGTCCACAGTTGTGGACACTCCTGTGGATAGCCGCTGTTTTCCCTGCTCATCCACATTTGCTCATGCACGCTTTCTCGGCTGCTGCGCGGTCGCGCCCCGGTTTTTCCCGCTCATACGTCCCCCGATTGTCCACAGGCCGCTCCGTGCCCGTTTCGGGCCATTTGTCATTGGTAGCGTCCCGCCCCCGAATGAGCACGGAACTTCCCGACAGCCTGGCGGCACTGCATGTACCGGGCACCACGTATGTGGTGCGGGTCGCCGTGCACCGGGCCGCCCTCGAGCCGCCGGGCATCACAGAGGTGCGTGACATCGCGCCCGCGGCCGTGATCGAGGCCACCTTCTCGGTAGTGGCCCGGGAGTCTTCCGTGCCTCCGCTCGCGCTGCGTGAGGTGATCGAGAACCTCATCCACGCCGACTTCCGCGACGCCCTCGTCACCGTGCTTGACGGCGGGCGCACCGTGCGTGTGTCGGATCGCGGCCCGGGCATTCCCGACCCGAGGCGGGCCGTGGAGCCCGGCTACACCAGTGCCGATGAGTCGATTCGCGCCGTCGTGCGCGGCTGTGGCTCAGGGCTCGGGTTGGCGTCGGGGCTGGTGGCCGCAGAGGGGGGACTCCTCGAGATCGAGGAGAATCTCGGTGGCGGCACGGTGGTGACAATCACCGTCGATGCCCCTCCCGCCCCGGAGCCCGCCGGCGAGCCCGGCCAGCCCAACGACGTGCAGCGCAGCCTCCTCGCGCTGCTGCTCGAGATGGCGCCGGCGCACCCGGAGACCATGGCCCGCGAGCTCGGGCTTCCACTGGGCGAGGTCGGGCGCGAGCTGGTGATGCTCGAGCACCGGGGCCTCGTCGTGCGCTTCGCCGATGGCGGGCGGGTCCTCACCGAGCGCGGTGCCGCGATAGTGGCGACCCTCTTCTAGCCGATGAGCTCATCCGTTCCGATCATCCAGGACCAGGAGCGTCTCGGGGCCATCTGGCTCCAGGTGCTGGAGCGCCTGCGCGGTGCTCTCAACAGTGCGACCTACAGCCTCACGTTCGAGAGGGCGTGCGCCCTCGGGCTCGAGGGTGGCCGCTTCCGCATCGGGGTCGAGACCGAGTTCGCCCGTGGGTGGATCGTGCAGCGCTACGACTCCCTCGTGCGCGACGCGTTGTTCGAGGTGCTCGGGCACGATGTCGTCGTGAACGTCGAGGTGGTCGCCCCGGCCGAGGTTCCCGCGGGCCCCGCCACGCCCGCGACCGCGGTAGCCACACCCCCCAGGCCCGAGCCGGTGATTCCCCCCACCCAGAACGAGATTTCTTCCCGTTTGCAGGCGCGCTTTACGTTCGACGCCCTGGTGGTGGGGCCAAGCAACCGGTTCGCGCACGCGGCCGCGCTGGCGGTGGCCGAGACGCCCGCGCGCGCCTACAACCCCCTCTTCATCTATGGCGGCGTGGGGCTGGGAAAGACCCACCTGCTTCATGCGATCGGGCACTTCGTGGCCGAGCATCACCCCGGGCTGTCCGTTCGGTACGTCTCGGTGGAGACCTTCACGAACGAGTTCATCAACGCGCTTCGCGACGGTGGCATCAGGTCGTTCAAGGACAGCTACCGCAGTACCGACATCCTCCTGATCGACGACATCCAGATGCTGGAGGGCCGCGAGCAGACGCAGGAAGAGTTCTTCCACACATTCAACGCGCTGCACGAGCACGGCAAGCAGATCGTGATCTCCAGCGACCGTCCGCCGAGCGCGATAAAGACGCTCGAGGACCGGCTGCGCTCGCGCTTCGAGATGGGTCTCATCACCGACGTCCAGCCACCGGACCTCGAGCTGCGCATCGCCATCCTCCGCAAGCGCGTGCAGACGGACGGCTACCAGATCCGCGACCCCGAGGTGCTGTCGTTCATCGCCGCGCGGGTGTCGACCAACGTGCGGCAACTCGAAGGCGCGCTGATCCGGGTGGTCGCGCACTCCTCCATCTCCGGACGCCCCGTGACGGTGGACCTCGCCCAGGAGGTCCTCACCGACCTCTTCCCAGGTGGTGCGGGGGAGCTGCGCATCGACCTGATCCAGGAGGCGGTCGCCCGCCACTACTCGATCAGCATCGATGAGCTGGTGGGGGACAAGCGCACCAAGCGCGTGGTGATCCCGCGCCAGGTGGCCATGTACCTCTCGCGGGAGCTCACCGATGCCTCCCTCCCCACGATCGGCAGGGCGTTCGGCGGACGCGACCACACCACGGTGATCTACGCGGTGCAGAAGGTGACGAAGCTTCTCGCCGAGGGTGGGGATGTCTATGAGGCCGCCCAGGCCCTCACCCTGTCGCTCACGGGCGTCACTCGCGCGTCTTCCCCCGGTAGCTAGGCCGCTCGCCCCAGCCTCCGGGCCTGTTTCACGGCCTCGTAAGGTTCGGGCCCAGTCCCTCCCGTCCACGCCCTCTGCGCATATCCGTGCTCGGAGCGCGTTTCTTGCGTGTGGTCCCACTGTGTGGGAAATGGGTGGGGTGCTGGGGATTACCTGTGGACAACCCGTGCAGGGTGGTGGTGTCCCTCAACACCTGTCCAGCGGCGCTGGGCCAAGCGGTTTAGGCACTGTGGGCGGGTGTTGATGGGTGGTGGGGTTATCCCGTGTGGCCCACAACTCCTCCACAGGCTGGAAAGGTGCCTTTACGCGGCGATAACAGTGGTTCGTCCACGAATTCCACAGGGCCTACGACTACTGCGGTCAATCTCTCTATAGATACTTCACATCAACGTCACTGTGTGGAGCCAGGCACCCCGGGCACATCGATCGCCGGGGTGGGTACGCTCCTGCCGTGCGTCTGACGTGTCCTCGAGATGAACTTGCCTCCCGCCTGGCGCTCGCCTCCCGAGCCGCCTCGAGCAAGGGGACCATCCCCGTCCTCGCCAACGTCCTGCTCCGGGCAGAGGAAGGAGTCGTCGAGCTGGCGGCCACGGACATGGAGGTGTCCGTGAGGGTTCCTCTCGAGGACGCCGGCGTCGAGGAGCATGGGTCCGTAGTGCTGCCACGACTTGCTGCCGACCTCGTCAGGAGCATGGCCCCCGGGCCCGTCTCGCTCGTGCACAACGAGAACGAGGGCCAGGTGCAGGTGTCCGGGGGAGGATCATCCTTCAGCCTCAACTGCCACCAGGCCGGCGAGTATCCCGAGCTCCCGAGCGACACCGGCGTGGGAGTGGCGATCCCGGCCGAGCGGTTCATCGCCTGCGCCGACCGCGTAGTTCGCGCAGCTTCGCGGGATGAGACCCGGCCGGTTCTGACAGGCGTGCTCGTGCGCATCGGACCCGATGGCCTCACCATGGCCGCCACGGACAGCTACCGGCTCTCGGTGCGGACGGTGCCTCTCGACTCTCCGCCACCGGAGCTGATGGAGGCGATCCTCCCAGCCCGAGCGGTGGCCGAGGCATCCCGGTTCGCCGCCCAGGCGAAGGAGGGCGATGTGGAGATCGCCCTCACCGAGTCGCAGGCAACCATCCGTTGCGCCGGGGTGCGCATGACCACCCGCCTCATCGATGGCCAGTTCCCCGACTACCGGCAGCTCATTCCAGCCGAGTTCGAGCAGGAGGTGCGGCTCGAGCGTGCGGAGTTTCTCGCTGTGCTCACCCGCATCGGCGTGCTGGCGCAGCGCACGTCACCACTGCGCCTGTCGTTCGAGCAGGGGCAGCTCACGGTCGCCACGGTGAGTGACCAGGTGGGCGAAGGGCGCGAATCGATGCCGGTTCCCTACTCCGGGGAGGCCATGGAGATCGGCTTCAACGCCGACTTCCTCCGTGAGGGAGTGGATGGCTTGGATGGCGACGAAGTGCGACTCGGCCTCATCAGCCCGCTGCGCCCCGGCCTGCTGCGCGGCGAGGGGGACGACTACCGCTACCTCCTCATGCCGATCCGCCTGCCGGGCTAGGTCCCGCGTGCCCGGCGCCTGGGTGGCTACGCGGCTCGACGTCTCCGACGTCCGCTCGTGGTCACGGGCGTCGGTGGACCTGCCCGAAGGGGGCATCGTGCTGTCAGGGCCCAACGGGGCCGGCAAGACGTCTCTGGTCGAGGCCCTGGTGCTCGCGTGCCTCGGCGTCTCCTGCCGCACGTCGCGCGAGGCGGAGGCCATACGCACAGGCGCCCCCGCACTGCATGTCGGGCTCGACCTCCGTGGCCCTGGCGGCACGGCACGCCGCGAGATCGGCTTCGCGCCGCGGCAGGGGAGGCGCCTTTCATTGGACGGCGAACCGGCGAGGAGTCTCTCCGACTGGCGGGCCGACGGAAGCGTGCTGGTGTTTCTTCCCGAAGAGCTTCGCGCGGTGAAGGGACCACCCGCCGCTCGACGACGACACCTCGATCGGCTCCTGGAGGCCGCGGAGCACGGCTACGCGGAGGATCTCGCGGCGTACGCCGCCGCACTTGCGCAGAGGAACGCCGCCCTCCGCCACGCGCGCGCCGGCCGCTCGGGGCTGGGGGGAGTGATTCCCTGGGAGGCGCCCATCGCGCAGCATGGCGCCCGGGTGGTGACCGCACGCCGCGCTGCCATGGCCGCGCTGCGGGCGCCGTTCGCCAGCTGGCTTGAAGAGCTTGGAGGAGGCCCCGGCGGCGAGATCGCCCTCGAACCCTCACCCTCGTCGCTGGCCGACGTCCCTGACAGCGACGTCCAGGCCGCGCTTGCCGAGCGCATGGAGTCGTCGCGCGAGCGCGAAGTGGCGGCCGCCATGACACTGGCCGGCCCGCATCGCGACGACGTCTTCGTGGGCCAGCGACGAGGCGACGACACCGTGGACCTTCGCCGGGTGGGTAGCCAGGGAGAGCAGCGCACGGCCGTGCTCGCAATGCTGATGGCCCACCGCGCCCACCTCGGCGCACGCGCCGGCCTGCCGATCCTCGTTCTCGATGACGTGCTCTCGGAGCTCGACCCCCAGCGTCGCGGGCGCCTCCTCGATGCGGTGGTGGGCGAGGGGCAGTGCATCCTCACCACGGCGGATCCCGCGTCGGCGCAGGCGGCCGCCGATCGCGGGGCACGGGTGCTCGTCGTGCGGGAGGGCCTGCTTGCGGCGTAGGAGGCGCCAGGACCCGGTGGGCGTGGGGGACCTCCTCGGCCGCGCCACCCGCAGGTTCACCCGGCCGGGTGACTCGGTGCTGGCCTCGGTGCGCGCGGCCTGGCTCGAGGCCACCGGCTCCGGCACGGTGAACCACGCGTATCCCGTCCGGCGCAGCAGGGCCGGGGTGGTCACCGTGGCCTGTGCCGATGCCGTGTGGGCACAGGAACTCGATGCCCGAGGGGAGGAGATCGAGGCCCGACTGGCGGAGATCATCGGCGACCCCGCCGCGGTCGCGGGGCTGCGGTTCGTGGTGGCCGACCACGCGCTTCCCGCACCCAGCCCCGGCCCGGGCGCGCGGGATCCCCTTCCTCCACCGGACCCCGGGGCCGTGCAGCGCGCGGAGCAGGCCACACGCGATATCGAGGATCCTGTGCTTCGCGAGCTGGTCACACGTGCTGCAGCACGCGCGCTGGAGCGTGACAACGGGTCCTGAGGGGCCCGCCCGGAAATTTTCCGTGGGACCTGCTGGTAGGTTTATCCCTGCAAATCCGAGGCGTCGGGGCATCCCCGCCCTACGCGCCGCGCCGGCCCGGAGCGACCCCTGAGGAGGGGCGGCATGGGACGGCCGAACTCGAGGAGACAGGTGACCGAACCGGGCTTCGACGCCACCACCGACGCGGGCTCTTACGACGCCGGCGCCATCACCGTCCTGGAGGGCCTCGAGGCCGTCCGCAAGCGACCCGGCATGTACATCGGGTCCACAGGGCCGAGGGGCCTGCACCACCTGGTGTACGAGGTCGTCGACAACTCCGTCGACGAGGCCATGGCGGGCCACTGCGACAACGTCGAGGTGGTCCTGCACCCCGACGGCTCGTGCTCGGTCACCGACGACGGCCGTGGTATCCCCGTGGCGGCAATGGAGGACCAGGATGGCAAGAGCGCCCTCGAGGTGGTGCTCACCGTCCTGCACGCCGGCGGCAAGTTCGGCGGCGAGGGCTACAAGGTGTCCGGCGGCCTGCACGGCGTGGGCGTCTCGGTGGTCAACGCGCTGTCGGAGATCCTCACGGCCGAGGTGCGCCGCGAGGGGCGCCTGTGGGTGCAGAGCTACCAACGCGGCGCGCCCGAGGGGCCCATCACGGACGCCGGCTCGGCGGATAGCACCGGCACATGCATCCGGTTCAAGCCCGACCCGGAGATCTTCGAGGAGACCGACTTCGACTACGACACGCTGGCCACGCGCTTCCGCGAGACGGCGTTCCTCACGCCGGGCCTGCGCATCACCCTCACCGACGAGCGCGGCGAGCGACGCGAGGACTCATTCCACTACGAGGGCGGCCTCGTCGACTTCGTCAAGCACCTCAACGCCACGAAGGATCCCCTGCATGGGGACATCATCGCCATCTCGGCCGAGGGGGAGGAAGGCCAGGTGGACATCGCGATGCAGTGGACCACCGGCTTCACCGAGTCGGTGTTCACGTTCGCGAACAACATCAACACCCACGAGGGCGGCACGCACCTCACCGGCTTCCGGACGGCGCTCACCCGTTGCATCAACGACTACGCCCGCGCCAAGGGGCTGCTGAAGGAGAAGGACGACAACCTCGAGGGCAATGACACCCGCGAGGGCCTCACGGCCATCGTGTCGGTGAAGCTGCGCGAGCCGCAGTTCGAGGGCCAGACGAAGACGAAGCTCGGCAACAGCGAGTTCGCCGGCTTCGTGGCCACGATCGTCAACCAGAAGCTCGCGGAATTCCTGGAGGAGAACCCGCAGACGGCCAAGGCCATCTGCACCAAGGCCTCCCACGCCGCGCAGGCCCGCCTGGCCGCGCGAAAGGCGCGCGACCTCGCCCGGCGCAAGGGGGTGATGGACTCCACAAGCCTGCCCGGCAAGCTGGCCGACTGCTCCGACCGCGACCCCGAGAACACCGAGATCTTCCTCGTGGAGGGAGACTCCGCGGGGGGCTCCGCCGTGCGCGCCCGCCAGTCATCGTTCCAGGCGATCCTGCCCCTTCGCGGCAAGATCATCAACGTCGAGAAGGCCCGCATCGACAAGGTGCTCAGCAACACCGAGATCCAGGCCATGATCACCGCGATGGGCACCGGCATCGGGGGCGACTTCGACCTCACGAAGGCCCGCTACCACAAGCTCATCATCATGACCGACGCCGACGTGGACGGCGCGCACATCCGCACGCTCATCCTCACGTTCCTGTTCCGGCACATGCCCGAGATCGTGGACGCCGGATACGTGTACATCGCGCAGCCGCCGCTCTACAAGGTGAAGCAGGGCAGCACCGAGCAGTACATCGAAAAGGAGTCCGACCTCGAGGACTGGCTGCTCGAGCGCAACATCGGCGACATGATGCTGCTCACCGGAACCGGTGAGGAGTCGGCGCTCACCAAGGCGCGGTTCCAGCGCTATGCACGTGCGCTGCGCGAGCACGATGGCTGGTCATCGGCGCTCAGGGCGGTGCACGGAAACGAGCTCATGGAGTTCCTCCAGGTGAATGGCCTGGTGGAGGCTGAGCCTGCCGATCTGAAGGCGCTCGAGAAGGCCGTGACCGCAGCGTCCGGCGATGCGGCTGATCTCACCGTGCTCGACACCGACGCTGCATCACGCACGCTGCGTGCCCGGTCGGTGGAGGCCCGCACCGGCGAGGCGCGCACGGTGGTCATCCCGATGTCGCTGTACGAGGCCCCAGAGCTGGCGTCATTCCGTGCCGCGCGCGCCAAGCTGCGCGAGCTGGTGGGCGACGCCCCGTTCACGGTCACCAGGGGCTCGCGCCGCCGCGAGGCGGCTACCTACGACGCCCTGCGCGGGGCCATCATGGAGCTTGCGCGCGAGGGCATCTCGCTGAGCCGCTTCAAGGGTCTTGGCGAGATGAACGCCGAGCAGCTGTGGGAGACGACGATGGACCCCGAGCGACGAATTCTGCAGCGCGTCACCATGGACGACGCCGCTGCCGCCGACCTGCTCTTCTCGATGCTGATGGGCGACAAGGTCGAGCCGCGCCGCGACTTCATCGAGCGCAACGCGCGCTCCGTCGAGTTCCTGGACGTCTGAGATGGCGATCGACCGACACGGGAGGATCGAGCCGCGGGAGCTGGCCGAGGAGATGCGCTCCTCGTACCTCGACTACGCCATGAGCGTGATCGTGGGTCGTGCGCTGCCGGATGTGCGCGATGGCCTCAAGCCAGTGCACCGCCGCGTGCTGTTCGCCATGCACGACCGCGGGCTGCAGCCCGACCGCGGCTACGTGAAGAGCGCCAACATCGTCGGAACAGTGATGGGCGAGTACCACCCTCACGGCGATTCGGCGATCTACGACGCCCTCGTGCGCCTCGCCCAGGACTTCAACAGCCGCTACCCCACGGTGGACGGCCAGGGCAACTTCGGCTCGCAGGAGTTCGCCGCCGCGGCCATGCGCTACACCGAGGCCCGCCTCTCGCGCTATGCCACCGAGATGCTGCGGGACATCGACGAGGACACCGTCGACACCATCGCCACCTACGACGACCGGCGGCGCGAGCCCACGGTGCTGCCGTCGCGGGTGCCAAACCTGCTGGTCAACGGCTCGGCGGGCATCGCGGTGGGCATGGCCACCAACATCCCACCGCACAACCTCGGCGAGGTGGTGGATGCCTGCCTCGCGATGATCGATGACCCATCGATCGACTCCGATGGGCTCATGCAGTTCGTGAAGGCGCCGGACTTCCCCACAGCCGGCCAGATCGTGGGCATCTCGGGCGTGCGCGATGCCTACCGCACCGGCCGCGGTCGCGTGGTGGTGCGCGGACTCGCGCACAACGAGCCGCTCAAGCACGGGCGCAACGCCATCGTGTTCACGGAGCTGCCGTACCAGGTGAACAAGTCGGAGATGCTCCGCAAGATGGCCGAGCTCGCCAACGACGGCGTGCTCAAGGAAATCGCCGACCTGCGCGATGAGAGCGGCCGCGACGGCATCCGCGTGGTCATCGAACTACGCCGCGACGCCGTGCCAAAGGTGGTGCTGAACAAGCTCTACAAGCACACCCAGGCGCAGACCACCTTCGGCGTCAATGCCATCGCGCTGGTGGACGGCGTGCCGCGCACGCTGTCGCTGCGCGACATGATCCGGTTCTACCTCGACCATCAGCGAGACGTCATCCGACGCCGGTCGAGGTTCCGCCTGGACCGCGCCGAGACCCGCGCCCACGTGCTCGAGGGGCTGCTCATCGCCCTCAAGGACATCGATGCGGTCATCGCGCTCATCCGTGCTGCGGCCGACCCCGACGAGGCCCGCTCAGGCCTCATGAGCACGTTCGACCTCAGTGAACTGCAGGCACGGGCCATCCTCGACCTGCGCCTCCAGCGCCTCACCCAGCTCGAGGCCGGCAAGATCGAGGGCGAGTACGCCGAGCTCCAGGCCGAGATCGCCGAGCTGCGGGCGATTCTCGGCGACGAGGCCCGGGTGTACCAGGTGATCCGCGACGAACTCGCCGAGGTGCGGTCGAAGTACGCCGATGAGCGGCGCACCGAGGTGATCCCGGCCGAGGGCGAGATCGACCTCGAGGACCTCATCGCGGAGGAGGAGATGGTCATCTCCATCACCGCGGGCGGGTACATCAAGCGCCTGCCGGTCACCACCTACCGCGCGCAGCGGCGCGGCGGCAAGGGCCTGCGCGGCGCGAAGCTCAAGGACGAGGACCGGGTCGACCACCTGTTCATCGCATCCACGCACGACTTCCTGCTCTTCTTCACGAACCAGGGGCGGGTCTACCGCCAGAAGGTGCACGAGATCCCGCAGGCAGCCCGCGATGCGCGTGGTCGTCACATCGCCAACGTGCTGGCCCTGCTGCCCGACGAGGAGATCCGCCAGGTCTTCAACACGCGTGACTACGGGGAGGGCAAGTACCTCGTGCTGGCCACGCGCGACGGCATGGTGAAGAAGACCGAGTTCACGGCGTACAACACCGTGCTCAAGGAGGCCGGCATCATCGCGATCCGGCTCTCCGACGGCGACGAACTGGTGGGGGTGCAGCTCACCGACGGCGGCGCCGATCTTCTCATCGTCTCGGCACGCGGCCAGGCGGCCCGCTTCAGCGAGGAGAAGGTGCGCGCCACCGGTCGCGGCACCCAGGGCGTGCGCGCGATGAACCTCGACGAGGGCGACCGCGTGCTGGCAGTGGGTGTCGCGGATGACGAGCACGACCTGCTGGTGGTCACGGGCAACGGCTACGGCAAGCGCACCGCGCTCACCGAGTATCCGAGCAAGGGCCGTCCCACCAAGGGCGTGCGAACCATCAAGGTGAGCGACCGGAAGGGCGAGCTCATCACCGCCCGCATCGTCCGCGCCGGCCAGCAGTTGTTGCTCGTGTCCAAGAACGGCCAGGTCATCCGCATCGAGGTCGACGCTGTCAAGCGCATGGGCCGTAGCACGGAGGGCGTGCGCCTGATGGACGTCGGCGATGAGGACCAGGTCGTCACGTGTGCCCCGGTGGACGAGCAGGAGCCCACGGACGATGAGGTGATCGAGGTCGAGTCCACGCCGGATGGCGATGAGGCTGCGACGGACGGCGCAGAGCCGGAGAGCGCAGGGACAGAGGCGTAAGACCAGGGTGCGTGACAGTCACCCTTCGGGTGACTGTCACTGCCCTATTTGGCCGCCCGTGCCACGGCCAGCAACCCGTCGCCCTGGCCGATGAGCCCGAGCCCCCACTCCAGGGGGTAGGCGAGCAACCTCACGGGCAGGGCGTCGCCCCAGCCGCGCTGGCGCCCGCCGCCCGCGGTGCGGGCGTCGATGGACCCCGGCAGCACGCCCATCAGCGGCGTGGTGCGCATGGAGGCGACGCGGAACCCTGCGAGGGCAAGCACCCAGCGCAGCGAGTCGCGGTCGTAGTGCACGAGGTGCCGCGGCATCTCCAGGCCATCCCATGAGCCGCGCGTGGCACGCGCGATGAGTGAGCGGATGTTGGGCACGCCCACGATGAGGCGCCCACCGGGGGCGAGCAGGTTGCGAACGGCGCCGAGGGTGGCGAGCGGATCCGGCACGTGCTCGAGGACCTGCGACATTCGGACGATGTCCCACGGACCATCGGGCAGCGATCCATCGTGCAGCAGGACGTCCAGCGAGCCCTCCAGTACCCACGTGTTGCCCCGCTCGCGCGCCACCTCCACGGCGCGCGCCGATGGCTCCACGCCCCACGCCGCATGGCCGGCCTCGCGGAAGGCCATCACGGCGCTCCCGGTGCCTGCGCCGACGTCGAGCACCCTCATGCCCGCCCGCATGGGTCCCCCGGTCTCGGCCTCGGGAATCGCCACGCCGAGCGCTCGCGCCATGTGATCGCCGGACCTCCCCGCGCGCGCAAGGGCCATGCGCGATGCCCGGGCGGTCACCGACTCACCCCCGGAGTGCTGCGGGTACTCATCCGGGTACCACGCGGCAGGGTCATCGGGCCATGGATCGGTGCGGCACAGGCGGCACGATGTGCATTCCAGCACCCGGAATTCACCGGGCATGCCACGGCGATGATCGCGTGCGCGAAGCACCTCGGCACCACCGGCGGATCCGCAGATGGGGCAGGTCGACGGATGGGTGGCACGCGATCCGGGCACGCGGGGGAGGATAGGGCCCCGAAACCAGTAGCCTTGCGAGAACGTGACCATTCTTCCGGACCCCAAGGACGTGCTCCCCCACCGGGATCCGTTCCTCTTCATCGACGAGGTGCTGGAACTGGTTCCCGGCGAGTCGGCGCGCGCGCGATGGACCCTGCGCCCTGACACGCCGTTCCTCGCCGGCCACTTCCCGGGCGAGCCCATCATGCCCGGGGTCATCATCGTCGAGGCGCTTGCCCAGACGGGAGCCCTCGCGGCCCTGTCCACCGATGACGGCAAGGGCAAGCTGGCGCTGTTCGCCGGTGTCGACAAGTGCCGCTTCAAGCGTCCGGTGCGCCCGGGTGACGTGCTCGAGTTCGCCACGCGGGTCACCCGCGTGCGCGGCCCCATCGGCGAGGCCGAGGCCGTGGCCACTGTGGACGGCCAGGTTGCCTGCCAGGCCACCCTCAAGTTCGCGATCGTCGATCGCGACCAGATGGACCGCCCGTGAGCCTCGTTGCCGCCACAGGCCGCACCCGACCGCGAGCCCGGCTCACCGGCGTGGGCACCTACGTTCCCGAACGCGTGCTCACCAACGCCGAACTCGAGGAGATGGTGGACACCAGCGACGAGTGGATCGTGTCGCGCACGGGAATCCGCCAGCGCCACATCGCCGCCCCTGAGCAGGCCACGACCGACCTCGCCGCAGAAGCCGTGAACGACCTTCTTGCTCGAACCGGTACCAACCCGACCGACGTCGATCTGCTCATCGTCGCCACCACCACGCCCGATTACGTGTTTCCCCCATGTGCGCCGATCGTGGGAACCAAGTGCGGCATGGACCACGTGGCGGCGTACGACACCAACGCCGTGTGCTCGGGCTTCATGTACGGCATCGCGCAGGCCACCGGCATGATCGAGAGTGGCATCGCCCGTCGCGCGGTGGTGGTGGGTGCAGAGACCCTGTCGCGCATCATCGACTGGACCGACCGCGCCACATGCGTGCTGTTCGCCGATGGCGCCGGCGCCGTGATGCTCGAGGCTGATGACGGGGAGCAGGGCAGCGGCGTGATGGGCGTGGAGCTGGGATCGGACGGCAGCAGCCCGGCCGATCTCTGGGTTCCCGCCGGTGGCACGCGCACTCCGCGGTCGGAAGACACCCCGCTCGCCGACACCTGCATCCAGATGAACGGCCGCGAGGTGTTCCGGTTCGCAACCCGCATCCTGGTGGAAAGCAGCCAGCGCCTGCTCGACGAGGCCGGCATGACCATGGACGATGTCGACCTGCTGGTGGCCCATCAGGCCAACGAGCGCATCCTCGACCACGCGTCCGAGCGCATGGGCATCGCCCGCGAGAAGGTGGTGATGAACCTCGACCGGGTGGGCAACACCTCGTCGGCGAGCATCCCCCTGGCCATGGCCGATGCCCGCGACCGGGGCCTGCTGGACGCCGGCGCCGTGGTGCTGATGGTCGGGTTCGGCGCGGGCCTCACATGGGGAAGCGTGCTGGTGCGCTGGGAGCCGCGCGCATGATCGCGCTGCTCTTCCCGGGCCAGGGCGCCCAGCAGGTGGGAATGGGGCGCGACCTCGCCGCGGCCTTCCCCGCCGCCGCCGCCGCCTTCGCCGAGGCCAATGAGGCCTTGGGCTACGACATCACGAAGATCATCTTCGAGGGCCCGGAGAACGACCTCGTGCGCACCGACGTGTGCCAGCCGGCGATCCTGGCGATGAGCGTGGCATGCCTGCGCGTGGCCACCGACCACGGCCTGCGCGCCGACCTCGCGATGGGCCACTCGCTGGGCGAGTTCTCAGCGCTCGTGGCCTGCGGGTCGATCGGCTTCGGCGATGCGCTGCGCCTGGTGGGCGAGCGCGGCGCCGCCATGCAGGCCGCCGGCGAGGCCCGCCCGGGCACGATGGCGGCGATCCTCGGGCTCTCCGACGGCGAGGCCGAGTCGCTCTGCGCCGAGGCCGGCGACGTGTGGCCCGCCAACTACAACTGCCCAGGCCAGGTGGTGGCATCGGGATCGGTGGACGGCATCGGGCGCCTTCTGGCCATCACGGCCGAGCGCGGCATCAAGGCCACGCAGCTGAAGGTGGGCGGCGCCTTCCACAGTCCGCTGATGGAGCCGGCGTCCGAGCGCCTGGCGCCGGCGCTCGAGGCCTGGGACCCCCAGCCGCCCTCACCGCAGTTCCTGTCCACCACCACGGCGCAGGTGGAGCCCGCGGATCGCATGCGGCCCGTGCTGCTTGAACAGCTCACATCGCCGGTGCGCTTTGGGCACGCCGTTGAGACCGCGGTGGCGATGGGCGCCGACACCTTCGTGGAGCTCGGTCCCGGCCGGGTGCTCTCGGGCCTGGTGAAGCGCATCAAGCGCGATGCCACGCTGCACCAGGTGTCGGGGCCCGAGGGCCTCGAGGGCCTGGCAGGGGTTCTGGCGTGAGCACGGCCCTCGTGACCGGCGCGAGCCGCGGAATCGGCGCCGCATGCGCGGTGGCCCTCGCGTACGGCGGCCATGACGTGGCCGTGGGCTATGTGAACGACCTCGCCGGCGCCGAGGCGACAGCCACCGCCGTGGAGGCCGCCGGCGCGAAGGCGGCCGTGGTGCAGGGTGACATCGCCGATTCCGCAGCCGCCGAGGCAGTGGTGACCGGAGCCGAGGATGCCCTCGGCCCGCTCAGCGCGCTGGTGCTCAACGCCGGCATCACCCGCGACGGGCTGATGATGCGCATGAGCGACGACGACTGGCGCGCGGTGATCGACACCAACCTGTCGGGTTCCTTCTACTGCGCCCGCGCGGCCCTGCGCGGCATGATGAAGCGTCGCGAGGGCTCGATCGTGGCGGTGTCGTCGGTGGTGGGTCTCATGGGCAATGCGGGGCAGGTGAATTACGCTGCTGCGAAGGCCGGACTTATCGGCATGACGAAATCGCTCGCGAAGGAAGCGGGATCCCGCGGAGTGAGGGCCAACGCCATCGCGCCGGGGTACATCAGCACCGACATGACCGATGTGCTGTCGGATGACATCAAGGAGCAGTTGATCGGCCATACCCCGCTCGGGAGATTGGGAACACCGGAGGATGTCGCGGGTCTCGTGGCGTTCCTCTGCTCGGACGCCGCGTCGTTCATCACCGGGACCGTCATCCCGGTGGACGGCGGGCTGGGGATGTAGGCAGGAGTCGCGATGGGTACCACGCTGATAGACGGGAAGGGCCTGCGCCGCGTGGTGATCACCGGTCTGGGGCTGGTGTCGCCGCTGGGAATCGGCGCGAAGGATTCCTGGGACGCCGCCAAGGCCGGCACCTCCACCGCGGCGGTGATCCGCCAGTTCGATCCCACGGAGTGCGACACGCACTTCGCATGCGAAGTGCCCGAGGGCTTCGACATCGAGCAGTTCCTCGACCGCAAGACCGCCCGCCGCATGGACCGCTTCTCGCACCTGGGCGTTGCGGCGGCGATGCTCGGCTACGAGGACTCAGGGATCAAGGGCACGGTCACGCCGGACCGCATGGGCGTGATCATCGGGTCTGGCATCGGCGGCATCCAGACCTGGCACGAGCAGACCGTGCGCCTGCGCGACCTCGGCCCCACGCGCCTGAGCCCGCTGTTCATCCCCACGATCATCGCCAACATGGGCGCTGCCCAGGCGTCGATGGAGATCGGCCTGCAGGGCCCGCTGTCGTGCTCCACCACCGCGTGCGCGTCGGCCAACCACGCCATCGGGGATGCCTTCGACCACATCCGGCTCGGCCGTGCCGATGCCATGCTGGCCGGGGGCACCGAGGGCGCCGTGGCCCTGGTGGGCATCGCGGGCTTCAACGCCATGAAGGCGCTCTCCACGCGCAACGACGACCCCGGCACCGCCAGCCGCCCCTTCGACATCGGGCGTGATGGGTTCGTGATGGGGGAGGCCGGCGCGGTGCTGGTGCTCGAGGAGCTCGGCCACGCACTCGACCGCGGTGCCGACATCATCTGCGAGCTCGCGGGCTACGGCCTGTCGGGCGACGCCCACCACATCACCGAGCCCGACCCCACCGCGGTGGGACCGGCGCTGGCGATGACCATGGCCCTCGCCGACGCCGGGCTGGAATCGTCCGAGGTGGACTACGTGAATGCACACGGCACGTCCACGCCGGTGGGTGACCCGTCGGAGATCCGCGTCATCCGGCGCGCGCTCGGCGAGGAGAAGGCCGCAGCCACCATGGTGAGCAGCACCAAGTCGATGCACGGCCATACGCTCGGCGCCGCGGGTGGACTCGAGGCGGCCCTCACGGCCCTTGCCGTGCGCGATGGCATCGTGCCGCCCACCATCAACGTCACGGAGCTCGACCCGGAGTGCGCGGGCGTTGACCACGTGCTCGACGTCGCACGCGAGGCCGATGTGCGCGTGGCGCTGTCGAACGTGTTCGGCTTCGGCGGTCACAACGCCACGCTGGCGTTCCGCCGCATGGAGGACTGATGGCGAAGGCGGGGCACGCCGGAGGCCACTATCCCGGCAGGCTGCGCGTGGCCCTCACGCCCATCCGCGACGCGTGGTTTCGCTTGGCGACCAAGGTCTACGGACCGGGCACGCGCACTCGGCCCTGGACCTGGATCGGCGATGAGCGCATCGCCATCGGCAGCGTCCCCACGCCTGAGAGCCTGCAGTTGCTGGCCCGGGATGGCGTGACCCACGTGGTCAACTGCCGAGCGCGCCTGCAGACGCACTTCAGTCAGGACCTCTCGGCAGAGCGCCAGGTGTTCGGCGATCGCAACGTGGCCGTGGCCCCCATGTGGGACCATGGGCGCCACCAGCCGCCCGAGAAGTGGGCACGCGCGGCCGAGATCGCGGCCGGATGGCTCGATGATGACCCCGACGCGCGCGTGCTGATCCACTGCCAGAGAGGCCGTCGCCGCTCGCTGTTCGTCGCATACGCGGTGCTGCGCCTGCGCGGGCGCTCGCCCGAGGTGGCGGCCCGCGACCTGCTGGAGTTCCGACACGAGGCGCGCCTGGTGCCCACGTACCGGAAGGCCGTTGAGGACTGGCTCGCCTCCGGTGTGAAGCCCATTCACCAAACCGACATGGGCGCCGTGCGATGATGGGAGCCCCATGAGCCGCGTCGGACGCAACATCCACGTGTCGGTCGATCGCCTGCGCCAGCTCGCCCAACGCGAGGGGCGCCCCGGGCGCATCAAGGCCGACGCCGGCACCTGCCCCAAGTGCGACAGCCACTACTCGGCGGATGAGATGCGCCGCAACCTGCGGGTGTGCCCCGCATGCGGCCACCACTTCCCCGTGACCGCCCGCGAGCGCATGGAGCAGCTGGGCGAGCCCGGCGGCTACGTGGAGCTCTGGCCCGAGCTCCGCGCCAGCGACCCGCTGCAGTTCACGGACCTCAAGCCCTACACCGAGCGCATCGCCGAAGCCGAGAAGTCCACGGGCATGGGTGAGGCCATCGTGTGCGCCGAGCTCGAGGTGCGCCACCAGCCGGCCGTGGCCGCGGTGATGGACTTCACGTTCATGGGCGGCAGCATGGGCGCGGTGGTGGGCGAGAAGTTCGCGCGCGCCTGCGACCACGCCGCGCAGAAGGGCCTGCCGCTCATCATCGTGTCGGCATCCGGTGGCGCCCGCATGCAGGAGGGCACGCTCGCGCTGATGCAGATGGCCAAGACGGTCATCGCGCTGGACGCCCTCGCCGAGGCTCGCGTGCCGGTGGTTGTGGTGCTGGCGCACCCCACCACGGGGGGCGTGTGGGCGTCGTTCGCGTCCCTGGGTGACGTCACCTACGCCGAGCCCGGCGCCCTCATCGCCTTCAGCGGACCGCGCGTGATCGAGGAGACCACGCGCGAGGTGCTGCCCGCCGACTTCGGCCGCGCCGAGGCGCAGCTCAAGAACGGCCAGGTGGACGCCGTGGTCGATCGTCGCGAGCTGGCCGAGCGCATCGGACGCGTGCTGCACATCCTCGCCCGGCCCGCCGGTGGCGACGCCAGCACGGCCGCGCCCGCGCTGCAGTGGGCGCAGGGGGGCGCGCAGAGGGTGGGTGAGGCCGTGCAGGCCCTGCCGTCGCTGCCGCGCAAGATGATGGACCGCATGCGCCCGGGCTCCACCGACGGCGAGGACCCGGGGGAGGCTCCCTCGTGAGCGACCGCAAGCAGGGCGGGCGCTTCCGCAAGGTCACCGACAAGGTGCGCCGCGCCCCGGAGCCGCAGGAGGACGACCTCTGGGAGCGCGTGCAGCTTGCGCGCCATGCCCAGCGCCCCTACACGCTCGACTACATCAACCGGCTCTGCACCGACTTCGAGGAGCTCCACGGCGATCGCTATTTCGCCGACGATGCCGCGCTGGTGGCGGGCTTCGGCCGATACCACGACACCCCCGTGGCCTTCATCGGGCAGCAGAAGGGCCGCGACACCAACGAGCGCACCTATCGCAACTTCGGTATGGCGGGGCCCGAGGGCTACCGCAAGGCCATGCGCGTGATGGAGATCGCCAACCGCCTGGGCATGCCGGTGGTCACGCTCATCGACACCCCCGGGGCATTCCCCGGCGCGAGCGCCGAGGAGCGCGGCCAGGGCGGGGCCATCAGCCGCAGCATCCAGATGATGTGGCGGCTCGACGTGCCCACGGTCGCGGTGGTGATCGGCGAGGGGTCGTCGGGCGGCGCGCTGGGCCTGGGCGTGGCTGACCGCGTGCTCATGCTCGAGAACAGCACCTACTCGGTGATCAGCCCCGAGGGTGCCTCGGCGATCCTCTGGCGCGATGCCAGCAAGGCGAAGCTCGCCGCGCAGGCGTTCAAGCCCACCGCGGCCAACTGCTACCGCTGGGGCGTGGTGGACGCCGTGGTGCCCGAGCCCGAGGGCGGTGCGCACACCGACCACGAGCAGGCCGCGGAGATCCTCGACCAGTACCTCTCGCGCACGCTCGCCGACTTGGGCGCCATGCCGGCGGCCGAGCGCCGCCGCGCCCGCCGCGAGCGCTTCCGCAAGCTCGGTCCGCTGCGCGACCCTGAGGGCGGCATGGGCATGGCCACGGGCCGCGAGACCCCGCCGCCCGGCTGAGCATGTCGTCTGAGGGCGATTCCGAGGAGCGTCGCATGGACGCCAGTCGCCTGGCGCCCATCGATGACCCGCTCGCCCTTGCCCGCCAGGTCCCCGATGGCGAGCCATCCGACCCATGGCCGCAAGTGCGCGACATCCTCGACGACGCCCGCGCAGCCCTGCCCAACGCCGAGTTCGAGGCCGTGGTCGGCGCCACGCGCCGGGTGATCCACCCCCTCATGCAGGGGCGTCCCCCCGAGTGGCCTCCGGCCGGGCCGTCAGACGGCGGCAGCCTGCCGGCGGGCGCCGCGGCGGCCATGCGCGATGTGCGCGCCACGCTATGCCTCTCGGCGCGGCATGGTGGCCCGGGCAGTGCCCGGGCGCTGGCCATGCTGGGGCGCAGGATCGACGCACACCTCGACGACCTGGAGACCGGGCAGGAGATCTAGGGCTGAGGTGGGGCGTCGCCCCTCAGCACCAACAGCCCCTTGGCGGGGCGCACCACGATGCGCCGGTGGCGCCCGAGGGGCTCGCCATCGGCCTGCACGGCAACGCCGTCGGCTGACTCCATCACGATCTCCTCGGCGGCGATGCCGTGGGCGATGCGCGGTGAGTCGAGGTGCCAGCCGCCCGTGAAGGCCCCGGCGGCGGCCACTGCCGGCCCGGACATGCCCCGCCCCACGGAGCCCAGCCACCCGAGGGTGCCGTCGTGTCCGGCGTCGGGGATGAGGTCGAAGGCACGGGTGCGGAAGTAGGCATATGGGCGCGTGCACGCGATGCTCATCGAGGCCATGGCGAACGGGGTGCCGTGGTCGACGCTCACCTTCATGGGCGTGCGGCGCGCCTGGCGGGCGGCGGCCACGAAGGTGGCCCCCGCGAACCACAGTTGGCCGATGCGGCGCTTCATGTCGGGGTGGCGTTCCACCATGTCGGCCGCCTCGGCGTCGATGCCCACGCCGGCGTTGACGATGAACGGCCGCTCCTGCCCGCCTGCCACGACCACCCCGATGGTCACCGCCTCTGCGCGCTGGCCGCTCTCGAGTACGCGCACGAGGCGGTCGATCGCCTCGCGGGCGTCCATGGGCCACCCGATGGTGCGGGCGAACACGTTGGTGCTGCCCGTGGGCATGGGTGCGAGCGCGGCGCCAGTGTCCACGAGGGCCCCGGCAGCCTCGGCCGCGGTGCCGTCACCTCCCAGCGTCACCACCGTGAGGGCGTCATGCTCCTTCATCGCGAGGCGCGCGAGCTCGGCTGCGTGTCCCCGCTGCCGCGTCGTGAGCACGGCCTGCAGCCCGAATGGCTCGAGGCGCCGCGTGGCGTACTCGGTGATCCCCGGATGCGCCGCTGTGGAGCGGGGGTTGACGAGGATCGCGATCGGATGATCCGCAGCGTGCCGCGGTTCGGTCAAGCGTCCTCCGCCAGCGCCAGCTCTATGCGCGCCAGGAACGCCGCGATGAGGAGGTCGATCATGTCGGGGCGCTCGAGCTGTGGCACGTGGGCGGTCTCGGCGATGATGGCCAGGGTGGCGCCCGAGAGTTCGTCGGCGAGCTCCTCCGAGAGCCACGTTGGCACGAGCGGGTCGGACTCGCCACTCATCACCATGGCGGGCACGTCGATTCCGCCGAGCTTTCCCCGCAGGTCGTGGTCGCGTGCCGAGAGGTAGTCGGCGCGAAGCGACTCGGGGCCCATCGAAATGACTGAGTTCGTGCCGCGCCGGATGAGGTCCGGCTCGTGGTAGAGCCACGACTCCTCCACCATGCGTGCGCACTCGGCCTCGAAGTCGGCATCGATCCGCGCGATGGCGTCGTCGGGCACCGGAAGGCGCGCACCCGTGGACACCAGGATGAGCCCCGCCACGAGGTCCGGGCGCGCGAGGGCGATCTCGAGGGCCACCGCGCCACCCAGCGAGTGGCCCACCATCACCATCGGCCCCGGAACCTCCTCCACCTCGGCGATCACCCACTCGGCCATCGCCTGCGTGCCGAGCAGGGGCGCGCCGTCGGGGTGGCCGGGCAGCGCGACCGCCAGTGCGCCCTCCAAGCGGGCGAGCTGCGGCCCCCACGAGGCGGGCGTGCGGCCGGCTCCGTGGATGAACACGGGACGCGGAGCGTCTATGGGGTCACCTCCTGCACGCCGATCATGGTAGCGGTGCCGCTGATAGCCTCACCGGCCGTGGCCCCGCTCCTTCTGGCCGTGGATTTCGACGGCACGATCACCATGCGCGACACCCTGCACGTCATCGTCGACGAGCACGGGTGCGAGGGCGTGTGGGACGACCTCGAGCCCGACCTCCGCGCCGGCCGCATCACCATCGAGGAGGCCATGTCGCGGCAGTTCGCCGAGGTGAAGGCCCCGCATGACGACATCATGGCGCTGGTGCGCGAGCGCGCCGGAGTGCGCGACGGAATCCTCGAGCTCGTGGAGTTCGCCGAGGAGGGGGGCCACCGCGTCATCATCATGTCGGCGGGCTTCCGCACGGTGATCGACATGGTGCTGGACGACATCGGCCTCGGTCATCTCGAGGTCGTGGCGAACGAGGCCATCTTCAGCGAGGACGGCTGCACGTTGGTGTTCTCGGACGAGCGCGGTGAGATCTGCGAGCTCTGCGATCGCCGGTGCAAGCGCCACGCGTTGTCGGTGCGCCACGAGGGCGAGCCCATCGTGTTCGTGGGCGACGGCATCAGCGACCGCTGCGTGTCGGGCATGGCCGACCTGGTGTTCGCCCGCGCCCACCTGGCCGAGTGGCTCGACGAGCGCGGCGAGCCGTACGTGCCCTTCGAGGACTTCCACCAGGTGATCGAGCGCGTGCGCGAGTGGCAGCGCGGGGAGCGGGCGGCCGCGTGAGTCGCTGGAAGCCCGTGGGTCCGGCGTCCGACTGGACGTCGATGGAGGAGCGCGTTCTGCAGCGCTGGCGCGAGGGCGATGTGTTCCGCACGAGCGTGGAGATGCGCAAGGGCCACGACCCATATGTGTTCTACGAGGGCCCGCCCACGGCCAACGGCCGACCGGGCTCGCACCACGTGCTCTCGCGCGTGTTCAAGGACATCTTCCCGCGCTTCCACACCATGCGCGGGCGCTACGTGGAGCGCAAGGCGGGCTGGGACTGCCACGGCCTGCCGGTGGAGCTCGAGGTGGAGAAGCAGCTGGGCATCAGCGGCAAGCCCGAGATCGAGGCCTATGGCATCGCGGAGTTCAACGCGAAGTGCCGCGCATCGGTGGGCGAGTACCTCGACGAGTGGGAGCGCCTCACCGAGCGCATCGGATTCTGGGTGGACACCTCCGAGGCCTACCGCACCATGGACACCGACTACGTCGAGAGCGTGTGGTGGAGCCTTGCCACGCTGCACGACAAGGGCCTGGTGTACGAGAGCGACAAGGTGGTGCCCTACTGCCCCCGCTGCGGCACCGCGCTGAGCAGCCACGAGGTGGCGCAGGGCTACAAGGACGTCACCGACCCGTCGATCTACGTGAAGTTCCCGCTCCGGGCCGATTCGGTGGCGGTCACCGGGGGCGAGGCGTCGCTGCTGGTGTGGACCACCACGCCGTGGACGCTGCCCGCCAACCAGGCCGCCGCCATCAGCCCCGGCACCGACTACGCGGTGGTGGTGGATGGTGACGAGCGCCTGGTGATGGCGCAGGCGCTGGTGGGCGCGGTGATGGGCGAAGACGCCGCGGTGGAGCGCGTGATCCCCGCCGCCGACCTGGCGGGCGCCGGGTACGACCCGCCCTTCGACCTCATCCCGGGCAGGCACCAGGTGGTGCTGAGCGACTTCGTGACCACCGACGACGGCACGGGCATCGTGCATATCGCGCCGGCCTTCGGCGAGGACGACATGCGCGCCGCGCGCGAGCACGGACTCGACGCCCCCAATCCGGTCGACCGCCAGGGCCTGTTCACGTCGAAGGTGCCGCTGGCCGAGGGCCAGTTCGTGAAGGACGCCGACCGGGCGCTTATCACCGACCTCGAGGCGCGCGGCCGGGTGCAGCGCGAGAAGCCCTACGAGCACTCGTACCCCCACTGCTGGCGCTGCAGCACGCCGCTGCTCTATTACGCCAAGCCGTCGTGGTACATCCGCACCACCGACGTGCGCGACCGCATGCTCGAGCTCAACGCGTCGGTGGGGTGGCACCCCGACCACGTGCGCGACGGCCGCTTCGGCCGCTGGCTCGAGGGCAACGTCGACTGGGCCATCTCGCGCGAGCGCTACTGGGGAACGCCGCTCCCGTTCTGGCGCTGCGACGACTGCTCCGAGGTGACGGCCATCGGGTCGTTCGCCGACCTGCGCGAGCGCGCCATCGGCGATGTTCCCGACCCGCTCGACCCGCACCGGCCCTACGTCGACGACATTGACGTGCGCTGCCACTGCGGCGGCGTGGCGCATCGGGTGCCCGAGGTTGCCGACGTGTGGTTCGACTCGGGTGCCATGCCCTTCGCCCAGCACCACCATCCCTTCGAGGGCCCGGACGACCTCGCCGGGCGCTTCCCCGCCGACTTCGTGTGCGAGGCGCTCGACCAGACCCGCGGGTGGTTCTACTCGCTGCTCGCCGAGGGCACGCTGCTCTTCGACGAGTCGCCCTACCGCAACGTGGTGTGCCTCGGGCTCATCCTCGACGGCGACGGGCAGAAGATGAGCAAGTCGAAGGGCAATGTGGTGGAGCCCTGGACGGTCATCGACCACGCGGGGGCAGACGCCTTCCGCTGGTACCTCTTCACGGCGCAGAGCCCGTGGGAGTCGTTCCGCTTCAGCCTCGACGTGGTGGACGAGACCCGCCGCCGGTTCCTGTTCACGCTCTGGAACACCTATGCGTTCCTCGTCACCTACGCGGCACTTCCCGATGGCTGGTCGCCGGGTGACCCGGCGCCGCCGGTGGCCGAGCGCTCCGAGATGGATCGCTGGGCGCTGTCGCGCCTCGATGGCACGATCGAGCAGGTGACGGCGCGCCTGGCCGAATACGACCCCACCTCAGCCGGCCGCGCCCTCGAGGACCTCGTCGATGACCTGAGCAACTGGTACGTGCGCACCTCGCGCCGCAGGTTCTGGCGCAGCGACGACCCGGCCGACACCGCGGCGGCCTTCGCCACCCTTCACGAGTGCCTCACGACCATCTCGCTGCTCGTGGCGCCGTTCTGCCCCTTCGTGGCGGACGAGATGTGGGGCAACCTGGTGGCGTCGCACGACGACACCGCGCCTCCCAGCGTGCACCTGGCCGACTGGCCCGCCCCGGGCGCCCGCCGCGACGAGCAGCTCGAGCGGGCCATGGCCGCGGCGATGGAGGCCACCACGCTCGGTCGATCGGCGCGCAAGGAGGCCAAGCTGAAGGTGCGCCAGCCGCTGGCGGAGGCCGTGATCGCCTGCCCGCCGTCCACGGCGCGCGAGCTCGAGGGGCTCACCGGCATCGTGGCCGAGGAGCTCAACGTCCGCGACGTGCGCTTCGTCACCGACGCCGGTGGCCTTGTGCAGGTGAGCCTCAAGCCCAACTACCGCACCCTCGGACCCCGCATGGGCCCGAACATGCCGGCCATGGCCGATGCCGTGGCGGCGCTCGACCCCACCGCCACGGTGCAGGTGCTGGATGCCGGGGGCACCGTGACAGTGAGCGTGAACGGCAACGACGAGGTGCTGGGCGACGACGACCTGCTGCGCGAGGTGCGCCCCAGCGAGGGCTACGCCGTGGCCGAGGGCGGGGCGCTGGCAGTGGGCCTGGCCACCGAGATCACGCCTGAGCTCGAGATGGAGGGCCTGGCGCGCGATCTGGTACGGGCGATCCAGAACGCCCGCCGCGACGCCGACCTCAAGGTGGAGGACCGCATCAGGCTGCACCTCGATGGCTCAGCGCGCATCCGCGAGGCCATCGATGCGCATCGCGGGTGGATCGCCGGTGAGGTGCTGGCCACCGAGCTCACGGTGGGCCACGGGGTGCCGTTCACCCCGCTGCACCGGGAGGACGGCGAGATCGATGCCGAGCCGGTTGCAATTTCCTTATCGCGGGCATAAGAATCGGGGCGATGAGAACCCGTCCATGAGGACCCCTTCGTGAGCACCTTCCCGCTTCCCGCACGCACGCCCGCCGTGGTGCATCCGTGGGCCCCGCGCTTCGCGCAGGCCATCACCGGGCTGCTCTGCCTCGAGGCCGTGCTCTTCCAGACCATCCCCGTGGTGGTGGTGGCCGCGGCGTTCATCGCGCTGGCGCTCATCGGCCCCCGGTGGTCGCCGGTGGCGTACCTCTTCGCCATGCTGCCCGTGCGCCCCGCCGAGCTCGAGCCGTCGAAGCCCGTGCGCTTTGCGCAGTGGATCGCGCTGGTCATGCTCGTCGTGGCGATCGTGCTGCTCTACGTCGGCCTCGATCTCGCGGGCTGGATCGTCACCGGCATGGTGGCCGCCGTGGCGTTGTTCTCGGGCATCAGCGGAATCTGCATCGGGTGCATCGCGTGGAAGCAGATCGCCCGCCGTGCCGGGTCGGCTCACGACCTGAAGAAGGCATTCGACCTGCAGGGCCAGGGCCCGTGGCTGCTGGTGGTCACGGCTCCCAACTGCCCGCGCTGCCCGGCCGCCAAGCAGGCCATCCACGATGCGGCCGCCGGTCGCGCCGTGGTGGACATCGACCTCGACGAGCACCCCGAGGCGGGTGCCTTGCCCATCTGGAGCGTCCCCGCCGGCATCATCATCGAGTCGTCCGGCGATGTGGGCCTGGTGAAGACCGGCCGCATCGGCGCCTCCGAGGCCGCCGATCTGGTGGGCGCGCTGGGCTGAGCAGGTTGGGGATGACCCCGGTGTCCGGCGCCCAGTCGAAGGCGTGGCGCCGCATGGAGGTCATGCGCCTCGCGTTGATAACCCGGCTGGGGTGGCGGGCTACCCGGGGACCGACGGCGGGGAGATGCGCACCGCCCCCACGGGCCTGACCGCGCGGGCCACCACGGCGCCCGCAACCGCGCCCAGCGCCATGGCCGAGGCTCGGCGCGGCGTCCCGGGGGGAAGCATGACGCGGGTCAGCCGGACTTCGTCCGGATCTTTATCGAGAGGTCGACATCTCCCTGCACGCGCCGCCAGCACTCGTAGGGGTCGACCCCCGCCTTCTCACAGATCTCCTCGAGGCGCTTGAGCATGCGCACGTCAGGCAGCAGCATGCCCACCACCTGGCCGTCGGCGATGGTGAGCTCCACACCCTCCTCGCCCTCCACGGCCCTGAGGGACATGTCCGCGAACGGCTGCACCGCGCGGAGGCTGAAGTACATCGCGGGCATGGGCCTGTCGGTCATGAGGTCTCCGGGTGAGTGACTGGGTCCTCTTATGGTACCTACGTGAGGTGCTTCTCCAGTGCCCTGCGGATCCTCTTCTCCGACGGCGACCCCGTGAGGCGCTCCACCTCGGCGCCATCGCGGAAGAGGATGACCGTGGGAAGCGAGAGCACGGCGTGCCGGGCGGGCGCGGCGGGGTGGGCCTCCACGTCGATTGCCGTCACCGTCACCGCGCCGGCGTGCTCGCTGGCAAGGGCCTCGACCGTGGGGGAGAGCCTGGCGCACGGCTCGCACCACGGGGCCCAGAAGTCCACGAGCACCAGGCCCCGCGCGTCGACGACCCTCGCGTCGAAGTCGGCGTCGGTGAGCGCCGGCACCGCGGGGGCGTCAGTCAGGGCTTGATCTCCACGGGCATCCCGACCGAGACCTTCTCGTAGAGCTCCTCGACGTCCGGGATGTGCATGCGCAGGCACCCGTGGCTGGCTGCGGTGCCGATGGAGTAGTCGGCGTACGTGCCGTGGATGCCCACCGCGGGTGCTGAGGTGCCGATCCACCGCGTGCCGAGGGGGTTCCCCGGACCGGGCGGGATCTCACCGAGTCCCTTGGCCCACGGCGAGTCGGGTGGGATCCACCTCGGGTTCTTCTGCATGGTGACGACCTTGAAGGTGCCCGTGGGCGTGGGGTACGCCGGCTGGCCGATTGCCACGCGGTAGGTCTTCACCACCTTGCCGTTGCGCTCGAGCGTGAGCGAGAAGGCGGAGAGGTCGATGGTGATCTTGCCGACGATCGCGCGCAGTGTGCGGGCGTCGACCTTGCCGTTCACCTTCAGCTTGTGCTTTCGCTGGTACTTCTCGACGGCCTTGACCGTCTTGGCGTCGTACTTGCCGGTGGACCCGCCCTTCCAGAGGCCGATCTCGCCCAGGCGCTCCTGGAGCTGGTCGACATCGGCGCCGACGGCGCCCTCCATCAGCTGCTGCGTGCCGAACTCGCTCGAGGTGTCGACGAACGACGTGAACTCCTGGCGGGCCACGTTGCCGCCTGGGTCGCGTACCCACACCGACACCACGTTCTTGCCCTCGGCCAGCGTGCCCGGGGCGAGCGCGAACCGGTTGCCGTTGATCGTGAGCGTGGGGCCGTTGCCGTCGCTCGCCGCCTGGGAATCGGAGGTGGCGGTCCTCCCGCCGACCGCGTCGCGGCCGCGCAGTACCGGGATCTGCTGGCCGTTGATCTTCGCGCCGAAGATGAGATCACGTGGCTTGTCGCCCCCCACCTTGCCGTAGATCACGGGCTCGGCCGTGGTGGTGAGCTTGATGAGCTTCTTCTGGCCGGCCAGGGTGAGCGTGGGCTGCTGGGTGTCGACGACGATGCCCCGCGTCTTGGTGGTGGAGTTGCCGGCCTCGTCGGTGGCGGTGAAGGCAACCTTGGTGCGGCCCTCGGGAAGGGTGGCCTGCGCGCTCCACGAACCGGTGGACGCATCGGCCTTCACGGCCACGGAGCCACCCTCCCATGTGACCTGCACGATGCTCCCGGGCTGCGTGGTGCCCGCGAAGCGCACGTCGCGGGTGTTCACCCCCCCGCCAAGGGGAACGTTGAGCTTGAGCGGCGGCGCCTTGCGGTCGACGGTGAAGGTCCATTCCGCCGAGGCGCCGCGCGAGAAGAGGTTGCTGGCCGAGTACGAAACCGACATCGTGTGCGTGCCGTCGGCGAGGTTGGGGGCCTGCACCACGATGCCGTCGCCGGCGCCCGCGACCTTGTCGCTTACGTCGGTGCCGTCGATGGTGACGGTGAGGTCGGCCATGGCCGCCGCGGTGGTGCCCACCACCATGGGTCGCTTCGAAGGATTGATCGAGCCGCCGGCGGTGGGCTGCAGCGGGTTCACCACGGGCCGGGTGGTCCACTCGACCACGAGGAACGCGGCGAGCAGGCCGAACGCCACGATGCCGGTAACGACCACCGTGATCAGCCCGCTACGTGTCCCGAGTCCCCGCATGCCCTCCGACGATCGTCAGCCCGCGAGGAACATATCAGCGGGCCATGTCGCCGAATGCGCCGCCCGGTGCGACGACGACGCCTGTCAGGTCAGGCGACGAGGTCGCGCATGAGCCGCAGCACGCCATCCGTGCCGTCCACGGCGCCGTCGGCCTGCGCCCGCACCGTGGCGTCCACCTCGGCGCCGTCGGCGAGCACGCACCAGGCCGATGCCAGTCGCCCGCCGGCGACCATCTGCCGCATCGCCCGCCAGGCGTCCGCGTCGGTGTGGTCATCGCCTACGTAGAGCACCCTCTGCGCCCCCGCGGCAAGCACGATCTCAGCCAGCGCCGTGCCCTTGTCCACGTCGACGTCGGGCAGCAGCTCGAGGATCATCTTGCCGTCGCGCGTGCGCAGGCCCGCCTCCAGCGCCGCGGGCCGGACCTCGGATCGCAGCCAGGCGCTGGCCGCCACCGGATCGGTGGCCTCGCGGTAGTGAAGGCTCACCGAGGCGCCCTTGTCCTCCATCCAGGTGTCGTGGGCGGCGAGCACGGCGCCATCCAGACCATCGACGAACCGCCGAAGCCGTGCGACGGCGGCCTCCGCTCCCGGGACCAGCCGGGGCTCGGCCGCGGGACCTGCCACCTCGAGCCCGTGGTTGCCCCCGCGCGCGATCCCCGGAACGGGAACCATGCGGTCGACGTCGGCCATGCCGCGGCCGCTGATCACCCCCGCCAGCAGGTAGCCATCGCGCAGGCCGGCGAGCAGGACGAGCGCCTCGTCGGGCACGCGCGCATCGGCGGCGTTGGCCACGATGGGCGCGAGCACGCCATCGATGTCGAACAGCACTGCGCTTTCGCGCGGGTGACCGCGCAGGTCGTCGAGGAGGTCGCTCACGCGATGCCACGCTAACACCGGGCGCCGGGCGCTCCGTCACGCCCTCCCGTGCGGGCCGAGCGACGCCGTGCGATTCGCCAGAAGCCATCGTGGCCGAGCGTCTTCGGACCGTCAGGCATGCGTCGCCCGCGTCCGGCGAAGAGTATGTTGCAGGGTCAAGGGAATACATCGTGGCGCTCGCCCTGTCCCCCACAGCACGCAGGCGCCGCACGAGCACCCTCGGAGAGCCATGGCCACCGCGCCCGCCGATACAGAGACCATGCCCGTTCGCCGTCCGCGTGGCCGCCCTCGCGACCCGCGCGTGGAGGGCGCCGTGCTGGGCGCCACCCGTGACCTGCTGCTGGAGAAGGGCTACGGGGGCCTCACCATCGCGGCCGCGGCAGACATGGCGGGCGTGGGCAAGGGCACTATCTACCTGCGCTGGCCCGACAAGGAGTCGCTGGTGGTCGGCGCGCTCGCCGAGGTGTGGGATCCGGTGGCCGACATCGACACCGGCAACCTGCGTGATGACCTCTTCGGCTTCATGACAAGCGCCATGCGCAGGATGAACGGCCGCGATGGCCGGCTCTTCAGGGAGGTCCTCGCCGAGCTCTCCCGCTCGGGGCCCCTGAAGACATACTGGGTCAACGAGATCACGCGTCCGTGGGTGGGGGTACTGACCGCGTGCCTGAAGCGCGGAATCGAGCGGGGTGAGATGCGCGCGGACGCCGACCTCAACGCCACCACCCAGGTGCTCATCAGCCCGCTGCTGGCGGTGCCGATGATGGAGGAGAAGAAGATGACGGCTCGCAATGTGAACGCCTGGCTCGACGTCGTCCTCGGGGGCATCGCGCCCTAGGGGCCAGTGCCCGGCGAGCTAGGGAATCATGAGAGCGCGGGCGGCGTCCGCGCAGAGGTCCAGCATCGGCTGTGCCCAGATCGCCAGGGCGACGATCGCCACCGCGCCGGCCACGGCCACCGCCGCCACCGACACCGGCACCCGCAGTCGTCGCATGGGCCGCGCGCCGTCGGGCGCCGGCGACCACATGACGATGACCACGCGCAGGTAGTAGACCACGCTCACCACGCTGGCGAGCGCGGCCACGATGGCCAGCCAGCTCATCCCGGCGTCCACGGCCGAGCCGAACAGGAGGAACTTCCCGACGAAGCCCGCCAGCGGCGGGAAGCCCGCGAGCGACACCATGGCGAGCGTCATCACCACGCCGGCCCAGGGGCGCGCACGGCCGAAGCCCGTGAAGGCGACGAGCGTGTCACCCGCTTCCACCTCGCGCTCGCGGAGCATGACGATGGCGAACGCCGCGAGGGTCATCGCCACGTAGGCGAACAGGTAGTAGATGAGCGCCTCGGCCCCGGCGGCCGTGCCGACGGCCACGCCGATGAGGAGGTAGCCCGCCTGCGCGATGCTCGACCACGCCAGCATTCGCTTGACGTTCTGCTGCATGAGTGCGCCCACGTTGCCCACCACCATCGTCACCACTGCAAGGGCGCCGATGAGCGCGCGCCAGTCGCCCGACGCCTGCTGGGTGGAGCCGGTGAACACCAGCAGGAAGGCGCCCATGGCGGCCACCTTGGTGCCTGTGCCCATGAAGGCGGTCACGGGGGTGGGGGCGCCCTGGTACACGTCTGGTGTCCACATGTGGAACGGCACGGCGCTGGCCTTGAAGCCCAGTGCCACCACGATGAGCACGATGGCCGCCACCAGCAGCGGCTCGGTGAGCAGGCCGTCCATGGTGTCGAGCTTCAGCGCGATGCCCGTGAGCGACGTCGTGCCGGTGGCTCCGTAGAGCATTGCGAAGCCGTAGATCAGGATCGCCGTGCCGATCGACCCGGTGATGAGGTACTTGAGGCCGCTCTCGAGCGAGCGCTCGCGCGACACCTCGATGGCGCAGAGGATGTACAGCGCCACTGAGAGCAGCTCGATGCCGATGAACAGCGTGATGAGGTCGCCGCTCATCACCGTGAGCATCATCCCCGTGGCGGCCGCGAGCACCAGGCCCACGAATTCCGGACGGCGCCCGGCCGCCGAGGGCTCGCCCCACGAGAACAGGATCGTCGCCAGCGCCGCGGGCAGGATGATCCATGTGAGCAGCAGGCCGAAGCGGTCGATGCGCAGCTCGCCCGAGAACGCCGTCTGCCGCTCGCCCCACTGGGCCACGGCGATGGCCAGCGTGGCCACGATGCCGGCGAAGCCCACCCACTCGGGCAGCCGCCGCCAGGTGGAGGGCAGGGGCACCACGGCGAGCAGGAGCGCCACGACCGTGGCCGCGCTCATCACGTAGAGGGTGAGGGCTGCTCCGGGGTTCACGGGATCCACGCCTTCTGGTCGTCCACCCCGAGCTCGGCGGCCGCGCGGTCTGGCAGCACACCGATCTGATCGATCGGCCTGTCGAGCGCGATCTGCGCGGGCGCCACGGCCAGGTCGGTGCTGGCGCGCGTGGGGGCCACGATGCTGTTGGGCCACACGGCGATCCACACCATCACCAGGATGAGCGGCACGAGCACGATGGCGTCACGCCCGGTCATCTCGACCGCGCGGCCGCCGTCCTGCACGCCCCGCGGCGGGCCGTTCATGGTGCCCTGGTACATCCGCAGCATGTACACCGCGGCGTAGATCACGCCGATCATGGCGATCACGGCCATCCATGCGTACTGGTCGAACACCCCGCCGAGGATGAAGAACTCGCCCACGAAGGCGTTGGACCCCGGCAGCGCGAGCGCGGCCATGGTGACGAACAGGAACGCCACCGCCAGGCGCGGTGCGCCCTTGGCCAGGCCGCCCAGGCGGTCGATGTCCTCGGTGCCGGTGCCGCGCGCGAGGATCATCACGATCACGAAGGCCGCGGCGGCCACGATGCCGTGGTTGATCATCTGCAGCACCGCGCCCTGCGCGGCCATGCGGTCGATCACGATGATGCCCAGCACGATGAAGCCCAGGTGCGCCACGCTCGAGTAGCCCACGAGCAGTCGCATCGTGGGCGCCCGCCATGCGAGCAGCGATCCGTAGGCGATGCCGATGAGCGCCAGGATGGCCACGGGGATGATCAGGTTGCCCACGCCCTCCGGGAAGATCGGCACGCCCACCCGCAGCAGGCCGTAGACGCCGGCCTTGCTCATGACCGCCGCAAGCAGGATGGTGACCACGATGGGCGCTTGCGAGTACACCCGCGGCAGCCAGCCGTGGAACGGCCAGAGGGGGATCTTGATGGCGAAGGCCAGCAGGAACCCGGCCAGCAGCACCGTGGCGGTGGCCTCGCCGAAGGGCACGCCCGCGAGGTCGCGCATGAGGAACGAAAGCTCGCCGGTGTGGTCCATGGCGAGGATTCCCGTGGCCACGATGGCCACGAGCATCAGCAGCGATCCCACCATGGTGTAGACCACGAAGATGAGTCCCGCGCTGCGCCGCTCGGCGCCGCCCCAGTTCCAGATGAGCAGCGCGAACGGGATGAGCATGAACTCCCAGAACACGTAGAAGAGCACCAGGTCGCCGGCGGTGAACAGCCCCAGCAGCCCGGCCTGGGCCATCATGATGAGCCCCAGGAACACCGAGGCGCGCTCGCGCGGCAGGTGCTGGCAGGCGGCGATGATGCCCAGCGTGAAGATGACGGTGGTCAGCATGACCAGCCAGATCGAGATGCCGTCCACCCCGACGTCCCACGACACCCCGGCCGCGGGGATCCAGTCGAGGTGGTCCACCTGCGACAGCACCGTGGCCTGGTCATCGAACAGCGACAGCACCACTATCGACACCGCGAGCGTGAGGAACGACGCCACCAGCGCGACGGCGCGCGCCAGGCGGCGCTCGGTGGCCGGCAGCAGCATCAGCACGACCGACGCCACCAGCGGCACGAGGATGAGGATGCTCACCCAGGGCATCAGGACGCCCCCGCCACGACGAGCGCCAGGATGATGCCGGCCACGGCGATGCCCAGCACCATCCAGAACACGTAGGCGCGCACCAGGCCGCTCTGCGATGCGCTCACCACGCGCGCGGTGCCGCGCACCAGAGCCGTGGTGCCCGTGATGATTCCCTGCGGGCCGTCGGGCTCGACCTTGTTGATCATCACGTCGGCCAGCTCGCGGCCGGGGTCGACCACGATGTCGTCATAGGCCTCGTCGAATCGCCAGGCGTCGCGCATGACCCCTCGCGGGCCGGCGGCCACCTGGGCCAGGCGGATGCGCCTCTGCGGGTCGGCACCGAACAGCCACCAGGCCAGGCCGATGCCCCCGAGGGCCATCACGACCGCCGTGATCATGGTGACGACCTCGGTGGTGTGGGTGGGCTCCACGATCTCGGGGCCGCTGCCCAGCACCGGGTCGAGCCAGTTGCTGATCTCGGTCCACCCGAAGGGAATCTGCACCCAGCCGCCGACGATGCTGAGGATGCCCAGGATGATCACCGGCACGGACATCCACCACCGCGACGGGTGGGGCTTCGGGGTGTAGCCGCCCTGGGGCTCTGGGCCGAAGAAGGCGCGGAAGAGCAGGCGGAACATGTAGAGCGCGGTGAGGAAGGCCCCGACGATGCCCACCACCCAGCAGAACACGCCGATTCCGCCGTAGGCCAGCGCGCTGGCCAGCACGTCGTCCTTGGCGAAGAAGCCCGAGAAACCCGGGATTCCCGCGATGGCCAGGCAGCCCGCGCCCATGCCGAAGTACGCCACGCGCAGGTACTTGCGCAGGCCGCCCATGCGGTCGAGGCTCTGCTCGTCGGCCAGGGCGTGGATGATGATGCCCGCCGCCAGGAACAGGGCGGCCTTGTAGAAGGCGTGCGCCATCAGCATGAACATGCCGCTGGCGTAGGCACCCAGGCCCACGGCCATCACCATGTACCCCACCTGGCTCACGGTGCTCCAGGCCAGCACGCGCTTGATGTCCACCTGCTGCAGCGCCACGGTGGCGGCCATGAGCAGGGTGATCGCGCCCACCACGGCCACCACGTCGCCGGCGATCCACGACAGGTCGAAGAACGCGTGGCAGCGCACGATCAGGTACACGCCGGCGGTCACCATGGTGGCCGCGTGGATCAGCGCGCTGACGGGCGTGGGGCCCTCCATGGCGTCGGGCAGCCAGGTGTGCAGCGGCACCTGCGCGCTCTTGGCGGCGGCGCCCACGAACAGCAGAAGGCAGATGGCCAGGGCGGTGCCCGACTGCGCGCCCACCTGGTCGGCCCGCGCGAAGGCCTCGCCGTAGTCGAGCGTGCCCAGCTGGCGCAGGATC
>JAURGT010000016.1 GCA_030833665.1 Miltoncostaeales bacterium
GCGCGGCCTCATCATCACCAACAACCACGTGATCGAGGACGCATCCGGGGACGAGGTGATGGTGATCACCGCCGACAAGCGCAAGGTGCCCGCCACCATCGCGGCCCGCAACCCGTCGAAGGACCTCGCCGTGCTCAAGCCAAAGGGCTCCGTGGGTGAGGGGGTGGAGCTCGCCGCCGAGCCGGATGGCGCGCTCAGGTCGGGTGACCAGGTGTTCGCCATCGGCAGCCCGTTCGGACTGCAGGGCACCGTGACCGTGGGCGTCGTGAGCGCGGTGAGCCGCCAGGGCGATGGTGGCATGCGGATGATCCAGACCGATGCCCCCATCAACCCGGGCAACTCCGGCGGCGGCCTCTTCGACCTGCGCGGTCGCCTCGTGGGGGTGCCCACGTCCATCAACTCGCCCGTGCCGGGCAACGTCGGCATCGGATTCGCGGTGCCCGCGAACCAGGTGCGAATCGAACTGGAGAACGTCAAGTGAGTGACGAAGGAGCAGCCATGTCGGAGACCACCGAGATCGGCGGGGGCGCCGCCGGCCCGCCGCAGGCCGGGGGCCATCCCGGCGATGGCGCCGTGCCCGTGCCGTCACCCACCGCCACTCCACGCGACCGGCTCGAGGCCGTGCTCTATGAGCTGCGGCGCGTGGTGGTGGGTCAGGATGAGCTGCTCGACCGCATCCTCGTGGCGCTGCTCGCCCGCGGACACGTCCTGCTCGAGGGCGTGCCGGGCCTCGCCAAGACGCTCACGCTCGAGACCGTCGCCAGGGTGTCGGGCGGACGCTTCAGCCGCATCCAGTTCACGCCCGACCTGGTGCCGAGCGACGTCGTGGGCGGCCAGGTGCTCGATCGCGAGGGCGAGTTCACCACGCGCCTCGGCCCGGTGTTCGCCAACTTCGTGCTGGCCGACGAGATCAACCGCGCGCCGGCCAAGGTGCAATCGGCGCTGCTCGAGGTGATGGCCGAGGGCCACGCGTCTATCGCCGGCGAGACCCACCCCGTGGACAAGCCCTTCTTCGTGCTGGCCACGCAGAACCCGATCGAGAGCGAGGGCGTGTACGCCCTGCCGGAGGCCCAGCTCGACCGCTTCATCTTCAAGCTGGTGGTGGGCTACCCGACGGCCGCGGATGAGGAGGAGATCGTGCGCCGGATGGCGTCCGACCCGCCCGAGCCCCGCCGCCTGCTCGACCCCGAGCAGATCATCGAGCTGCAGCAGAAGGCCGACGAGGTGTTCGTCGACCACCGCGTGCGCTCGTACGCGGTGCAGCTGGTCACCGCCACGAGGAATCCGGCCGAGGCCGGCCTGCCCGACCTGGCGCCATACCTCGAGCTCGGTGGATCGCCCCGCGCGTCGCTTTCGCTCATCCGCGGGGCCCGTGCGCTTGCCGTGATGCGCGGTCGCTCGTACGTGTTGCCCGAGGATGTCGCGTCGCTGTTCCATGACTCCCTGCGGCACCGCGTGGTCTTGAGCTACGAAGCGCTGGCGGCCGAGGTGGAGCCCGATCAGGTGCTCGATCGCATCGTCGCGGCCATCCCGCAGCCCAAGGTGGAGATCGGTGGCGGCCGCGCCACCGGCTGAGGCCACGCCCACCGCGGCGTCGACCGGCCGCAGCGCAGCAGCGCTGCTGCGCCGCGTGGAGGTGCGCGTGGGCCGCAGGCTCGACGGCCTGCTGCAGGGCGAGCGCCGGGGACGGCGCCCGGGCCCCGGCGGCGAGGCCGCGATCACCCGCGCGTACGAGCCGGGTGACGACGTGCGCTGGATCGACTGGCCGCTCACGGCGCGGTCGGGCCAGCCGATGGTGCGCGTGCCCGAACTCGAGCCGGTGCTCACCACCTGGGCGCTGGTGGACATGTCGCCGTCGATGGCCTTCGGCACGCACGGCGGCACGAAGATCGACCAGGCACGCGAGGTGGTGGCGGCGCTCGGCGTGGTGCTGCGACGGCGCGGCGATCGGCTGGGCCTCGCGGTGACCACCGGCGGCGACCTCGACCTGGTGCACGCGCCGCGCGGCGACCGCCGCGGGCTGATTGACGCCGTGGCCGCCGTGGAGTCGGTGGTGCCTCACGGCGAAGGCCGCACCGACCTGGCCCGCGCCGTGAGCCTGGTGGGCCGCGTGGCGCGCCATCGCGGCATGGTGGTGATCATCAGCGACATGCCCTGGGCCGAGGGTCTCGAGCGCGCCATCGGGGGACTCGGTCGCAAGCACGATGTGATCGTGGTGGAGATCCGCGACCGGCGCGAGCGGGAGATCCCGCCGGTCGGGGTGATCCCGCTGCGTGATGTCGAGACGGGCCGCACCCTGCTCGTGGACACCTCGGACCCGCGGTTCCAGGAGCGCTTCGCCGCCGCGGTGGACGATGCCGAGCGCCGCCGCCGCGGCATGATCGCCCGCACGGGTGCGCGATATGTGGTGATGGAGCCCGGCCGCGACTGGCTGCTCGACCTCGCCCGCGCGCTCGGCACGGCCCGCCCCGCCCGGAGGGCCGTCTGAGCATGGTCAGCTTCGCGAGCCCCTGGGCCCTGCTGCTGCTCATCCCGCTGTGTGCGGGGGTTGCCTGGTGGATGCTGCGCGAGCGCCGCGGCTCCCGGCGCGCGGCCGTGCCGTTCGCCGACCTCGACCTTGTGGCGTTTGCCGCGCCGAAGCGCCGGTGGACCCGTTGGCTGCCGGGCTCCCTCCTCGTGCTCGCCCTCATCGCCTTCACCGTGGCGCTCGCGCGCCCGGAGTCGGTCACCAGCGTGCCGCGCGAGGAGGGCACCATCATGCTCGCCATCGACGTCTCCGGCTCGATGGCCGCCGATGATGTGTCGCCCTATCGCCTGCGCGCCGCGCAGGACGCCGCCAAGACCTTCGCGGAGCGCGTACCCCGGCAGTTCCAGGTGGGCCTTGTGGCCTTCAACGGGCAGGCCGACGTGCTGCTGCCGCCGTCCACCGACCGCGAGGCGTTCAAGCGCTCGGTCGACTCCCTCGTGGCCGATGGCGCAACGGCGTCGGGCGAGGCGATCATCTCGTCGGTGGAGGCGATCCGCTCCACGCAGCCGGGGGCCGAGAAGCTGAGAAGCGCCCGGGTGCTGCTGCTTTCCGATGGCGCCAACACCGTGGGCACCATGCCGCAGGACGCCGCGCAGGTGGCCAAGGAAGCCGGCGTGCCGGTGTACACCGTGGCGCTCGGAACGGCAGAGGGCGTGCTGCCCGACGGCCGCGCGGTGCCGCCCGACCCGGCGTCGCTCGCGGCCGTTGCGGAGATCACCGGGGGCGAGGCCTTCGAGAGCAAGGACGCCGAGTCGGTGCGCACCGTGTACGAGGACCTCGGCACGTTCGTGGGCACCAAGACCATCATGAGCGAGGCCACGGCGTGGCCCACGGCCATCGCGGCGCTGCTGCTGATGCTCGCCGGCGTGGCGGCGTGGCGCGTGGGGCCGCGGCTTTGACCTTCCTCTCGCCGATGTGGCTGTGGGCGCTGCTCATCGTGCCCGGGCTCGTGGCCCTCGCCGTGGTGTGGGAGCGCCAGCGCGGGGAGGCCGCCAGGGCGTTCGCCGACCCGCGCGTGATGGCCATCGGCGCCGATGCGCGCGGCCGCATGCTCCGCCGCGTAGCCCTCGGGCTGGCCATCCTCGCGGCCGCCATGGGACCCATCGCCCTGGCGCGACCGGCCGTGGACACCACCGAGGAGCGCCGCCAGGGCGCCGTGATGCTCGCCATCGACACCTCGAACAGCATGCAGAAGACCGATCTGCAGCCGACGCGCCTCGAGGCGGCGAAGGAGGCCGCCAACAGGTTCCTCGACGCGGCGCCCGACGAGGCCCTGATCGGCGTCGCCACCTTCGATGACCGGGCCATAGTGCGCGTGGCGCCAACGCTCGACCGGCCCGCCGTGCGCGCGGCGCTTGACGGCCTCGAGGTGAAGGAGGGCACGGCCCTTGGCTCGGCCGTCGTGGCGAGCCTCGGCGCGTTGAGCGGCGCCGGGGTGCTCGAGCCGCTGCCGCCCACGCCGCAGCAGTCGGCCGGTCGCGTGCTGGTGCTCACCGACGGCGCGGGCAACGTCGGGATCACGCCGGAGGAGGCCACCCAGCGCGCCCGCGACAAGCGGGTGCCGCTCTACACCGTGATGCTGGGCAACGACCCCGGCAGGCCCGACCGACCGCCGCCACCGGAGACCCTGGCCACCATGGCGACGCAGACCGGCGGGGTATTCGCGCAGACCACGTCCACCGAGGATCTGGTGCGCATCTTCGAGGACATCGGCGGCGCGCTCACCCAGGTGCCCACGGTGCGCCAGCTCACGGTGCTCGCGCCGATCATCGCGCTGCTGCTGCTGGGGGGCGCCGGCGTGCTCATGCTCCTGGCGCGCAAGCGGCCGGTGGCCCGTGGCCCGGGCGCAGCCGTGGGGACGCTTCCGCCACTGACCTGACCGATACCCCGTAGGTCGCGGCCCGGCACCCGCCTACTCGAGGCGCGAGAACCTCTCGACATTCTCCTTCTCGCCGATGACCAGCAGGACGTCATCACCGTGCAGCACGGTGTCGGGCCCGGTGAGGGTGAAGCGCCCCCCCGGTGCCTTGGTGCACACGACGGTGACGTCGTACCTGCTGCGCAGGCCGACATCCGCGAGGGTGCGGCCGAGGGCCTCCTTGGGCGCGGTGGTCTCAGCCATCGCGAAGTCGGCGCCGATCAGCACGAAATCGAGGGTGAGGCCCACGAGGCCGTGTGCCACCCGGTCGCCCATGTCGCGCTCCGGGAACACCACGCGGTGCACCCCCAGCCGCTCGAGGATACGCCCGTGGCGGTCGCTCACGGCCTTGGCCCACACGCGCGGCACGCCGAGCTCGAGCAGCACCGATGCGGCCAGGATGCTCGCCTCGATGTCGTTGCCGATGGCCACGACCGCGGTTTGCACCTCCTCCGCGCCGATCAGTTGCATGGCGTCGATGTCGGTGGCGTCCACCTGCACGGCCTCGGCGAGCATGGGGGCGTGCCGCTGTACGAGCTTCTCGTCGGAGTCGACGCCGACGACGTCCTGCCCCAACTCCATCAGGCTCATCGCGGCCGCCGATCCGAAGCGGCCCAGCCCCACGATCATGATCTCCGACCTGCTAGCCAACGATCGGCCTTTCCTCGGGGTAGCGGTACGTGGTTCCCGTCTCGCGGAGGACGAGCGCGGCGCCGAGCAATTGGGGCGCGAGGCGTCCGACCACCATGAGCACGATCAGTATGCCTTCGGCCACGCCCGGCAGCGAGCCGGTGATGCCGGTCGAGAGGCCCGTCGTGGTGAAGGCCGACGTCACCTCGAACAACGCGGCATTCAGGCCGACATCGGACGCGATGAGCAGTGCGATGGTGCCCACGAGGATCGAGCTGGCGAAGATGACCGTGACCGAAAGCGCCTGCCTGATCGCCGCGGACGGCAGCCGGCGTCCCATGAACTGCACGTCGCCTGCGCCGCGAAGCGATGCCACGGTGGCCAGGGCGAGCACGAGCATGGTGGTGACCTTGATTCCACCGGCCGGCGACACGCTGCCGCCGCCGATGAGCATGAGGAAGTCGGTGAAGAAGAGCGTCTCCTCCCGCATGTCCCCGTAGTTCACGGTGGAGAGGCCCGCCGAGCGGGGGGTGACCGCCTGGAAGGCCCCGTTGAGCAGGCGCTCGCCCTCGGGCATGGCGCCGAGGGTGGCGGGGTTGGTCCACTCGAAGATCGTGATGATCACGAACCCCAGCCCGAGCAGTATCGCCGTGCCCAGCAGCGTGAGGCGCGTATGCAGCGACCAGCGCAGACGCGACAGCCCCATGCGCCGCCGGCGCGTGAGGTCGGCCCACACGGGAACCCCGAGTCCCCCGGCGATGATGCCGATCGCGATCGTCCCGAGCACGACGACATCACCCTGGAAGCGCGCCAGGCTGTCCGTGAAGAGGCTGAAGCCGGCGCCGTTGAAGGCGCTCACCGCCTGGAAGAGGGCTTCCCACGCCGCGGAGCCCGGGCTGACGTCGAGGGATGCGAAGCGCGCGAAGAGGACGAGGGCCAGCACGGCCTCGATGGTGGCCGACAGGATCGCCACCCCGATGATCACGCGCTTGATCTCGCCCGGGTCGAGGATGCCCTGCTCGGCCTGGGCCGCCTGCCGGCGCCGCATGCCGAGCCGCCCGCCGATGATCACCACGAGCAGGGCGGTGAAGGTCATGATGCCCAGGCCACCCAGCTGCATGAGGACCAGCAGCACCGCCTCGCCGAAGCCCGTCCAGTACGTGGCGGTGTCGACCACCGTGAGGCCGGTCACCGTCACGGCGCTCGCGGCCGTGAACACGGCGTCGCCGAACGGAGCTGCTCCGCCCCCGGTGCTGCTGATGGGCAGCATGAGCAGCACGGTGCCCACGGCGATGACGCCGAGGAAGGCGAGCAGCAGCGGACGCGTGGGGCGCACGCGCTTCCTCATGGCGGGGCGCCGGGTGGGCCACCTCACGGCGCGCCGGCTCCGTCGTGCGCCACGGATGCGAAGGCCAGCCCGGACCGCGCGCGCCGCTCGCCGTCGGCCGCGCTGCTCATGTGGGCAGTGGGGGCGCCATCGGGGCGATCCTCGCAGATGCACCGGAAGCGCGTGGGGTAGGGTCACGCGGGTGTCGCATCTCACGCGCTTCATCCCCCAGCGCATCCGGGGCAAGCACAGCGATCCCAAGGCCTGGCGCCACATGGACAGCGCCGCGCTCAAGGGACTGCTCAAGCGCGTCATCACCTACGCGGTCTTCCTCATCATCATCTTCTTCGTCGTCAAGCTGGTGCCGAAGATCTGGGCCGATGTCGAGGCGGGAGATCCCAAGCTGGTGGCGCTGGCCGTGCCCTTCGAGATCCTCTCGATTGCCGGGTACGTGCTGCTGTTCTGGGCCGTCTACGGCGCCGCCGCGCGCATGCTCTCGCAGGGCAGCGACACCCCCGCTCGCCCGCTCTCGCTCAAGGAGAGCATGCAGCTCACCACCTCGCGCCTGGCCCTCGGCGACACCCTGCCCGGCGGGGGAGCCACGGGCTTCGCCGTGCAGTTCTGGGCCCTCGCGCGCGCGGGGTTCAACGCCGCGCAGATCTCGCGCACCACCACCGCGTTCCTGATCCTCTCGAACACCGTGATGACCGTGATGATCATGCTGCTCGGCGTGGCTATCGGAGCGGGACTCGTGAGCGGCGACCTGCACCCGGCGATCACGTGGATCCCCGCCGCCATCGCCGCCGCGGTGGTGATCGCGATCCTGCTCTTCGCCCGCAAGGGCAAGACCTTCGTCCCCCCCGACGAGGACACGCAGGAGAAGCTCACCGGGCGCTTCGCCAAGACGCGCACGCTGATCCGGGAGGTCGGCGACCGCCTGCCGCCCGGGGCGTACGACGCCGTCCGCACCATCCGCCGCCCCGCCGCGATCACGGGCATGCTCGCCAATCCGGGCTTCGACTTCGTGGCCTTCTACCTGGGCATCGCGTCGGTCACCGAGCCGATCGCGCTGCCCGTGATGCTCATGGCCTACTTCATCGGGCAGGTCGGCTCGCTGGTGCCGCTGCCGGGGGGGATCGGGGGCGTGCAGGGGCTCGCCATCGCCGTACTGGTGGCCGGCGGCATGGACGTGCACTCCGCCACCGCCGGTGTGCTGGTGTGGACCGGGGTGGCCCTCGGCACCCAGATCGTCTGGGGCATGTGGCAATACTGGTTCCTGCGCAAGTCGATCAAGCGCTGGCAGGCCGACGACGACGCCGCAGAGGCCGGCGGCGGCACGGGCCCCGCAAGTGGCGGCGGGGCGGCTCCGGCCGCGAGCGCCTAGGAACGGAGCCCGACCATGTGTTCACGGATCTTCCTGTCCACCGCATCAGGCGTGCGCGTGGCATGTCGCACCGTCGACTGGTACGTGAGCGACGAGCCAGTGATCTGGGCCCTGCCCGCCGGGCTCGCCCGCCGGGGCGCCCCCGGCGCCGACGCCCTGGAGTGGACCTCGCGCCACGCATCGCTTGTCGTGAGCGGGTGGGATGCGGTCACATCGGAGGGCGTGAATGACGCCGGCCTCGCGGCGCACGTGCTCTATCTCGAGGATTCGGAGTGGGAGGCACCCGACCACCGCCCCGCGCTGGGGAACGTGATGTGGGCGCAGTGGGCTCTCGATACCTGCGCGACCGTGGGCGAGGTGCTGGCGTCGCTCGACTCGGTGCGCATCGTCGATGCGCCGATGCGCGGGACCTCATTCGGCATGCATCTCGCGGTGGAGGATCGTCATGGCGATGCAGCAGTCGTCGAGGTGCTGCCGGGCGGGGTCGTCGTGCATGAGGGCGCCGAGGCCCGGGTGGTCACCAACGACCCGCCGCTCGATATGCAGCTCGCCTGTCTGTCTCGATACGCGCCGTTCGGGGGTGCCGACGCGCTTCCCGGCGACGTCGACCCCATCTCGCGGTTCGTGCGCGGCACGTACTTCCTCGATCACCTCCCCGAGCCCGCGGATGCCGATGAGGCACTCGCTGGTGCGGTGAGCGTGGCCCGCTCGATGTCGGTGCCCTTCGGAGCCCCTTCGGAGCCCTTCGGCACCTACCCCACATGGTGGGTCTCGGCCACCGACCTCACCGCGGGCCGGTTCATCTTCCAGTCCACTCTTTCGCCCTTCGCAGTCTGGCTCGACCTGCCCGATGCCATGGCGCGCTCATCCGCGGGCCAGCCGATGGCCGTCGATCCGCTGCAACCGGATCTCGCCGGGGATATCGTCGACCGGTTGCTGCCCCGGGAACTCCCCTACTAGGAAGCGGCGCCGGCCCCGCGGTCGCTGAGCCGCATCAGTGCGCGGCCACGCCATCCGGCTTCGCACCGAGCAGCCGCGGAGCCGCAAGCGAGATGATCGCCCCGGCGAGCAGAACCCCGGCCGCCACGAGCACCGCGGGGTTGAGGCCGTCAACGTAGGCCTGCCCGCTGTCGTAGGACCCGCTCGCGGTGAAGATGGCCGTCATGACGGCGATGCCCATGGCGCCGCCGATCTCGCGGACGGTGTTGTTGGTGCCCGATGCCTTGCCGATGTCCACCTGGGGCACTGACTGCACGAGGAGGTTGGACACCGGCGCGAAGACCATCGACATGCCGAAGCCCGCGAGCAGGAAGCCGCCGAACAGGCCGAGGTATGAGATGTCGGGCGTGATGACCAGACCCATCCAGAGAAATGCCCCGGACATGATGAACAGGCCGGCCACCATGAAGGGCCGGGCCCCGATGCGGTCGCTGAAGAGCCCGGCGAGCGGCGCGATGAACATCGGCATGATCGTCCAGGGCAGCACCTTGAGCCCGGCCTCGGTGGGGCTGTCGCCCTGCACGGTCTGCAGGAACTGGGCCAGGAAGAACACCGCGCCGAACAGGCCGAAGTAGAGGCATACCGATGCGGCATTGGCCACGTTGAGCCCCCGGTTGCGGAAGAACTTGAGCGGCAGCATCGGGTGCGGGGCGCGCGACTCCCACCAGACGAAGGCCACGATGAACGCCACGCCCCCGAGCAGGGTGCCGAGGATCTCCGGCGATCCCCACCCGGCCTCGTTGCCGCGCACGATTCCGTAGACGATGCCGAACACGCCGATGCCCGCGAGCAGCATTCCCAGGAGGTCGAGCCCGGTGTCGGGGCCGTACGACTCGCGCAGCTTCCACAGCGTGAGTCCCGCGGCCACGATGCCGATGGGCACGTTCACCCAGAAGATCCAGTGCCATGAGATGCCGTCGACGATGACGCCGCCGATCACCGGGCCGGCCGCGACGGCAAGTCCAGAGATTCCCGACCAGATGCCGATCGCGAACCCGCGCTTTCCCGGCGGGAAGGCGTCGGCGAGCAGCGTGAGCGACAGCGGCAGCACCGGTGCGGCACCGAGCCCCTGGAGCGCGCGGAAGAAGATGAGCCACTCGATGCTGGGTGCAAGCGCGCAGCCCGCGGATGCGATGGCGAAGATGAGCAGGCCGGCCGCGAATACCCGGCGCCGCCCGAAGCGGTCGCCCAGCGCCGCGCCGGTGAGCAGCAGCACCGAGAACGCCAGCGTGTACGCGTTGACCACCCAGCCGAGGGTCTCCACCGATGCGCCGAGGTCGACGCGGATCACCGGCAGCGCGGTGGTGACCACCAGGTTGTCGAGGGTCACCATGAAGAGCCCGATGCCCGTGAGCACGAGCGCCCAGATGCGGGCTCCCTTCGACCCCGCGGCGGGGGGAGCGGGGCTGTGTGTCGACTCCATCGCGGGCACGCTAGTCGGTGCCCGGTCCGGGGTCATCGGGTGCCGGCGCACCCCGGGCGATCGGATTGGCCCGTACACCGATCTCGGGAGGTGCCCTGCCCGGTATCCTCTCCTTGCTCATGCAAGTACCTCGAAGGGAGACCCCATGGCAGACAAAGCAGAGATAAGCCTCAAGGAGAATGGGCCGATCCTCGTGAGCGGCGACTTCACGCTCACCGGTGAGGACGGTCAGCCATTCACGGACCTCAACCCCACGATCGCGCTGTGCAGGTGCGGGTTGAGCGCGAACAAGCCGTTCTGCGATGGCAGCCACTCGGCCCAGGGCTGGTCGTCCAAGTAGGACGTCCTCTGTGCATTGCGTGACGCTGTAGGGCGGGGCCCGGGAGACCGGGCCCCTCGCGTATCCAGCGCCTAGGCGCTCGTGGTGGTGAGGCGGGCGATCTGGGACAGCCCCTCGGCGGCCACGCTCGCCTGGCCGAGCTCATCGGGGTCGCTCACGGCGATCTCACCGTGCTCGACCGCCCTCGCGAGATCGAGAGCTGCCTCGATCGCACGAAGGTGCTCGGTGGTCAGCGCCACCACCACTGCGTGCTCATCGATGCCCTGATTGCGGATTTCCATGGGCCCAATGGTCGCGCGTCCCGCAGGAATTTCAAGAGGAACGGGCATGTGCGTGGCACGGTCGCAACATGTCCGTTTCGTCACTATCTGCGGTTTTCGCGTCGCGCCAGCGAGTAGGTTCCCGTCATGCCAGAACGCCGCCGCTTCGGATCGACCGACCTCGACGTCTCGCCCATCTGCCTCGGCACCAACGTGTTCGGGTGGACCTGCGACGAGGAGACCTCCTTTGCCGTGCTCGACGCCTATGTCGGCGCCGGCGGGAACTTCATCGACACCGCGACCGTGTACTCCACCTGGGTTCCGGGAAACCAGGGCGGTGAGTCGGAGGCCATCATCGGCCGCTGGCTGGCCTCGCGCGGGCGCCCCGACGACCTGGTGATCGCCACCAAGGTTGGCTACCCGGGCGACCCACACATGCGCGCCGGACTCGACAGGGAGAACGTGCGCGCTGGCATCGAGGGGTCGCTCGAGCGGCTTGGAGTCGACACCGTCGATCTCTACTACGCGCATCAGGACGACCCGGCCATTCCCCTGGCTGACGCGCTGCGCAACCTCGATGAGCTCAAGCAGGAGGGGGTCGTCAGGTTCCTTGCGGCATCCAACTACTCACCCGGACGGCTCGCCGAGGCGCTCGATGTGGCCGAGTCTGAGGGCCTCGCGCGCTTCGAGGGCTTCCAGCCGCACTTCAACCTGCTCGAGCGGGCTGACTACCAGGGCGACGGCGAGGACATCTGCGTGCGCGAGCACATCGGAGTCGCGCCCTACTTCACGCTCGCCCGCGGCTTCCTCACCGGCAAGTACCGGCCCGGCGAGGACCTGCCGCAGACGCCCCGCGCCGGGGGCATCTCGCAGGCCTACCTCAACGACCGCGGTTGGGCAATGCTGGCCGTGCTCGACGAGGTGGCGGCGGCCCACGGAGCCACTCCCGGGCAGGTGGCGCTGGCCTGGCTCATGGGGTACCCGGGAGTGGTGAGCCCCATCGCGAGCGCCACGAGCGTGGCCCAGGTGGACGAGATGATGGGCGCCCTGGGCCTCGGGTTGACAGATGATGAGTTCGCCCGGCTGGACGCCGCCGGGCGGTGAGCCACCACCACCACCGGGACCCCTGTCCCGCGGCGCGGGCTCGCACGTTGCATACCCGGTTGCGGTCATGTACCAATCCCCATCCTCCCGGGTCAGCGCGCGTCTTGCCGCACCCGGGTTCCTGCGTGACGCGTCCATGAACCACCGCCCGACACCAACTCCGTTTACGCCGCATCAGGTGGCGCGCCACTAGCGCGCTCGGGGCTCGGGACCGACCAGAAGAGCGAGATGGCAACAACCGACACGCTGCGCATGGTCATCGGGGTACCGCGAGAGAACCGGGCGGGTGAGACCCGCGTCGCGCTCTCCCCGACCGCGCTTCCCCAGCTGACCAAGGCGGGCTTCGAGATCATCGTCGAGTCGGGCGCGGGTGACGCGGCCGGCTACCCGGACGCCGCGTTCACCGATCGCGGCGCGCGCATCGGCACCCGCGACGACGCCTTCGGCGCCGACGTCCTGGTGCAGGTGAACGTCATGGACGGCGACGCATCGTGCAGCGATCTGGGCAAGCTGCGGCAGGGCCAAGTGGTGGTGGGCTCGGTCGCGCCGTTCGCGCGGCCCGAGCTGGTGAACGCAGTCGGCGCCACGGGCGCCACGTTGTTCGCCCTTGAGCTCGTGCCGCGCACCACGCGCGCGCAGTCGATGGACATCCTGTCCTCGCAGGCGGCAGTGGCGGGCTACAAGGCCGTGATCATCGCGGCCGACAAGCTGCCCCGCATGTTCCCGCTTCTCACCACGGCGGCCGGCACCATCGCCCCCGCAAAGGTGTTCGTGATCGGAGCCGGCGTGGCGGGCCTCGCGGCCATCGCCAACTCGCGCCGCCTCGGCGCGCTCGTCGAGGCCTACGACGTACGCCCCGCCGCACGCGAGGAGGTCGAGTCGCTCGGCGCCCGGTTCGTGGAGCTTCCGCTCGAGACCGGCCAGGAGGAGGGCTCCGGCGGCTACGCCAAGCAGCTCTCCGAGGACACCATCCGCAAGCAGCAGGAGCTCATGGCCAAGACCGTCGCCGGCAGCGACGTGGTCATCACCACCGCGCAGGTACAGGGCAGCACCGCCCCGGTCATCGTCACCACCGAGATGGTGAAGCAGATGGCCCCGGGCTCGGTGATCGTCGACCTCGCCGCCGAGCAGGGCGGCAACTGCGAGCCCACCGTCGCCGGCGAGACCATCGACGTGGACGGCGTTCAGGTGATCGGCGTGGTCAACCTGCCGGGCACCATCCCGGTGCACTCGAGCCAGCTCTTCGGCAAGAACGTCGCCAACTTCGTGACCCTCATGGTCGTCGACGGCGCGGTGGACGTGGGCGTGGACGACGACGTCATCAAGGAGAGCGTCGTGGCCAAGGGCGGCGACGTGGTGAACAACCGCGTGCGCGAGGCCCTTGGCATGGAGAAGCTGCCCGAGCCGGAGCCTCCTGCGCCGGACCCCGAGCCCGAGTCCGAGGAAACCCCGGCTGCTGAGGAGGCCGCCAAGTGAACGTCAGCGTCGAGTTCATCATGACGGGGCTCTTCGTGTTCGCCCTGGCCGGATTCCTCGGCTTCGAGACGATCCGTCGCGTCCCGCGCCTGCTGCACACCCCGCTCATGGCGCTCACCAACGCCCTCTCGGCGATCTCCCTGGTGGGCTCCATCGTGGTGCTGGGCGGCCAGTACACCGCGTACACGACGATCCTCGGCTTTGTGGCCGTGATCGCCTCGATGATCAACGTGGTCGGCGGATTCCTCATCACCGACAAGATGCTGAAGATGTTCAAGCCGCGGGAGAAGCCCAAGAAGCCCGAGGCGGCTGAGGCGGAGGCGTCGTCGTGACCGAACTCCTCCCGATGGCAACGTCGTTCTTCCCGGACCCCAGCACCGACACCGGCCTGTACATCCTCATCAGCCTGTTCTACCTGGTGGGCGCGATCGGCTTCGTGCTGTCGCTGAAGTGGATGTCCGACGCCAAGACCGCCCGCAAGGGAATCTTTGCCGGCGAGATCGGCTTCGTCCTCGCGATCATCGGCACGCTGCTGCTGCCGGTCATCACCACCACCGGCTACATCTACATCGCGGTCGCGATGCTCATCGGTGCCGCCATCGGCGTGCCGCTGGGCCTGCTCGTGCCCATGACCGCCATGCCGCAGCGAATCGCGCTGTCGCACGCATTCGGCGCCCTCGCCGCGGGCCTCGTGGGTATCGCCAAGTACTACGACGCCACGCCCGACATCAACTGGTTCGTGATGGCGGTGCTCGGCATCGAGATCACGCTGGGTGCCCTCGTCTTCACCGGCTCGCTCATGGCGGCCGGGAAGCTGCAGGAGGTCAAGTGGCTCGCGCAGCGGCCCATCGTCTTCCCGCTGCAGAAGACCCTCAACTTCGCCGTGCTGGGCCTCGCGGTCCTGATGGTGGTCATCCTCGCCGTCGACCCGTCGCAGGTGTGGGCGATCCCGGTCATCATCGTGGCCGGACTGGCCTTCGGGGTGCTGCTCATCATCCCGATCGGCGGCGCCGACATGCCCACGGTCATCGCGCTCCTGAACTCCTACGCCGGCATCGCAGCCGCGCTCCTCGGATTCGTGCTCGAGAACAACCTGCTGATCGTGGCGGGTGCCCTCGACGGCATGTCGGGGCTCATCCTCTCGATCATCATGTGCCGCGCCATGAACCGGTCGTTCCGGAACGTCCTCTTCGGGGCATTCGGGGCCACCGAGGCCGAGTGGAGCGACCAGGAGGCTGGCTCCATCCGCAGCGCCTCATTCGATGAGGCCGGGGACATCCTGAAGAACTCCCGCCTCGTGGTGATCGTGCCGGGCTACGGCATGGCGGTGGCGCAGGCGCAGCACAAGGTGCGCGAACTCGCGGACACGCTCGAGAAGGAAGGCGTGGAGGTCAAGTACGCCATCCATCCGGTGGCCGGCCGCATGCCGGGGCACATGAACGTGCTCCTCGCCGAGGCCAACGTGCCGTACGAGCAGCTGATCGACATGGAGGAGATCAACCCCGAGTTCCCGCAGGTGGACGTGGTGCTCGTGCTGGGCGCGAACGACGTGGTCAACCCGGCCGCCCGTCACGACCAGAAGAGCCCCATCTACGGCATGCCGATCCTCGACGTCGACAAGGCGGCGTCGGTGATGGTGGTCAAGCGATCGATGCGCCCGGGCTTCGCCGGGGTTGAGAACGAGCTCTTCTTCAACGAGAAGACCCTCATGGTGTTCGGCGACGCCAAGGACGTCATGGGCGAGCTGATCACCGAGATCTCGGGGAATCGGGACTCCATCAACGTGTGACGGATTCCGGCGCTGCGCGCCGCCCCGTGGTTCCGCCCGACCCCCGGCAACGCGCCGGGGGTCGGCGTTTGGTAGGACTCGCCCATGGCCGATCGCCCGCCCCTGCCCGAGCTCATCTCACTGAAGGGGAAGGTGGCGCTGGTCACCGGGTCTGGTAGGGGCATCGGACGCGCCATCGCACTGCGGCTCGCCGATGCCGGCGCAGCCGTGGCGGTGTCCGATCTGGAGGCAGATACCGCGGAGTCGGTGGCCGCCGAGATCCGCGATGGGGGCGGCACGGCCCTCGCGGTGGCCGCTGATGTGTCCGACGAGGCCGCGGTCAAGTCGCTGGTGCGCGCGTGCACTGATGAGCTTGGCGGGATCGACGTGGTTGCGAACAACGCCGGCATCTTTCCCCCGTGCCCCGTGCTCGGCATGGAGACCGCCGTGTTCGACAGGGTGATGGCGGTGAATCTGCGCGGCGTGTTCCTGTGCACTCGCGAGGCGGCGGCCGCGATGGTGGAGCAGGGCCGCGCGGGCGCGATCATCAACGTCACGTCGATCGACGCCCTGCACCCCTCGATGGTCGGGCTCGCGCACTACGACGCGTCGAAGCATGCGGTGTGGGGCTTCACGAAGAACGTGGCACTTGAGCTGGCCCCCCACGGCATCCGCGTGAACGCCGTGGCGCCGGGTGGGGTGCTCACGCCGGGCGTGGAGGAGATGGGTGCCGGATCTGCCGAGGCCGTGGCGGCATTCAGCGCCCGAATCCCCGAGGGCCGCATGGGCGACCCCGATGACATCGCCCGAGCGGTGCTCTTCCTGGCCTCCGACCTGTCCACCTACGTCACCGGCGCGCAGATCGTGGTGGACGGAGGCGTGCTGCTTACCTGAGCGGCGGCTGGATCCGGAGCGGTAGGTGCCGCGGTGGCCGGCGCCTTTGCCACAGGCGGGCCTCCCGCCACAATGCGCCTATGAGGGCTCCTCCGGCACCGGCGTATCCGATCGTTGCGGATTACGTGACGATCGAGATACGGGCCGATCGCGATGCCGAGCATCCCGGGGGGCGACTGCTGCTCATGGACGGGGTGGAGGCCAGCCATGTGGATCTGGTCGACCCCACGCGCATTCGCTTCGAGTACCTGCGCCACCTTGTGGGCGTGATCGACGCAATGTTCCCGGCGCGTGATTCCCTCGAGGCGCTGCAGGTAGGCGGGGGGCCATGCACGCTGGCCCGCTACCTCGTGGCCACGCGCCGCCGCGCCCGCGTGACAGTGGTGGAGCGCGACGCCGGGGTGGTGCAGGCATCGCGCGACCACCTGATGCTCGATGATGTGCCGCGGCTCGAGGTCCGGGTGGGCGATGGGCGGCCGGCGATCGCCCACCTGCCCGACGACGCGCTCGACCTGGTCGTGGTGGATGCCTTCATCGGGCTCCTGGTGCCGCATGCGCTCTCGACGGCGGAGTTCATCGCTGAGGTGCACCGCGTTCTGCGCCCCGGGGGCCTGCACGCGATGAACCTCATCGACGTCGAATCCCTGGGCCTGGCCCGCGCCGTGGCCGCCGGGATGGCGGACGAATACGCCTCGGTGGCGTTGCTGGCCGAGCCCGCGGTGCTGGAGCACCGCACCTCGGGAAACCTGCTGCTGCTCGCCAGCGACCGCCCGCTGCCGCCCGAGGCCACGGGGCGCGCCCTCGCGCGCGATGCTGCGCCATGGGAGGCCCGGACAGGGCGCGCCCTGTCCCGCATGGTCGACGGGCACCCCCCGCTTCGCGACGGCGTGCTGCCCACGCACGACCTTGCGCGCCTCGCCCCCCTCTGGGGTCGCGTGAAGCAGGCTCCCCCTCCGGGGTAGATCGGCTAGAGCCGCGCGAGCACCTGTCGCGCGGCGCGCTGGCCCGACCTCACGGCGCCCTCCATGTATCCCGAGTAGTCGGGGTCCGCGTGCTCGCCGGCGAAGTGCACGAGGCCATAGGGGCGTGCGAGGTCGGGCCAGGAGTCGTCGTGTCCCGGGCGCGCCGCGGAGTACGAGCCGCGTGCCAGGGGGTCGCGAGCCCAGGCGTGCACCACGGCGCCCGTGCGTGCCGCATTGCTCGTGCCGGGCGCGACCCGGTCGACCAGGGAGAGGCGCTCGGTCACCGACGCCGCGGTCGCGGGACCGTGGTCCGGGCCCGCGATGCGCGCCCCCTGCGCGCCGCCCACCAGCATGGTGAGGGCCACGCCGTCGGCGCGCTGCCCCATGGTGGCCTGCCAGGTGCTGCCGATCGCGGTGTCGCTCGTGCCGTCGCCGCTCCAGCCCGCGTGCTCCCAGGAGGCCTGCGCGAAGGGCATGATGAGCTTGGCGTTGGTGCCCATCGCGATTGACGCGATTCCGCGCAGGACGTCGCGCGGCACGCCCGACCGGCGCATGTCCACGTTGGCCAGCACGCGCGGCGGCAGGGTGATCACCACGCGGTCACCGGCCTCGATGCGACGCCCGCCCGCGGCGCTGATGGCAAGCCGCACCTCACCGTCGGCGGAGGTGATCGTCGCCACCTGCGCCCCCCGGGTCACGCGCCCGGATCCGATAGCGCGCTCGAGCGCCGACACAAGTCGGATCGTGCCGCCATCCACGCGGTAGCGCTCGGTGCCCTCGCCCGTCTCTGCGGCACGGACATCCTCCGCGAGGTCGGTCACCAGCCACGCCGCCGAGAGCGCCGCCGGATCGACGCCATACTCGCCCCGCACCAGCGCCGCCCGGTAGCGCGCGAATGCGCTCGTTGGCCAGCCGCTGATGGCGCGGCCGAGCCACGTGGCGGCGCTCAGGCGATCGAGCCGGGTCTCACCGATCGCGCGAAGGTCGCGAGCGGCACGCGCCGCCAATCGGGCGTCGGGCCCCGATGCCCACTCGCCGCGCCGCACGCGACCGGCCACCAGATCACGCGATTGGCCCGGGATGTCGAGCGCCTCGAGGTCCTGCAGCCCGACGCGCATCGCTGCGCACAGGCGCCTCATGGCGGAGTGCTCGGAGTCGATGAACTCCCCGCCACACTCCACCCAGCCATCGGGTACCAGTTGCAGATCGGTGAGCGTGCGGCCGCCCAGGCGGTCGCGGGCCTCCCACACGCGCACGTCCACGCCGGCTGCCGCCAGGCGCTCTGCACATGCCAACCCGGCAAGGCCCGCCCCCACCACGTGCACGCGTGCCCCTTTCCGCCCTGCCATGGCGATGCCGGGAACGCTCGTCGCCGTTGCCGCGAGCAGCGCGCCGCCCGCCGCCGCGATCGCCTGCCGGCGGGTGAGTGACGGGCCGGGGCTCACGTCGCGCCTAGCCGGGGCGGCCGGCGGAGAAGAGCTCCCCGAGCCCCACGGGTTCGAGGCGCTTGCGCTTGAGGCCCCGGATGATGTCGGGGAAGGCAGCTGCGGTGTTGGGCTTGGTGTGCATCAGGATGATCGAGCCCGCCCGCGCGCCACCCACCGCGCGGCGTGTGATCACCGATGCGCTCGGGCCCTGCCAGTCGTTGGTGTCGACATCCCACATGAGGACGTATCGATAGCCGGTGGCCTGGGCCGCCGCCCGCAGGCCCGGTCCGAAGGCGCCGTAGGGTGGTCGGTAGAAGGGGCCCGACGCAACGCCGGCGATGACGTCCCACGGCTTGTTGCGGCTGAGGTCGGCCTTGCCCGCCGAGGCGCTGGTGCTCTCGCTCGTGTTGTGGGCGTAGCCGTGGTTGCAGATCTCCAGGCTGCCGTCCCTCACGGCGTCGCGCAGCAACTGGCGGAACGACGCGCTCCACACGCGCCCGTTGATGGCGTTGAAGCAGAAGGTGACCGTCACCCCGGCCGCGCGCGCGGCCTCGATCATGCGCACCGACTCCGATGCGCCGTAGCCGTCGTCCACGGTCAGCGCCACGAGGCGCTTCCTGGTCTTGATGCGGCGGACCACCATCGGCGCGCCCGCCGCGGGTTGCAGCGCCCAGACGACCGGGTCGCTCGTGCCGGTGTTGCCGGCGGCGTCACGCCCCTCGGCTGTCACCTGCACCGTGCCGATGATCCCGCGCCGGGCCAGCGCCTTGGGTAGGGGCAGGGAGTCGCCGGCCGCCACCCAGGGGCCCGATGCCAGCGGGGCGTCATCGCCGGGCCTGCGCACGATGGCCCTCACCTCGTCCGCACCGCCGGGGCGCAGCGGCAGCGAGGTGCGCCTGCTCGCGGGGATCGTGGGCGCGGGCGCATCGATGACCGGCTTCGGGGTGGTCATGTCGACGGTGACGCCCGATGGTGTGGTGGGCAGCAGGGTGACGCCATCGAACGCGACGCCCTCGAAGCGGTACTGGCCGTCGGCCACGGGCTGCCCGATGCCGCCGGGGCCGCGCCCGCCTGACCACGGGATGCTGGCGGGCCCCGCCATGGCGTTCACCGGGCCGAGTGTGCCCACCAGCGCACCGGTGTCCACGCGGATGATCCTCACGGTGATCGCCTGCACGGTGGGCACCTGCACCACCACCTGCACGGGAGTGGTGGACGGGTTCACGGGCGCGGCGGGCGTGACGGGCGTGACGGGTGCGGTGCCGACCGGCACGGGAATGGGGCCCGGGCCGGGGGTTGCCCCGGCCACCGCGGGCAGGACCGCCAGCGCGCCGGCGGCCAGCGCGGCCACGCCGACGCCCATCGCCGTGCGGGCAGGGGAGGATGACCTGAGTGGGCTCACCGCTGCGGATTCGGCGTGCGGCGCCCGCGCGCCTGCCCGGATGGCGCATCGCGCAACGGCGCTTCCATGCCGCGCCGGGGCCACACGAGTGCGAGCAGAGCGATGAGCACGGCGTTGCGCAGCACGAGCAGGGCCATCTCGGGATCCTGGAGCGCCACCAGTCGCCAGTACGACCCCGGGAAGTACGCCTGGGTGAGCAGCATCGCGAGCGCGGCCACCCAGGCCGAGGCCCAGCCGAAGCGGCCGCCGATCAGCACGGCCGACGGGACGATCCACACGAGGAACTGCGGCGAGAGCACCTTGCCCGCCACCAGCAGCGCGAGGCTCGTGGCGGCGATGCCCGCGACGAAGATGGCCGAGTCGGCGGAGGGGGGCTGCACCGAGAGCAGCCGCAGCACCGTGAGGGCGATGGCCAGCACCAGCACCACCAGCGCGATGGTGGACAGCAGCGCCATGAGGTCGGGCGCGCCGCCCGCGAGCCCCTGGGATCCGAAGGATGTCTCGACCGCCAGCGGCACGTCGGCCAGCAGGCGCATGCCCATGAGGTACGCGGCCCCCGTGGACTCCAGCTGCAGGGGACGGTCGAGGTGGTAGGCCACGCTGTCCCAGAGGCCCTCCGGCGCGAGTACTGCCACCGGCGCGGCGAGCACGAGCAGCACGCCGAACCCGATGAGGGCACTGCGCAGGAGGTCCTGCCCCCCATGACGGCGGAGGTGCACGATCGCCAGCACGGGGATGAACGCCAGGGGGATGAGCTTCACGAGCACGGCGAGCGCGAGGATGACCCAGGCGGCCGTCATGCGGTCGGTCACCACGGCCCAGAGCAGCCACGCGATGAGCGCGGCAAGCGCCAGGTCGAAGCGCGTTCCCACCAGCCCGCCGAGGAGCAGCGGGATGAACGCCGTGATGCCCCCGGCCGCCGCCTGACGCCACACGCCCAGGCCCAGGGCGCGCGCGGTGAGGGTGACCGGGATCACCGTGAGCACCAGAGCCAGCATCATGAGGAACGAGAAGCCCACGCCGTAGTCGCCGGGCAGCACCCCGGCCACCCAGAAGATCACCGCCGCGCCCGGCGGGTACTCGAGCGTGAAGTCGAGGTAGGGCAGGTTCCCCGCGGTCATCTGCGCGTAGGCGCCCTCGTAGGTGGGGATGTCGGAGATCTGCGGAACGCTCGCCGACACCCACTGCATGGGTCCCACCCACACGATCACCGCCAGCAGGGACAGCAGCCAGGGCAGCAGGCGCTCGATGTCTCCGCGGCGGCTCATGTGGCGCCTCCGGCGACGGCGCCGCCATCGGAACCCGCCGCGGCGTCCGCCGCCGACCGTCGCGTCGTGAGGCCCCGCAGCCTCGAGAGCCGGTTGCCGGGCGGGATCGCCGGCTCGGGCTCGGGGTCGGGCCAGAGCGGCACCACCACGAGGATCACCATTGGCAGGAACCACGGGATGTAGAGGTAGAACCAGTGGGTGAGCACCAACTCGAAGCCGATCACGAGCGCTGCCGAGATGGCGGCCCACTGCACGATGTCCAACCGGCGGGGCCAGCGCATCACGATCAGGGCGCCGACGATCACCAGCGCGCCGATGGCGATGTGCACCGGGCGAAGCCACTCGAGCTGGCCCCAGATGGAGAACGGTGATTCGCGCTCGGCCTGGTAGCCGACGGTGCGCGACCAGAAGCTGCGTATGCCGTCGGTGCCGTCGAGCAGCAACACCCAGCCGGTGAGCAGCGCGGCGATGAGCAGGCCACCGAGGTAGGCCACCAGCCGCCGGGGTCCCGCCGCGCGGTCTGCACGCGGGAATGGGTGCCGGGCCCAGAGCGGCATCAGGATGACGGGCACGATCTTTGCCGCCATCCCGAGGCCGATCATCACGCCGCGCCCGAGTGGTCGCGCCGCGAGCACGAGTCCCCACGCGACGCACGCCGAGATCAGCGCGTCATTCGAGTTGCTCGACAGGGTGAAGGCCGTGAACGGGAATGCCGCCCACGCGATGGCGAAGGTGAGGCCCATCTTCCGCCCGGCCAATCGCCAGCCGAGCACGAGCAGGGCGAGCAGGGTGAGCCCGTCGAAGAGCGTGGCCGCCCCGTGCGCGGCCGGCAGGTCATCCCACTTGCCCGTGAAGGGCATCACCGCCTCGAAGGGGATGTAGGCGATGTAGTTCAGCGGCCCGTAGGTATCGCACTGTCCGCAGTCCTCGGGGAAGTTCCCGTACGGCGTCTGCCCGTCGAGGATGAGGTCGCTGCCGATCACCCCGGCGTAGCCCACGTCGATCACGTTGCTGTTGAGCCCGTTGAGCCCCCATCGCAGGGCGACGAGCACCACCAGCACGGTGATGAGCAGCCAGGTGGGCATCCATCCGGGCAGCCCCGGAGTGCGTGGCATGCGCGAAGGCGAGGCGGCAGGCCCCGCAGAGGGGGTGACAGTCACCGAATGGTGACTGCCACCGGGGTTGTCACCAGGGTCCCCACCACCGGGGTCCCCTCGTCGCAGCCGCGCCCGGCGCACGGTGATCCAGATCATCCTCGCGAGCAGGTAGAGGAGCGGCGGGTACTGCAGGGGCACCGATGTGAAGATGTCGCCCTGGTTGAACAACGCCCACGAGGCGGTGAACGACAGCAGCACCAGCAGGTCGAGGGTGCGCCACGACAGGATGCTCCGTGGGCGGGTGATGGGCAGCAGCACCAGCAGGAACACCACGCACAGCGGGATCCAGACGCGCCAGCGGTTCACTGCCCGTCCGAACGCGCCCTCGTAGCCGCGCGCCATCATCCACGCCACCTGCGGACCGGTGCGCACCTCGGCGATGTTGCCCTCCTCATCGCCCACGTACACCTCGGCCTCCACCACCTCGGCGTCCTTGGTGCCCCCGACGAACGACACCTTCCACTTCTTGTCCTTCGACTGGAACTCGGCGGCCGTGCGGCGGATGGGGTTGTCTGAGACCCATGCCTGCAGCTCAGGGTCGGCCTCGGCGATGGCGATGGCCTCGTCGCGGGAGAGGGCGGGCACGTACGAGCTGTCCTCGCCGCCGCCGCCCGACGCGCTGCCCGTGCTGGCCGCCATGTTCGCCCCGGCCTGCCGCTGGAGGTCCTCGGCCCCCTTTGCCAGCCCGTCGAGCACGCCGTCCACGGCGGCGAGTGCCTCCGACGGCGTGGTGACGGCCAGTCCCGCGCTCGGCTGCTGCTGTGCCGCGCCCATGGCCGGCAGCATCAGCGCCAGGGAGCAGGCAACGGCCGCGACTGAGAGGGCGCGCCGGGGGGCCACGCCGTTGCCTCCCCGTCCGCCTAGCGGAAGGACCAGCGCCGGCTGAGCAGGTAGTTCAGCGGCGTGACCAGGATGATTGCGATGGCCTGGGCGTACATCTCGCTGAGACCGGCGTCAACAAGCACGTGCAGGATCACCAGGTTGGCGCCCAGCGCCACGAGGCACACGAGCAGGTACCGGAGCCCTTGGCCCACCATGGCCTCGTCACCGCGCCGGAACGTCCAGTGCCGGTTCAGCAGGAAGTTGTTGGTCCAGGCGACGGCGAAGGCCACGATGGCCGCGGGGATGTAGTGCGCGCCGGCGCTCGTGACGGCCCAGAAAACCAGCAGGTTGACCACGTAGCCGGACACGCCCACGGCGAGGAACCGCACCAACTGCATCCAGTCGGAGCGGGGCACCTTGCGCGGATCGGGAATGCGCAGAATCGCGAACGGAGACCGCGCGCTCGCGGTTGTCTTGTCAGCCGGCACGATGGGCGAGGCTATCAGAGCCCCGGCGCCGGTCCGGGGCGCATGTCACGGCCCGCATCGGCCCATCCGGGAAGGTGAGAACGCCCACGCGGCGTATCATCAGGCAGGGTCCATCACGGGCCCTCCTTCCCATGAGCACGAGCGACGTGACCGACAACACGGGGACAGGGGCTCCGGTCCCGCCGCAGACGCCGCAGGTCGGCCCCGCTGACGCGGCCCGGTACGAGTCGCGGTTCTCGGCGCTGGCGTCGGGCACCACCTCGTCGGTGATGCGCGACCTCATGGCGATCACCGAGAAGGCCGACATCATCTCGCTGGCCGGCGGCCTTCCCGACACGGAGACCTTCCCGCGCGAGATCTACGACGAGATCGCCGGCGAGATCGGCACCGACTTCCTGGCGTCGTCGCTGCAATACGGTCCCACCGACGGCATGGGCGAGCTGCGCGAGCAGATCGCCAAGGTGATGGCCGATGAGGGTGCGCGCGCCCGCGTCGACGACATCATGATCACCACGGGCGGGCAGCAGGCGATCGACCTCAGCATCCGGACGTTCGTCGATCGCGGCGACACCGTGATGGCGGAGGGGCCCACATACCCGGGTGCCGCGCCGTGCTTCACCGCCTATGGCGCCGATGTGACGCACGTGCCGATGGACGACGACGGCATGCGCGAGGATCTCTTCGAGGAGGCCTACGAGCGCCTGGTGGCCGAGGGCCGCCCGCCGAAGATCCTCTACACCATCCCGAACTTCCAGAACCCCGCCGGCGTGACGATGTCGCTCGAGCGGCGCGAGAAGCTGGTGGAGTTCGCCCACGAGGTGGGCCTGCTCATCATCGAGGACAACCCCTACGGACAGATCCGCTTCGAGGGCGAGCCGCTGCCCACGCTGTACGAGCTCGACGACGGCGCGGGCTGGGTGGTGTACCTCGGCACGTTCTCGAAGATCCTCGCGCCGGGCATGCGCGTGGGCTGGGCTGTGGCGCCGCCGCAGGTGCTGCGCAAGATGAACCTCGGCAAGCAGGCCGCCGATCTCTGCTCGAGTACCTACAACCAACGGTTCGTCACCGAGTACCTCAAGCGCTACGACTACCGCGAGCACGTGGCGCGGGTGTGCGAGCTCTACCGCGGCCGGCGCGACGCCATGCTCGAGGCGCTCGAGGCGCGGTTCCCGGCGGAGGCCACGTGGACCCGCCCGCGCGGCGGGCTGTTCGTGTGGGCCACGCTGCCCGATTTCATCGACACCACCGCGCTGCAGGCCAAGGCGCTCGAGCGCCAGGTGGCATTCGTGCCGGGCGAGGGTGCATTCCTCGACGGCCGCGGCAAGAACAGCATGCGGCTCAACTTCTCGAGCGTCCCCGAGTCGGTCATCACCGAGGGCGTCGGTCGGCTCGGCGAGGTCATCGGTGATGTCATCGACCTGCATGACGCCCTGAACCCCGGCGGCCGTTGAGCCGGGTCGCCGTCCTCAAGGGCGGTCCGTCGCTGGAGCGCGAGGTATCGCTGCGCTCGGGCACCAACGTGGAGCTCGCTTTGGGCCGCCTGGGGCACGAGGCCATCCCCATCGACGCCGACGCCCACATGGTGCGGGCGCTGCGCGAGGCGCGGCCCGAGGTGGCGTTCGTGGCGCTTCACGGCCGCGGGGGCGAGGATGGCACCGTGCAGGAGATCCTCGAGATCCTGAAGATCCCCTACACCGGCTCCGGGGTGCTGGCGAGCGAGCGCGCGATGGACAAGGTGGTGTCCAAGGCGCTCTTCCGCAGCGCGGACATCCCGACGCCGCATGGGTACGCCTTCTCGAAGGAGGCCTTCAGCAAGATGGGCGCGGCCGACACCCTGCCGGAGATCCAGCAGTCGCTGGGCCTGCCGCTGTGCGTCAAGCCCGCGCGGCAGGGGTCGGCCCTCGGCATCTCGATCGTGCGCGAGCCCGGCGATCTCGGCGGGGCGATCCTGAACGCCATGGGGTTCGACGACCGCGTGCTCGTTGAGCGCTTCGTGCCTGGCCGCGAGCTGGCTGTGAGCGTGGTGATGGCCAAGGACCCCTGGGCGCTGCCGGTCATCGAGGCGGTGCCCCTCGGCCATGACTTCTACGACTTCGAGGCCCGCTACACGCCGGGTGAGACCGAGCTGCGCGCGCCGCGCGATCTCGACGAGGCCACCGTGCAGGACGCCGCCGCGGTGAGCATCGCGGCCGCGCGCACGCTCGAGTGCCGCGGCATTGCCCGGGTCGATCTCATCCTCGACGACGAGGGGCGCCTGTGGGTGCTCGAGGTCAACACCATCCCGGGCATGACCGACACCAGCCTGCTGCCCAAGGCGGCCGAGGTGGCTGGCATCGGATTCGACCGCGTGGTCGCCGACATGCTCGACCTCGCGGCGCTCGACACCTGACCCTCGATGCATCCTGAACCCCGGAGGCGCAATGAGCATCGGTGATATCCCCGGCGCGCGCCGGGAGCAGGTCGACTGCGGTGACGCCATGCTGTCGGTTCAGTTCATGGGCCCGGACGATGGCGAGCCGGTGATCCTGTGGCACGGCTTCCCTGAGATCGGCTATTCGTGGCGGCACCAGGCCGTTGCGCTGGGCGAGGCCGGCTACCGGGCCATCGTGCCCGATCTGCGCGGCTACGGCGCGAGCGACCGGCCCGAGGGCACCGAGGCCTACGCCTTCCCGAAGCTGGTGGGTGACGTCGTGGGGCTCATCAACGCGCTGGGCCACGGCTACGCGCACCTGGCGGGTCACGACTGGGGCGGCAGCCTGTGCTGGGCCACCTCCGCCCTCATGCCCGACAAGGTGCGGTCGCTGATGATCGTCAACTCGCCGCACCCGGTGGCCAGCGCCGAGTGCCGGCAGGTGCCCGAGCAGCAGCAGAAGAGCTGGTACATGCTGCTGTTCCAGTTCCCCGGAATTGCGGAGGAGTGGCTGATGAAGGATGACGCTGCCAACCTCGAGAGTTTCGTCTTCGACACCGCTGCGCCGCACACTTTCCCGCCCGAGGAGCGCCGGGTGTTCAAGGAGGCCCTGGCCGAGCCCGGCGCGATGACCGCCGCGCTGGAGTACTACCGCGCCAACATCCCGCCCGAGAACTGGCTGAAGCCCCCGCCCGACCTGCCGCCCATCACGGTGCCCACCACCATCATCTGGGCCGACGCCGACGCCTACATGAGCCCGATGCTCCTCGAGCGCTCGATCACCAAGGTGGAGGGCCCGCTCGAGGTGGTGATGCTCGAGGGCGTGAGCCACTGGGCGCAGCAGGAGGCCCCGGACCTCGTGACCGCCGCGATGCTGGACCACTTGGCCCACGTGGGATGAGAAAGAGGACAGTCATTCCGACGTGACTGTCCCCGCGAAGTGGCTGCCCCCGGCGTTCGGCGACGTAGAGTCCGTCCATGGCCAACGCTGAAATCCCCGGGCGCATCCAGATCGAGCCCGATGGGCTCATCACCATCGTCACCATTGCCAATGAGGCGCGGGCGAACAGCCTCGACGACGCCATGCTGTCGGCGCTCGCCGAGGCGCTGTCGCCCGAGCCGCTGGGCGATGCCCGCGCCGTGGTGATCACGGGCGCGGGCGACCGGAACTTCTCAGGCGGAGTGGACCTTCAGGCGCGCGATGGCGAGGCGCTCACCGACGCCGTGCGCACGGGCGAGCGGCTGCTCGGCCGTGCCGCCGCCGCGGTGGAGGGCTGCCCCGTGCCGGTTATCGCCGCGCTCAACGGCAATGCATTCGGCGGGGCGCTGGAGATCGCCATGGCCGCCGACTGGCGCCTTGCCGCCCGCGGCGCGCGCTTCGGCATGCCGCCGGCCCGGCTTGGCTGGGTGTACGCCGCCGAGGGCATCCATCGCTTCGTGCGCGTGGCCGGCGCTCCAGCCACGCGAGAGCTGTTCCTCACCGGACGCCCCATCGACGCCGAGCGCGCCCGGCAGATCGGCATCGTCAACCGGGTGGTCGACCGCCTCGAGCTCGTGGACCTCGCCGTGGCCGATGCCCTTGCCGTGGCCGAGAACGGCCCCATCGCGGTGGCCGGCATGCGCTCGGTGATCCGCGCCATCGAGGACGGCGTGGCACCGAGCGAGGCCGGGGAGATCGCCGAGCGCTGGCGCCAGCGGGCGTTCCAGAGCGAGGACATCGAGGAGGGCCTGCGGGCCTTCCGCGAGAAGCGCGACCCGGAGTTCCACGGCCGCTGATGGGCCGAAGCGCCGGACGCCGGTCCCCGCAGCCGTGATCCGTGCGTTCGCGCATGACCGCTTCACCTACCCGTTGCCGGCGGATCATCGGTTCCCCCTCGGCCGCTACCGCATGCTGCGCGAGGTCATCGAGCAGAGGGGCATCGCTGACGTGCAGGAGGCGCCCGGCGCCACCGATGACGACCTGCTTCTGGCCCACGACCCGGTGTACCTCGACCGCGTGGTGCACGGGCGCCTCACCGACCGCGAGCAGAAGGCCGTGGGCCTGCCGTGGTCGCCCGAGCTGGTGGAGCGCGGGCGCAGGTCGGTGGGCGCCACGCTCGCTGCCGCCGCCATGGCGCTCGACGCGGGCACGGGCATCAACCTCGGGGGCGGCACGCACCACGCCTTCGCCGACGCCGGCAAGGGCTTCTGCACGTTCAACGATGTTGCCGTGGCCGTGCGCCGGCTGCGTGCCGACGAGGCCATCGGGCGTGCCCTCGTCGTCGACCTCGATGTGCACCAGGGGGATGGCACCAACGCCATCCTCGGGCCGGATCCCCTCACCACGTGCGCGGGGATCAACGGAGGGGCCAACTACCCCTTCCGCCGCGTTCCCGGCGACATCGAGGAGGACCTCCCCGACGGCACCGCCGACGACGCCTACCTCCTCGCCCTCGAGCGCCTGCTGCCCGAGGCGCTCGACCGCGGCCGCCCTGACATCTGCTTCTTCCTCGCGGGCGCCGACCCATACGAGGACGACCGGCTTGGGCGCCTGGCCCTCACGATGGATGGCCTCGAGGCGCGCGACGTGATGGTGCGCGACTGCATGCGACTGCAGGGGGTGCCCGTGGTGGTGCTGCTGGCCGGGGGGTACGGGCGCCGCGTGGAGGACACCGTGGCCATCAACCTGGCCACGGTGAGGGCCTTCGCGGCCTGAGACGACCGGGGCCCGGGCGCGACGTGCGCCCGGGCCCCGGGGTCAAGCAGGTGTGCGGTGCGGTACTAGGCGATCGGGCCCGCGGCCACGACCTCCGGGCTCACCATCGACTCGTACTGCTTGAAGTTCTCCCGGAAGGCATCGGCCAGCTTCTTGGCGGTCTCCTCGAAGGCCGACGGGTCGGGCCAGGTCTTGACCGGGTCGAGCAGGTCGGCGTCCACGCCCGGCACGCTCACGGGGACGTGCAGGCCGAAGATCGGGTCCTGGCGCGTCTCGGCGTTGTCGAGCTCGCCGTTGATGGCGGCGCGCACCAGGGTGCGGGTGGCCTTGATGGGCATGCGCGAGCCCACGCCGTACTGGCCGCCGGTCCACCCGGTGTTCACCAGGTAGGCCACCGCGCCGGTCTTGGCGAGGCGCTCACCGAGCATCTCCGCGTAGACGTTGGGCCTCTGCGGCAGGAACGGCGCGCCGAAGCAGGTGCTGAACGTGGTCTGCGGCTCGGTGACGCCCACCTCGGTGCCGGCCAGCTTGGCCGTGTAGCCCGAGAGGAAGTGGAACATCGCCTGCTCGGGAGTGAGGCGGGCGATGGGCGGGAGCACGCCGAAGGCGTCGGCCGTGAGCATCACCACGGTGCTCGGGATACCCGCGCGCTTCTCGGGCACCGAGCCCGGGATCTGCGTGAGCGGGTACGCCGCGCGGGTGTTCTCGGTGATGCTGTCGTCGTCGAGGTCGAGCACCCGCGTGGCCGGGTTGGCCACGGCGTTCTCCACGACGGTGCCGAAGTGCGTGGTGGTGGCGAAGATCTCCGGCTCGGCCTCGGCCGAGAGGTTGATGATCTTCGCGTAGCAGCCGTTCTCGATGTTGAACACGCCGTCGTCGGCCCAGCCGTGCTCGTCGTCGCCGATGAGGCGGCGCTCGGGGTCTGTGCTCAGCGTGGTCTTGCCGGTGCCCGACAGTCCGAAGAAGACGGCCACGCGGCCATCGTCGGCCACGTTGGCCGAGCAGTGCATCGAGAGGATGCCCTCCTCGGGCAGCCGGTCGTTCATCAGCGTGAAGATCGACTTCTTGATCTCGCCGCCGTAGCGGGTGCCGCCGATGAGGATCTCGAGATCGGTGAGGTTGAGCGTGACGAACCCGCTGGAGTTGGTGCCGTGCACGGCCGGGTCAGCCTTGAACTCGGGCGCGTGCAGGATGACCGCGCGCGGCTGGTGCGCGGCGATCTCATCCGGCGTCGCCGGGATGAACATCGTGCGCGCGAACAGCGTGTGCCAGGCGGAGTCGCTCACCAGGCGGAGCGGCAGGCGGTGCTCCGGGTGGGCGCCGGCGAAGGCGTCGAGCACGAAAAGCTCACGGCCGTCGGACAGCCACGCGCTGAGGTCCTTGCGGATATGCGCGTTGTGCTCCGGGGAGATGGGCTGGTTCGGGCCCCACCACACGCGGTCGTCGCTGCCGGGCTCCTTGACCGTGAACTTGTCCTTGGGGGAGCGCCCGGTGTTGGGCGCGGTGTTCACCAGCAAAGGCCCGCCCGCGGAGATCTCTCCCTCGCCGCGCCGGAGCGCGTGCTCGTAGATCTCCTCGGTCGTCGGGTTCCAGTGGACGGTGCCCGACGTGGTGATGCCGTGGGCGTCAAGGCCGACAGGGCCCATGCCGTTGCTCATGCATTCCCTCCGGTGGGGTTTCGCGTCCGCACGGGGCATGCACACCTCCGGGCGGTCCGGGAAAGGTACCGGAGCGGCCGGGGGGAAGGCGCTCGCGGGAGAGGGCCATTCGTCCCCCTGATAGCGTCACCGGGTGCGCAGGGGAGAGCTCGAATCCGCCGGAATCAACGTGCCCGTGCTCGCCACGGTGTGCGCCGGGCCGCTGCCCCAGCCGGGCAACTGGGCGCTGAGGCTCGAGAAGCTGGGGCTCGACGTGATCACCACCGGCGCGCCGGTGGACGATCCCGTGGCCGTGGCCACCACCGCCGTCGCGGTGCCGTTCCGACCCGTGATGGCGTGGCCGGGGGATGCCTCGGTGGAATTGCTGGTGGAGGCCGGCGCGCGCATCGTGGCCACCGATGACCCAGTGCCCTCAGGTGCCTATGCCTTCACGGTGGACGAGGCCATGGTGGTGCCGATCAGCGCCGACGCCCCGGCCGAGAACGCCAACGACGTCGCCCGCGAGGTGCTGGCCGCGGCCCGCGGAGGCCAGGCGTCGAGCATATGGGTGGCAGCCCCCGATCTCTCCACGGTGCCCGAGGACATCGTGGAGGCCAAGCTCGAGGCCATGTGCGAGGGCACCCGCATGGCGCGCCTCTGGCTCTCGAAGCAGCAGAGCGACCCGGACTGACCCCGGTGTCAGGCACTTAACCGAGCCGCGCGCCTTGCGCGACGCTCGGTTAAGTGCCTGACACCGGGGTTCGGGGGCTAGGCGCTCTCGGGCAGGCGGTTGCGGCGGCGGGCCGAGAAGTACGTGGCCTGCGGGTGGTGCATGATGATCGCCGCGGTGCTCTGCTCGGGCGTGAGCTGGAAGGCGCTGGTGAGGGCCATGCCCATCTCCTCCGGGTGCGGGCTGAGCAGGCGCAGCACGTCGACGTGCTGCTCGATGTCCGGGCAGGCGGGGTAGCCCCACGAGTATCGCCGGCCCTGGTCGGTGCCCAGGCCCAGTTCGCGCTTGATGCGCGCGTGCACCAGGTCGGCCATGCCCTCGGCGGCCTCCACTGCCAGCCCGTGGGCGAAGTAGGCCTCCGTGTACTCCTCCTCGGCCTGCAGCCGGTCCAGGTACTCGGTGGCCTCCTGTCCGACGGTCACGGCCTGCAGGGCGATCACATCGCGCACGCCGCCGTCGATGGGGCGCAGGTAGTCAGCAAGGCACAGAAGCCGGCCCTCGTCCTGCCGCGGGAAGTCGAAGCGCGCGGCCTCGTCGCCGGTCTCGGGGTCGAAGATCACCACGGCGTCGCCGTCGCGGTTCGCGGGGAAGTACCCGTAGGTGCCGCGCGGCACGATCCAGCCGTCCTGGATGGAGCGCTTCTCCATCTGCTTGCGCCGCGGCAGGAACTCCTCGGCCACGATGCGCTCGAACTCGGCCTCATCCTGGCCCCGGCCACCCCACGACATCTTGTAGAGCGACTTCTCGTCCATGCGCGCGAACATCTCCTCGACGTCGAAGTCGGTCACGCGCACAGCGCCCCAGAACGGCGGCTCGGGCACGGGCGCGTCGTCGAGCACCACCGGCTCTGCGGCCGGGCGGGGACGGGCCTTGGCCTCGGCCACCTTCTCGTCGCTCTCGGCGGCCTCGTCCAGGCGCTCCTGCAGGAACACCGGGCGGTCGTCGGGGTCCTGCAGGCGGTCCACCGCAGCCAGCCCGTCGAAGGCGTCCTTGCAGTAGAACACCCCGCCGGCGTACGGATCCCCGTCCTCGAGGAACAGCGTGCGCCGCCCGAACTGACGGTTGATCGCCGCGCCGCCGATGAGCACGGGGTAGTCCATTCCGCGCGCGGCGAGCTCCTGCACCAGCAGCGGCATCTGCTTGCTCGTGCTCACCAGCAGCGCCGACACGCCGATGACGTCCGCCTTGTGCTCCACCGCGGCGTCGATGATGGCCGTCACGGGCACCTGCCGGCCAAGGTCGTGCACGGTGTAGCCGTTGTTCTTGAGGATCGTGCCCACGAGGTTCTTGCCGATGTCGTGCACGTCGCCATACACCGTGGCCATGATCACCGTGCCCTTGGTGTAGCCCTCCACCTGATCGAGGTACTGCTCGATGTGGGCCACGCTCTTCTTCATCACCTCGGCGCTCTGCAGCACGTAGGGGAGGATCAGCTCACCCCGGCCGAAGCGGTCGCCCACCTCCTTCATGGCGGGCAGAAGCACCTCGTTGAGCACCTCGATGGCCTCGTCGTTGGCCCGAGCTCCGCGCTGGTCGAGCGCGGCGTCGACGTCGGCCTCCACGCCCTCGGGCACCCGGTGCAGGATGCGCTCGAAGATGATCTCGTCGGGCGGCAGGCCCTCGAAGCGCGCCGTGGGGTCGGGAGCCTCCTGGGCCTCCACGCCCTCGTACTTCGCGATGAAGCGGGGGAGGGCGTCGTCGCGGCGGGCGAAGATGAGGTCGTCGGCCAGCTCGATCTCGTCGGCGGGAATCTCGCCCAGCGGCCGGTTGTGCGTGGGGTTGATCATCGCGAGGTCGAGCCCGGCATCCACCGCGCGGGCCAGGAACACGCTGTTGAGAGTGGCGCGCGCGGCCGGGGCGAGCCCGAACGACACGTTGCTCACTCCCAGGCTCGTGTAGACGCCCGGCAGGTTCTCCTTGATCAGCCGGATGCCCTCGATCGTGGCCCTGCCCGACTCGCGGTATTCCTCCTCGCCGGTGGCCAGCGTGAAGGTGAGGGCGTCGAAGATGAGGGCCTCGGGCGGCAGGCCGTACTCGTCCACCACGATGTCGTGGATCTTCTTCGCCACGCCCAGCTTCTCCTCGGGCGTCTTGGCCATGCCGATCTCGTCATCGATGGTGAGCGCCACCACGGCCGCGCCGTGCTTCCTCACGATCGGCACGACCTGGTCGATCTTCACCCGGCCGTTCTCCATGTTGATGGAGTTGACGATGGCCCGGCCGGGGTAGGTGGCGAGGGCGGCCTCTACGGCGTCGGCCTCGGTGCTGTCGATCATCAGCGGGGCCTCGACGCCCATCGCGAGCTTCTTGGTGAGGATCCCCAGCTGCTCTGGCTCGTCGACGCGCTCGGTGAGCGCCACGCACACGTCCAGCACGTGCGCGCCGAACTCCACCTGCTCGCGGGCCACGGCCAGCGCGCCGTCGTAGTCGTCCGCGAGGATCATCTCCTTGATCTTGCGGCTGCCCTGGGTGTTCACGCGCTCGCCCACGATGGTGGGGCGGGGCTCCTGCCCGAGGTCGACCGCCCGCATGGCGCTGGCCACTCGCGGCGTCTTGTCGGTGGGCGGGTGCTTATGGGGGGTCACGTCCTTCAGCGCCGCCACGATGGCCCGGATGTGATCGGGCGTGCTTCCGCAGCAGCCCCCCACCACGTTGGGGCCGAAGTCGCGCACCATCGCGGCGATCTGCTTGGCCATCTCGTCGGGCCCGAGGTCGTAGTGCGCCACGCCGCCCACGTTGCGCGGCAGGCCGGCGTTGGGCACCACCGAGATGGGCTTGCTCGAGTGCTCGCACATGTAGCTCACGGGCTCGCGCAGGTGCTCGGGGCCCACCGAGCAGTTGGTGCCGATCACATCGGCGCCCATGGCCTCGAGGATGGTGACGACGGCGCCCACGTCCGTTCCCAGCAGCATGCGGCCCGTCTGGTCGAGGGCCACCTGCGCCTGGATCGGCACGCTCGTGCCCATGTCGTCGAAGGCCAGGCGGATGCCATGGATCGCGGCGCGGGTCTCGAGGATGTCCTGCTGGGTCTCGATGAGCAGCACGTCGGCGCCGCCGGTCATGAGCCCCTTGGCCTGCGTGCGGATCTGCTCGGGCAGTTCGTCGAACGTTATCCCTGAGAGCTTCGGGTCGTCGGTGCCGGGCAGCATTCCGGTGGGGCCGATGGAGCCGATCACGAAGCGCGGGATGCCGTCGGCCGCCTCGAACTCGTCGCACGCCTTGCGCGCCACGCTCGCCGCGGCCACGTTGATCTCGGTCACGAACTCCGCGAGGTTGCCGCCGTCAGGCCGCTGCCACTCCTCCAGGCGGATCGCCGTGGCCTGGAACGAGTTGGTCTCCACGGCCTGCGAGCCGGCTTCCAGGTATGACCGGTGGATCTCCTCCAGCACGTCGGGCCGGGTGATCGACAGGTAATCCACGGCACCCTCGAGCGCCCCGCCGCCGTAGTCATCGGCGGTGAGGTCGCGTGCCTGGATCTGCGTGCCCAACCCGCCGTCGAATACGACGACGCCTTGCCGGAGGGCCGGTAGGTAAAGACCAGCGTTCTTCACGAGGCTGCAGCGTATCGTGCCGCCACCCGGGAGATGGGGGGCCCGCCGACGCACGCCCCATGACGGAGATCCCGACTCGCACGCCGGGTGTCCCTTCAGGGCCCGCCGTCGTGCGCGCCCCGCGCATGGCAGAACACTGTGGGGGTTCCCCCATCTGCCCTGCCCTGTTCTGTGGGGCATCCCCCACTCGGGGGCCGGTCTCACGTAGATACGTTCCGCCCCACCCCACTCAAGTGTGAAGGAGACACTCAAGTGCCCCTCTCTCTCCGATCGGTTGCCGTTGGAACGGTGGCCGTGGGCTCCCTGATGGCCATGGCCGTGCCTGCGTTCGCGGGTTGGGGTATGGGTACCGCGATCTCGGGGTCTGCCCACCCGACGAACGGCAGCATCGCCGTCGCTCCGTTGCCGGGTGCGGATGCACTGGCCGTGTTCGCGGACTCCGAATCGAATGACGTGCTCTGGCAGCGGTTCGACGCTTCGTCAAGCGCGTGGCTGAGTGCGCCGGGACTTGTTGCGTCGAGTGCCGATCGGACGGCCGGCACGGCCTTGGCCGCCTTTACCGAGGGCGGGGTGAGGAAGGTGCGGGCGGTATGGCGTAG